>DAOTTU010000024.1:0-49187 GCA_034437655.1 Anaerolineae bacterium
CATCGCCATCACCAAGATTCGGTTCTATACCCTCAGTAACCACCGTTGAACCGTCTGACTTAACAATTGTGACCGTGCCGAGTGTAGTAATCTCCAGTGACCAGCCTGAAATGCTGCCGCCATCATCGACGGTATCATCAAAGACATAAAGTGACCAGGTTCCATTCGCCGATTCACCATCAAAAGCCAACAATGCATTGTTAACCGTTGGGTTGCCGGGTATGGTCGCATCGACATCAAGACCTTCGGCAAACTCGGCTGTGCCAACTGTTGGAAGATAATCCCCCGAGGTTATTTGTGATGAATTTGGCAGGGATGTGCTAGCATCGTCGCTAAAAACAAGATCAACATTGGAAAGCGGGAAGGTTTCGTTACCACCAACATTATGCATCAGACGCACAGCGGTTCCCATAGGTGACACCAGCACCATATCAATATCATCAGGAAAAGTGTGCGAAAGGTTATCAATATTAACACGGACATCAGCGATGGTTGCACTTGCCAGTGATGTAACCGTAGATGGATAAGGAGAGGCATTACCGGATGTGTTAATGGTGATGCTGTCGCCAGATTGATAAACCCGGGTTATACCTTCTGGTAGAGTGGTGTCGGTTGTCTGTTCAATGGTTACTGGTTGCTCTTTCGCGCTCACGGTTGGGCGTTGTGCTGTGCCGCCAATAATGACCAGCAACACTACCCCCAGTAAAATTGATCTTAAAATGCGTATCCTGTTCATAGTGTAGCCCCGTACTCTGTTTTGACGTGATAAGTATAGGGCAAGCGCATATATTGCACAATTAGGGGCAGAGGCCGGGTGGATTATACCTGAAATAGATGTCTGTGAAACAAGGTAGTCGTGTACGCTACAACATAAACCAACAAGTTGATAGCTCACGTCGTCGCACAGAACATTCCAACTGCGCGTCCCATTTTGTCATTTACTATCTCAGGGAAAATCAATATAGAGGTAGGTAATCTGGTACGAAGATGGTACGCGCCATGTCGAAAGTGACGCCAGTGCAGACTGAATCATCAGTGTAGCGTATACTCAAAATGTACCGTAGGATAAACGTCAGTTATATATTGCTTCGCTGCGCTGGCGCATTTTTTTGCCATGCATATACTGAAAACTGTTCAATTTTCCACACACAAGGAGCAATTTGCGTGAAGAAACAGCTAAATGTACTGGTTGTCGTTGTTGCCGTGGTAGCAATGTCGTTCAGCGTGGCCCTGGTCGGTGCGCAGGATGACCGCGAGCTTGAACCCGTCACCTGGGAAGAAACGGGGCTGACCATCGGTGTGCCGTCAGAATGGGAAGGCGAGGTTGTCACCGATGAGTCTACGTTGACTATCCTTTCCGGCCCAGAAACCCCTGATTTTGAGGGCGAAGGGCTATTGGTCTTCTACTTCCCACCGGAACAGGTAACCGCGCTCGCTACACTGGCCGAAGGCGATACTGACTATGATGTCGCCGCTGCCATTGTAAGCCAGATTTTGCAAGGGCTTGAAGCTGACGGTGAAAGTACCGCCGCAGAACTGGAAGTGCTTGAAACCGAAATCGGCGACTGGCCTTTCTACAACACCCCTGGCGAAGATAACTTCCAGCTCTATACTGTGGTCATTGCTGACGATGCAGCTTTTCTCGTATCGTACGCGACCAGCGAAATGGAAGCTGGTGAAGAAACTGAAGCGCTGTTCCTGCAAATCATCAATAGCATGAGCGTGGAAGGCACTGACATTCAGGGCACTACCGCTGGCGCTGAAGCGGATGGTGAAACAGACGGCGACGGTACGGGACTCGGTGACCTGGGCGGTTTTGGTGATGGTGACGCGGATGAAGACAAGGATGAAACAGACGACACAACTGACGCTGAACCAACGGGCGATGTTGATCTCATCTATGGCAACATGGTCGAAGGTGAAATCACTGAAAGCAGTACCTCAATCCCGTATACGTTTGAAGGGAACGCGGGCGATGTGGTGACTATCAGCATGACGGCTGATGAGGACAGCAGCCTCGACACCTACCTTGAACTCCTCGGGCCTGATGGCATGTTGGTCAGCGAAAATGATGATGGTGGAGAGGGACTCAATTCTTTGATCGTGGGTCAGCCATTACCAGAAGACGGTGTCTACACGATTCAGGCGACCCGCTGGGGTGGGACAGGCACGTTCGTTCTGACAATAGAGAGCGTCGAACTGAATCAGATCAGCATTGCCAATAATCAGACAGTTACGAGTGAAATTAATGATGTGACGCCCGCCGAATTCTACGCTTTTGATGGCAGTGCCGGCGACCAGATTAGCGTTAGCATGACGTCCACCAACGACTTTAGCGGGTTGGACACGCTGTTGATTTTGCGCGACGCTGAGGGCAACGAAATCGCAGAAAATGATGACGGTGGTGAAGGGGTCAACAGCTTGCTTGAATTCACTTTACCTGAAGATGGCACATATGTCATTGTTGCCACACGTTGGGGTGGCGAAGGTGAATACGAGCTGACGCTGACGATCAATTAAACACCTCATACAAATACTCGGCACGACCAATAAAGGGTGCTGCTGGCGTCGGCTGGTAGCACCTTTTCGATTGCGGTCATACCACTACTGTCCACTACTTTTCAGTGCCAAAGATGGCAATTTTTCTCCCTGTAAGGCCATCATCTTATAGAAATCACGTGACAAAAGTCACTGCCTTTCATTATCCATCACAGATGAATGAGCAGTGCATTGACGCTATGCTACGAACACAGTGAACGCAATACACCATCATCGCACAACATAGCATTTGGAGCCCCCCATGCACGAGCTACCCGTCACCCAGAGCATTCTCGAGATTGCGTTACGTCATGCAGAACAAGCCGATGCGGTGCGCATCACTGATCTTTACCTCGTCATCGGGGATTTATCATCAATCATTGACGACTCTGTGCAATTCTATTGGGACATCATCAGCCGCGATACAATTGCTGAAGGCGCAACCCTCCATTTTGAACGCACCCCCACCGAGATGATGTGCTTCACCTGCAACGCGCCATATTATCCTGAACGCGGCACGCTGAACTGCCCGACATGTGGTGGCGACCAGGTTCATGTGACAGGCGGTGAAGAGTTCCGACTGGATTCGATCAACGTAGAAACGGCTGAAACCGCGCCCACCCCACCAACCCCCTGACCGTTATTTTCATTGAGGAGTACCGCTATGTGTCTGGCGATTCCGGGCAAAATCACTGAAATCTATGAAACTGCTGGCCTGACGATGGGCAAAGTCGACTTTGGCGGCATTGCCAAAGAAGCGTGCCTTGCGTATCTGGAAGACCCACAAGTCGGTGACTACACCATGATTCACGTCGGCTTTGCCATCAGCAAGGTTGATGAAGAAGAAGCATTCCGCATTCTGGAACTATTGCACCAGATGGGCGAGTTTGAAGAAGAACTGCACAGCGATGTAGACGTGGACGATGTAGCGCTCGACGCCAACCTACAAACCACCCGCGAGGTGGTAGAGACTGAATCGACGGACCCGCTGACCTGACGTATAATTGATATATTGAACGATCATCGTTGCACATTGATGCTATTGAACACTGAAGATCACACACAAAAGGACCACAATTCCCATGGACGTTATTAAAGTACCTGTCGTTGAAGAAATCCTCTCTGCAAACGATCAAATTGCTGCTAACAACCGCAAATTGCTAGAAGACAATCAGGTCTTCGCCATAAACATCATGTCGTCGCCGGGGTCTGGCAAAACCACCACCATCGTCGCGACGCAAGAACGGCTCAAAGACCGCTTCCGGCTGGGCATGGTTGATGGCGATATTGATACCACCATCGACGCCGACCGCGCCGCCGCTGCTGGCATGCAAGCCCTGCAAATCAACACTGGTGGGAACTGCCACCTTGATGCGGTGATGCTCTCAACGGCGCTGCAACAAATGGACCTGAGCAGCATTGATCTCCTCATTGTTGAAAACGTCGGCAACTTGATTTGCCCCTCAAGCTGGCAACTCGGCACCCACAAGAGCGTACTAATTGCCAGTGTCCCTGAAGGTGACGACAAACCCTACAAGTACCCCACCATGTATCGGGGCGTTGATGCGCTGATCATCAACAAAATTGATGTGCTGCCCTATTTCAATTTCAAGATGGATTACTTCGTCAAGGGCGTTGAAATGCTCAACCCGAGTTTGCAGTCTTTCCCAATTTCCGCAACCACGGGCGAAGGCGTTGATGCGTGGACGGACTGGCTTGCCGAGCAGGTCACAACATTCCAGAACACACAACAATAGCGCCAACGCGAGTTATAGGGGCGGTGCGTCATGCAGGGCAAAGCGATCCACATCACGGGGATTGTACAGGGCGTAGGGTTTCGGCCCTTCGTATACAACCTGGCCCTGCGTCATGATCTTGGGGGGTGGGTGCGCAATACATCCGAGGGTGTAGATATTCAAGTCGAAGGTACTCACGAGCAACTCGACGCATTCATTGCTGCTTTGTCCGCTGAAGCCCCACCCCTCTCCCACATTGACACCTTCACCGTAACGGACTGTCCGCCAGAAGGTTTCACCGTCTTTGAAATCCGCAACAGCCATCGCATTGAAGGCGCGTTCCAACCAATTTCGCCGGATGTGGCGTTGTGTGCGGACTGTCAACGCGAATTGCTAACCCCAACCGATCAGCGCTATCGTTATCCGTTTATCAACTGCACCAACTGCGGGCCACGCTTCACCATCATCAAAGACATTCCCTACGACCGTCCGCAGACTACGATGGCCGAGTTTGAATTGTGTCCGGTCTGTGCAGCTGAGTATCACGACCCGGCGAACCGTCGTTTTCATGCGCAACCCGTCGCGTGTGCAGAATGCGGGCCGCAGGTGTGGCTTGAATATGATAGCCAGCGCTTTGATAAAGATGACGCCATTCAGCAGGCTATCTCGCTACTACGCGCCGGCAAAATTCTGGCCCTGCGCGGGCTTGGTGGCTTTCATCTGGCGTGTGATGCGACGAACGCCGCTGCTGTGGCTGAACTACGCCGCCGCAAACAACGTCCGGACAAACCATTCGCCGTGATGATGCGCGACATGGCACAGATAGAACGCTATTGTGTCGTCTCCGCTGAAGAAGCTACCCTGTTGACTGCTCCGGCTGCACCAATTGTACTTTTGCATCAAACCACAGGCCAGAGCCTTGCCAACGAGGTCGCACCAAAACAAGTTACGCTTGGCGTGATGCTCCCTTACACCCCGCTGCATCGACTATTATTCGATGCGGACATGCCACCATTGGTGATGACCAGCGGCAACCGTTCGGGTGAGCCCATTGTCACGACCAATGACGCTGCGCAGGAAAAACTGGCCGACATTGCCGACGCATTCCTGTTCCATAACCGCGACATCTACATCCGCACTGATGACTCTGTTGTGCGCGTGTGGAATGGTGTTACGCTGCCTATGCGGCGCTCACGTGGCTATGTCCCCTTCCCGGTGACGTTGCCCTATGCGATGCCATCGGTGCTGGCCGTCGGCGGTGAAATGAAAAACACCTTTTGCCTGACCCGTGAAAACCGCGCCCTACTGAGTCACCATATCGGCACGCTCGACAATTACGCGACCGTTCAATCGCTAGAGCAAGGCATTACCCATTTTGAGACGATGTTCCGCGTCACACCGACGCTGATTGTCCATGACCTGCACCCGGATTATGCCAGTACACGCTATGCAGTTGACCGTGCCGAACATGACACGCTGCCCCGCATTGCTGTCCAACATCATCACGCGCATATCGCTGCCTGTATGGCCGAACATCAACTATCCGGCGAACGTCCCGTGATTGGTGTTTGCTTCGATGGCACAGGCTACGGCACCGACGGCACCATCTGGGGTGGGGAATTTCTGCTGGCAGATTATCACGGCTTCGAGCGCCTCGCCCATCTAAAACCAATGCCGCTGCCGGGTGGAGACGCCTCTACCCGCAAGCCGGCCCGTATCGCACTTGCTGCCCTGATGACGAGTGGACTAACTTTAGCGGAAGACTTGCCGCCGGCAGGTTCCCTCTCCGCCGAAGAAACACGCATCGTGCAGCAACAAATAGAGCGTGGTATCAACACCCCGCTGACTTCCAGTGTCGGCCGGCTGTTTGATGCGGTGTCGGCGTTGTTGGGTGTGTGTCAGGTGGCGACATACGAAGGGCAAGCCGCCATCGAACTCGAAGCGGTGGCTGACGCACACGAAGATGGCGTTTACCCCATTGATGATACCGCCGCAGGGCTGGACCCGGCTCCGCTCATCACGCAACTTGTTAATGATTGGCGGGAGGGTGTGTCAGCCAATATTATCGCGGCCCGTTTCCATAACAGTATTGCGGCGATGATCGTCAACACCGTGCAACGTCTCGTGGCAGAAACAGGTATCCGTGAGGTGGCGCTGACCGGGGGTGTCTTCCAGAATGTGACGTTACTGAATAAAACCGTGCCTGCACTTGAAACCGCAAACTTAACCGTCTACACCCATCGGCTTGTTCCGCCAAATGACGGTGGGCTAGCATTAGGTCAGGCTATCATCGGCCATACGCAATACCACACCACACCAACCATCACAGAAGCAGAAAGTAGACCATTATGAAGCACCTTGATGAATATCGCGACGGAGATGTCACTCGTCAATTATTGGAGCAAATCGCCAGCACTGTTACGCGCCCGTGGACACTCATGGAGGTCTGCGGCGGCCAGACACACAACATCCTCAAAAGTGGGCTGGATACGCTCTTGCCAGACGAGATCACGCTGATTCATGGGCCGGGCTGCCCGGTGTGTGTCACGCCATTGGAACTGGTCGATAAAGCGGTCGAAATCGCAGGGCGGCCGAACGTCATTTTCACGTCGTACGGGGATATGCTGCGCGTGCCCGGCTCTGAAAAAGACCTGTTCAGTGTCAAAGCGGCCGGCGGCAACGTGCGAATTGTCTATTCTCCGCTGGACGCTGTAAAACTGGCGCAACAGAACCCCGACAAAGAGATCGTTTTCTTTGCTGTTGGCTTTGAAACCACCGCGCCCGCCAATGCCATGTCTGTTTTTCAGGCCAAGCGGCTTGGTGTGACCAACTATTCGGTGCTGGTGTCCCATGTAACGGTGCCGCCAATGCTGGCCGCGCTGTTGGAAGCGGACGATGTGGTTGTTGATGGTTTCCTCGCGCCGGGGCATGTCAACGCCGTGATGGGCTACTGGGAATATGAAGACCTTGTTGAAAAGCATCCTGTCCCCATCGTTGTTACAGGCTTTGAACCTGTTGACCTTGCACGTGGCATTCTGATGGCGGTTCAACAACTTGAGCAGGGACGCAACACGGTCGAGAACGCTTACGAACGCGCTGTCACCCGCGAAGGCAATGTCCCCAGCCAGAAATTGGTTACAGAGGTCTTTGAGATGGCTGACCGCAAATGGCGCGGCATTGGCAACGTCCCGTCGAGCGGCTACCGTCTGCGCGAGGAATACGCCGACTTCAACGCCGAAACTCGTTTCCCCGACGTCTTAAGCATCATCACCGAGGAATCGCCCGTGTGCATCAGCGGCGAGATTTTGAAGGGCATTAAGAAGCCTGTCGATTGCCCGGCGTTTGGCAAAGAATGCACACCGCAAAACCCACTCGGCGCGACGATGGTCTCCTCTGAAGGCGCTTGTGCGGCCTATTATCGCTTTGGGCGCTTGCAGGCTGTGCAAGAAAAGGCGTCGCAGCAATGAACAATGCCGAGCAGCACAACCTGATTAACTTGTCTGGTGATGATGACTCACCAGATTTCACAAGCTGGACATGCCCGGCCCCGCTGCGCAACTATCCCACGGTGGTACTAGGACACGGTAGCGGCGGCAAAATGATGGCTGATTTGATTGAGCATCTTTTCGCGCCACTGTTGAAAAATGACTTGCTCAACCAGTACGGCGATTCAACGCTATTCAGTATGCCAGCAGACGCCAACGGCCGCCTGGCGATGAGTACGGATAGCTTTGTCATCAATCCGCTGTTTTTCCCCGGTGGCAACATTGGGGAACTGGCGATTAATGGCACGGTCAACGACGTGGCGATGAGCGGGGCAATACCGCGTTACCTGTCCGCCGGGTTCATCCTTGAAGAAGGCCTGCCAATGGACGACCTCGGCCAGATCGTGACCAGTTTTGGCAATGCAGCAAAGGCAGCCGGGGTGCAGATTATCGCGGCAGATACCAAAGTTGTGAACAAAGGCCACGGCGACGGGCTATATATCAATACAACTGGCGTCGGGGTGGTACCCGAAGGCGTACACATTGCCGCCGATCAAGCCCAACCGGGTGATGTGGTGCTGGTTAGTGGCACACTTGGCGACCACGGCATCGCGATTATGTCCGTGCGCGAGGGGTTAACCTTTGACTCAACCATCGTCAGCGACACCGCATCCTTGTTGGAGATGGTACAGGCCATCCTAGGCGTTACGAAAGATGTGCATTGCCTGCGCGATGCCACACGCGGTGGGTTGGCAGCCGTACTCAATGAACTGGCAGTCGCGTCGAGGATTGGCATTGAATTTGACGAAGCTGCTGTACCTGTAGACCCGTCCGTGCGTGGTGCCTGCGAAATGCTGGGACTAGACCCATTTTATGTCGCCAATGAAGGCAAGCTCGTTGCGATTGTGCCGCGTGAACACGCCGAGGCTGTCCTTGCTGCTATGCGTAATGCGCCCCATGGACAGAATGCAGCTATCATCGGTGAAGTAGTGACCGACCACCCCGGCATTGTCGTCACCCGCACCCAGATTGGGGCTAAGCGTGTGGTCGATCTGCCTGCTGGGGAGTTGCTGCCGCGTATCTGCTAAGCTCAAAAAACCGGCCGAGGGGGATAAAACTTGGCCGGTTTTCAACCATTCACAGCACGGACACACTATTCGATCTGCACATCCAGAATATAACCATCTTCGGCGACGGTTACCGCTTTGAAATCGCCGGTTGTTGTCCCGACGAAAACAGTGGTGGCGGTTTCTATCTCAGTGGGTGTAACGCGCAGATAGTCCACAAAAACTGAGTTCGAAAGCCATGTAAACGCTTCAGTAGACGAGATAGGGAGCGTGTAAGATGCGCCACCGTCCTGCTCAGTCTGGAATAGCTGCACGTTCATGCCATCGTCACCTTCTGTAACCATAAAATCATTGCCGATAAGGTCAAAGGGAACAAAGCGCTGTGTGCCTTCCAGAGGTATAATCTCGCCAGTAGTCAGGTCAACCGTGCCTCGAAAGGTTCCTGGCGAAAAAGTGGCAACATAGAGGGTATTCGCTGAGACGAATTGCACGACGGGCACGGTGCCGCTGAATTCAAAACGGTCGATCAATAGCACAGGTTCAGCGCTGGCGTTGCGGAAAAGATAGGTACCGGCTTCAAGTGGTCCTGCTTGGTCTACGAAGTCGGTCAGGGTAACGACAATCTGCCCGCTTTCCGGGTGAATGTCGTTAGCGTCGGCGTCAAGTTGCTGTTGGATGTCGATCAATGTTGTCAGGGCATCGGTTGCCGGATCATAAACGAAAAGCCCTTCACCACCAGCCAGGATGGAGAACATCGAGAAAACGAAGGTGTTGTCTGCAAGCCACCCCAGTGGCACGATGTCATCTGCATCTTCTTGTGGTAATGGCATTTCTCGCACAGTATTGTCGGGCAATAGCACGTATGTCCCCTCACCGTTGTAGCCTGCCCCTGTCCCAAAATTGCTGATCGCCTGATAAATTGCATACTGTCCGTTAGGTGACCAGTGCAGGTCAAACGGGGTGCCTGCGTGCATGGGCAACGCGGTCACAGACAAATCTGTAGTGTCAAAGAGGACCAGCCGACCGAAACCGTTACGCGCCGCTTCTGTACGATAGGGTGTGCCTTCTAGCCACAGCAAGCGCCGACCATCCGGCGACCATGTGGGGACAATATCGGTATTCAAGATCGGATTTGTCCCGGGGAACCACTCAGCAGGCAACTGAAAGTCGTCAGGGAACGTTTCACGCTGAACGACGATTTCATTGTTGCTGAGATCAAAGATGTAGAGGGTATTGGTAAGCCCTTGCTCACTGATAGATGTGCCTGCAATGAAGTCGTCATTGTCAGAACGGTAGAGCGCGTCATTCACCTGTTCAACCAGCACAGCGGCATAGTCTACCGTCGGGGAAAGCGCACCGCGCACAAAAGCATCTGCTGGCACAGCATCAGCCGCTAGCAGTTCAGTTGTCGTCCCGGTTGAATCATCGAAAACAACAACCGACCCATCACCCGTATGATGCAGTGCAACAAGCGTTGGCGTGCTGTTCTCCTGAGCATTGCCGGGGCTTGCCAGAACCAAAACGGACAGCGTAATCATAACCACAGCGATTTTCCGGAGCATCGTTATCCATTTCTACTTGAGCAAAATACGTTTAGAAGCCTGAATAGGCTTTCATATCAGGATAGCCGATTTCCAGAAAACGAACCCATCGCGGCACGCACTACTGCTCTGTGGTGGCTCCCCCGGTCGCCTGTGCATCGGACGACGCTGGGTTTTCTAAAGACGGCTGTTGGTTGTCGGTAACAAGCGGCAATTCAATTGTAATTTGTGTTCCAGCCGGTAAACTGTCATCAGCCGGGACGGCTCCGACTGACACTTCACCACCGAATGCACGCACAAACTGGTCCGTCAAATACGTTTGCCATTGCATCTGTCGCCAGTGGTTAGATTCCAGGCGACTCACCCAGCTCGGTTCAAAAAAGTAGGTGTAATCATCTTCACTGGCTAACTGGCAGGCATCGCGAATAGTGATGATGAGATGCGTATCGGTTGTGCTTGTCTTCAACACCACTTTACCATTTTCAACCGTGACCAATGCATTGCCTACCAGGCCCAGCAAGACCTGCCGCAACCGTAGCTCATCAGCGTGAACACGGGCATCTTTTTCAATATTGAACACCGTCTCAACTCGTTTAGTGGCAGTCTGATGTGTGCGCTGCAAGTCGCGTTTGACGTCATTGATGATCGTTTGCACCTGCAACGTCTGCATGTTGTATTCAATTTCGTCACTGACCAGCAACATCACATCCAGAATATCATTCAGGTGTCCTAGCGCTTCCCAGCCACAAACACGAATCGCAGCAACATCTTCCTGCTGGGTTTCTTGTAGTTCCCCCGAAAGACCTTCTAACAAGGCTTCGCTATAGCCAATAACCGAGACATAAGGCGCACGGTAGGCAGCGGCCATTCGCACAATGGCTTCTGCAATGGCCTGATAGTCAATTTGCTTGGGATGTCGTGGCTTGTAGCTTTTCATTTAATTTTCCCCTTAGAATTGCCTCAAATTTTTCATGAACTTTTTAGGTTTTGTACAAAAACACTCCACAATCGGGCACTTTCACTCTATGATTATAAATGTAGCACACCACATTGCGAAAGGAACGAACACTGATGGCCATTCATTACAGTGATAAACACGAACCACAAGCCAACAGTGAGGCTGCACACCCAACAGCAACAATTGAATTGTCTTTTGCTCCCGGGCACAAGCGAGTTACCTTGCATTTTGCCACCCAGGCGATATTGGGGCGAGCAGCACATGATAGCACCGCAGGTGTCGTACATTTCGACTTAAGTCAATTCGGCGGCTTTGACAATGGTGTATCACGGCGTCATGTGATGCTGGCGACGGACCATTACCAGCGTATCGTGGCTTTTGACCTCAACAGCTATAACGGCAGCTATCTAAATGGAAAACGAATGTCGCCTGACACCAGTTATGTTATACAACAAGGCGACCGTTTGCGGCTAGGTGCGCTGGAATTGGAAATCCATGCAGCGCGTGTCGATCATAGCACTGCAACGACGACACCTCAGCGCCACACACCACCCGTGACCACCACAGCATCACCAAGTGTGAATCACGGTAAAACCCAAAAACTCACACTGCCTGACCCAAAACCAGATATTCGCTCTACCCTTCAGATGCGTCCCGTGAACACAGTTTTGCCTCCAAACGAAAAACGTGCCTGATTGCTCGGGCACGTCTTTCCTCATGCGTTTTAGCGGAATGACAGCACGCTACGATAGATCAAGCATCATCAGTTCAAGCGTTAGCGTGTTCATCAGCATATAGTCGCCGTTATCAAGCTCAAGAATAGCCCCGATCCCCGTTGGCACCAGTTCAACATGCACAACAGCCGCACCATCGGGCAAGCTGTTCAATTGCTGGCTATAGTTGCGGTCTGGCCCGGCGATAGATTGCATATACAGTCGCCCATCTGTTGTGCGCCATAACAAGCGTGTGTCATTCGCAACATACAACACTGTCGAAATTTCGCGCGGTGTCAGGTCTTCAGGCAGCACAATGGGGTCGCTGAACAAACGGCGGGCGATATTGAATTGCAACACTTCCGGGCAACCACTGGCATAATTGCAGACAAGAATCTGGCTACCGTCTTCATTTGCGGGCAGGCGCGTCCCTGTCGAATTGAACACATTCGGCACAAACTGTACCCCTTCAGCCTCACTGACATTGACCTGAGTTGTTTGCCCATTATTGAGCAACCATAGTTGTTCCGAAAGCACATTGTAGGCATTGTCGGCTTCGAAGGTGAAGTAATAGAGGCGCGTGCCACCCCCGCCCCAAAACGGTCGCCGCCCCTCGGCAATCGGGGTTACACTGACATTAAACACATCAACCAGGAATACGAAATAATAGGCGCAGTCGCGGGCCGGGTTGGCACTGTCCTGGTCAAGATAGCGTACAGACAGGGCAACGGTGTCACTGTCTGGCGACCAGCGGGCCTGACTGATATAGGTTGTCCACGCGCTATCGTTCACATCGGGGGAGAGGCAAGCCGCACGGGACCGTGTACCGCCATGTTGACCATAAGGGAACAGGTCCACAAGAGGTCGGTCTTCGCGCACAAAGTGGACAGTGCTTATCCCAAAATAGCGCCCCGGTGCGCCGCCACATGTCGGAATGGGCAACACCCAGTGCCGAATGAGCAAGGCCCGTCCACCACTAGGAGCCGGGACAATTTCAAACGGTGACTCAGGGACTTCAACATCAGCCGCGTTTGTAATTCCTTCCCACGCAGTGCCTTCCAATACTTCAGGGCATTGCTGGCGACGTTGGTTCAAAGCATCATTTGCGGCGTTGATGTCGGCCGGTTGCCAACGGTCACGCGCGACAACCGTTTCTGCTTCAGGGACAGGTAATGCTGGCAACGACGTCACATCTCCAGAATACGTTACCTGCCAGCGTTCAATCGCACGTGGGCTTTCCTGCCGCGGGCGCATAATTTCGGTACTCAGGGTGAACGGTTCAATGTAGTAACGCTGGCTGTCGCCTTCACCAATCCAGAACTCACGAGCATCAGTGAGTGCAACACGCCACCAGACCATTCCATCCAGACACACGGGCCCTGTGACAGCGGTGATGACAGTTCCTTCAGGCAAATTGCCGACCAGCTCACTGCCGCTTTGTTCTTTTCCGGGACGGTTACGCAGCGCACTCCCCAGACCATCGCCATCAAATATGACGCGGGCCGTGGCGCCGGGTGCCAAACGGGTCTGCACCAGTCCGCTACAGGGGTCTTGTGCGGTGACAGTTCGCGGCTGAATCAACATTATGCTGGCCGCTATCATGATGAGTAACACGATTCCTGTTAGACGCCCCACTACCGCAAACTCACGCATCATCGCTTCAGCCTTCCTTCGTATACTTGCACCATGCTCGATTGTAGCCATTCGTCGAGTCCGCGCCATTCATCGTCACCCAGACATGGGCGAACAGTAGGGTTAACGTTTGCCAGCACTTTTACGGAAGCTAAAGCGTAGGGGTGTCCCCGACAATGGATAGGTTTCACGCAAACGATTCTCAAGGTAACGTTCGTAACTAAAATGCACGAGACGAGTGTCATTGACGTGAAAAAGGATCGTCGGCGGGTTAGCACGAACCTGTGTGGCGTAATAGATTTTCAACTTGCGAGTGTCACGACCAGTGGGTGGGTGTGCGGCAATAGCCTGACGCACCACACGGTTCAACTCACTGGTGGGGATACGCCGAAACCGTTCTTCCCAAACCGCCATCGCGGTTTCTAGCACACGATGGACACGCTGGCCAGTCAACGCACTGATGAATATCATGGGCGCATAGGGCACAAAGGCAAGGTCCTGGCGAATTACCTTTTCATACTCATAGATCGTATGGTTGTCTTTTTCGATCAAGTCCCATTTATTGACGAGGATAATCAAGCTGCGAAAACGCTCAATGACCATCCCAGCAATGTGCGCGTCCTGAGCGGTGATACCTTCATCAGCGTCAATCAGCAACAGTGCCACATCAGCACGTTCAATCGCTTTCAATGCACGTAGCACGCTATACTTTTCGATGCCGGGGTCAATCTTGCCGCGCCGCCGGATGCCGGCCGTGTCAATTAACGTGATAGGTTCGCCGTGCCAGGTCATTTCAGTGTCAATAGCGTCACGGGTGGTGCCAGCTTCGTCAGAGACAATCGAGCGTTCATGCCCCAGAATTTTGTTGAGCAGGCTGGATTTTCCAACATTGGGCCGCCCAACGATCGCGATGCGCAGCGTGTCATCTTCAGCATCAAAGTCGACGGTAGGCGCATCTGCAAAAGATTCCACAATGCGGTCGAGCAAATCACCGCTACCTTTGCCGTGAATGGCAGTTAGACCAATAACTTCACCAAGCCCGAGCGTATAAAATTCATAGACGTCGTCTTCCTGCGTCATGTGGTCGAGCTTGTTGGCTGCCACGAGAACGGGTTTATTCGCTTTGCGCAAAATGTTGGCGATGTCTTCGTCGGCAGCCGTGACCCCCTGTTGCACATCGACCACTTGCACGACCACGTCGGCGGTTTCAATGGCGATCAACGCCTGAGTTTTGATCTGCTCGACAAACATGCGTGATCCTTCGGCCAGAACCGAGGTATCACGACCGCCGCGCGGTTGGTAGACTTCGATCCCGCCAGTGTCAATCAGAGTGAACTCTACCCCGTTCCAGTCCACATCTCCGTGAATACGGTCGCGAGTAGTACCGGGAATTTCAGAAATTACAGCTTTGCGTTCACCAATCAGGCGATTAAAGAGCGTCGATTTACCGACATTGGGCCGCCCAACCAGTGCAACGATTGGTTTTCTCATGATGGTTTACTCGTTTGAGATCAAAATTGTGATGAATGCTTATTATAGTGGAGTTTGGCATACTTCGACAAGATATGTGGTTAGAAGGAAAGTGCTGGTGTGGAGTATGGGGTATGCCTAACGACCAAAAATTGGGTGGGAGCCAGGGAGGGAAAAAGCCGTTAGGCACTTACAGGATGCTACTCATCTATAATGATGCCGTGGTGCAATTAAAGCTCAGTATACGATTTGTATAGAAATTGTTAAAGCCTGACGACAGTTATGGTACAGCGACGCTCGCCGTTGCCAACAACAACATCACACTGAACATGCTGACAACCAGGAACAGCCCCATCGCGAGAAACATACGCTCCACGCCATTAAGCCCAAAAATACGACCATCATCGACTTTCTGTGTGCCTCTGTCAATTGTGCCAAAAGATTCTATATCAGGTTCTTCGCGCTCCAACACTTTTTTACGAAGTTCTTCAATATTACTCATACCATAACCTCCCATCTGATTGTTGTATAGCGCTAAGGATACAGCGTTTGGCTGTTGCTAGCAAGCGGATGCTGCACGCCGGGTGCCGGTTGCCCTTGATAGCGAGATGAGTATAATCTGGCCATGTCAACGCCAATCCTCAAAACCAAGCTCTACATACCCCCCTCGCGCCCAACTATCGTATCGCGTACCCGTTTGTTTGAATATCTCGACGCTGGCTTGCATCGCAAATTGATCCTCGTCTCTGCTCCGGCAGGTTTCGGGAAAACCACGCTGCTCAGTGATTGGCTAAGCACTCGCGAACAACCTGTAGCATGGCTCTCGCTAGATGAAGGCGATAATGATCTATTGCGTTTCATGATGTATCTCATTGCCACCTTGCAAACCGTTGAACCGGGGATTGGAGAAGCTGTCTATGAGGCGTTGTCTTCTGCCCGGCAACACCCATTTGAATCACTTCTAACACGCTTACTTAATGATATTGCCGCCGTTTCCGACCCATTTCTGCTGGTGCTGGATGATTACCATCTTATTGACAACACACAAATTGATGATGTGCTTCGCTTTTTGTTGGAGTACCTGCCCCCACAGGTGCATCTTGTCATCGCGACCCGTGAAGACCCGCAACTATCACTGGCTCGTCTTCGCGGGCGTGGCCAGTTGACCGAATTGCGCGTCGCAGAATTGCGCTTTACCGCCGATGAAGCTGCTGATTTCCTGACACAGGTCATGCAGTTGTCGCTATCGAGTGCAGACATTGAAGCGCTGGAACAACGCACAGAGGGCTGGATCGCGGGCCTGCAACTGGCGGCACTTTCAATGCGTGGACATAACGACAACAGTGCATTTATCACCGCCTTCACCGGAAGCAATCGTTTTGTGCTGGACTATCTGGTAGAGGAGGTGCTGCGCCTGCAACCAGACCCCATCCGCCAATTTTTGCTACAAACCTCTATCCTTCAGCGGTTGAGCAGCGCTCTTTGCGATGCTGTCACCAGTCAGCACAATAGCCAGCAGATGCTAGAAACTCTCGAACGCGGCAATCTGTTTGTCGTCTCGCTAGACACCACCCGCCAATGGTATCGCTACCATCATCTGTTCGCCGAAGCTCTGCACATGTACCTCATAAATGATCACCCCGAGATAGTGCCAGCGCTACATATGCGGGCCTGCGAATGGTATGTTCAAAACAACTTGCTTCACGATGCGATTGAGCATGCGCTGGCTGCACCAGACTTTGCACGTGCCGCCGAGTTGATTGAGCGTATCTGGCCGGCTATGGACGAGGCCTACCAATCCGCGACATGGGTCGCCTGGGTAGAGGCTTTGCCGGCAGGAATCATTACTAAACGGCCGATATTGAATCTGGGTTATGCCTGGGCCCTGCTCAATCGCGGTGATCTGGACGCGGCTGAGGCGTTGCTGCATGTCGCTGAAGATTGGTTGTCCAACGCTGAAAACGACAAGCGGGAAATTATTGCTTTCGATGAGGAACATTTGAAATCCTTGCCAGCCGCAATTGCAGGGGCACGCGCCTACAAAGCGCTCACTCTGGGCGACATCCCCGCTACCAAGCGATATGCACGCCGGGCCATTGAACTCTCGAGCCGTGTTGAAGATACCAGCCATCGGCAAGGAACGTCGTTGTTAGGAATTGCATATTGGGCCAACGGTGAACTGGCCGCCGCCGACGAGATGCTCGAAACTTTCATGATGAACATGCTCAAGGCTGGCAACAACACCGACGCGATGGTTGCGTTCATCCTCGGCGAAATCAGGGTGGCAAGGGGGCAACTTCGTCGTAGTTATGCCACCTACGAGTACTTGCGGGGTGTGGTTCAAACTGAAGAACCGCCGAGCCCGTCCCTGCCACTCGGCGCAGAAGAACTCTATCGCGGTTTAAGCGAATATCATCACGAACGCGGTGAGGTGACTACCGCCGAGCATTATTTGCGCATAGCTGAGGCACAGGGGCAACACACCACGTTACCCAACTGGCAGCATCGCCTATCTATTACAAAAGCCAATCTTGCTGTGAGCGCCGGCCAGTTTGACGAGGCGTTACGTCTGCTAGACAACGCTGCAAGCAGGTATACACCTGCCCCGCTCGGCACAGTCCAACCCATCGCCGCCATGAAAGCCCGCGTCTGGATTCGGCAAGGTACGCTGGTCAAAGCCGAAGCCTGGGCCCGCGAACATAACCTGACGGCGACGGACACCCTCAGCTATTATCACGAGTTCGAGCATATCACGCTGGCTCGTCTCTATCTGGCTCAAATTCAACGCGGGGACGATGCACTGGAGCCTGCAATGCAACTCCTGAAACGGCTTGAACAGTCTGCGCAGGCAGGTGAACGCTCTGGCATCCTCATTGAAATCTTGATCCTACAAGCGCTCGCGCATCAAGCTGCTAACAACCTTGAGCTTGCATTGTCCCCCTTGCAACATGCGCTCGAACTCGCTGCGCCGGAAGGGTATGTCCGGGTGTTTGTGGTTGAAGGCGACCGCATGGCCGAATTGTTGGCAGTTGCGGCCCAGCGAGGAATTGCGTCCGATTACGTGCGGCATTTACAAGGCATGTTCCCCCAGTCAGCCCACGATTCCCCTGTGCGCGCCACGCAAGACCTTATTGAACCACTCAGCGACCGTGAACTGGATGTACTCCGGCTGCTGGATACTGAGCTAACCGGGCCCGAAATCGCCCATGAACTGACAATCTCACTCAACACCATGCGAACTCACACCAAGCACATCTACAGCAAGCTCGGCGTCAATAGTCGTCGTGCGGCAGTGCGGCGTGCCCACGACATCGGTCTGCTGTAGCCCTCCTTTTCAATCATCCACCCCTTGCAAATCACCATATAATCACCACATCTGGTGATGACGATTCCCTGCGTCAGGTTGTATCGTTGTATCAAGCTAACGAAAGCAATATAACGATGCGGAGGAGGCGATATATCAACCACACACCGAAGAACACCCACCCCAGCCTCAGGTACATAATCCGCATTCGAGGACACCTTGCACCCAGGTGGGCGGCACGGTTTGATGGACTGTGTGTAACGCTCACTGACGATGGTGACACCTTACTAATCGGCCCAATTGTTGATCAAGCCGAACTATACGGCATACTGAGAGCCATTCGTGATCTCGGATTAGAGCTAATTTCTATCAATCGTATCGAAGATTAGACTACATCAACTTGCCACATCAACATCAGGAGAAAATCAAATGCCTACCATGCGAGCAGCGGTATATACAGAATACGGCCCCCCAGAAGTGCTACACCTTGACACTATCGAGCAGCCCACTCCTAAAGACAATGAAGTTCTTATCCGCGTCCATGCCACCAGTGTCACCACAGGCGACGTCAATATGCGCGGGTTCGTTTTTGTTCCCGCTGGCCTCAAATTCCTGACCCGATTGATGTTTGGGTTGAATAAACCCCGCAAGACAGTGCTTGGCGTCGAATTTGCAGGCGAAATCGTTGCGTTGGGGTCGGGCGTCACCCGTTTCAATGTTGGGGATGAGGTGTTCGGGCTGGATGGGTCCGGTATCGGTGCATATGCCGAGTACAAAACCATTGCCGAAGACCGGGGCATCGTCACCAAGCCAGCGACGTTGAGCTTTGAAGATGCGGCCGGGTTCCCTAACGGCGCGCTGACCGCTTATACCTTCCTCAAGAAATTGGCTGACATTCAACCGGATCAGCGCGTGTTGGTGAATGGTGCGTCGGGGAGTGTTGGCTCCGCTGGGGTGCAGTTGGCAAAAGCCTTCGGTGCAGAAGTCACCGGGGTGTGCAGCACACGCAACCTTGAACTGGTGCAGTCGTTGGGCGCAGACTTTGTGATTGACTACACCCAACAGGATTTCACGCAAAACGGTGCCACCTATGACATCATCTTTGATACTGTCGGTAAATCATCCTTCGCCGCATGCAAGGCGTCACTATCCCCCAACGGGCTCTATTTGGCCAGCGCCGGGGGAGTGGGCGAGATGTTACAATCGGTAAGGACAGGCCTCATCGGTAGCAAGAAAGTGAAAGCTGGTGTGTCATCCGAACGCCAGGAGGACTTGTTGATCCTCAAGCAGATGCTGAAAGATGGCAAAATCAAGCCTGTGATTGACCGCTGCTATCCACTCGAAGAAATTGTCGAGGCACATCGTTATGTCGACAGCGGCCGTAAACGCGGCAATGTGGTCATAACCCTTTGAGAAATTGTCGCACTGTCGCGACGGCACGCACTGGATAATCTGGCAAATGTCTACAGTGAGTTTCATACAGGTCCAGTAGTTTCTGGGCCGCCTGTAGTGGCGCACTGTTTAACGCCACGTTGACCTCTCTGCCAACGGTGGGGAATGCTTGCTCAAAGCGTCGGTACATGTCCAGATTATCTAACTTGCCCGTCTCGGCTGGCTCCAGCACATGAGCTAGCAGCGGCAATAGCTGCCCCAGTGCATAAGTACGGATGAACACCTGTCCGCTAATCACTTCGCCACGCGCCACACGCCCAGCGCCAACCACGAGCTGCCCAAGAAACATCCCCTGCAATTGTTGTAAGTTGGGCACAGGCTGCTCTGTGTTTGCGACTGCAATCTTTTGCATCGCTTCTGCTACGCCGCCAAGATCGAAAACCACCAGATAATCGTTGGCTTTTGCCACGCTGATCTCTGCAACATCAAAGACCGCGTACTCCAACAGGTGACCATCCGCGTAGAGAATTTTAAGTCCGTGTTCGGTTTCGCGCACTGTCAGCACGATCTGCTCGTGGTCAGGCAGCCAGTCGTAGTGGGTACGAAAGTGTTCTTGTACACCCGGGTGGGTAATGACAAAGAAGTCATGATCTGACCACTGGTCTGGCAAATGACTTTGACCAGCAGTCGACCCCAGTAAAACCAACCCTACAACGTCTGACTCTTGTTGCAGACTGGCAGACAAACGCTCAATAAAGGCTTGATACGCTCTAGCGTCCATGTTGTTATATGTCCTGTTTTGATGGCGAGATTACTACCCTGTGCAACGGTCCACCCGGCGATAACCACTCACCTTACCCGGTTATACACCGAACAGCCCCCACAGGCTGCGAACAGTATACCCCGAACCGCCAATGAACCCTATCCGCCGTTGTCCACTAGCGCAAGTAATCCGGGGGCCCCGCCATAGGTTGATCGCTACTTGTCTGCTATACTTTGCAACATAGCTTGACGGAGGAAACTGGCGTGCCACGTGTGACAATTATCACAGCATTGATGCTGACAATAATTGGTCTATGGCAGCTCGGGCAACACCCGGCGGCCGAGGCCCAACCACACCCTGTTGCGGCCGAACCAGTGCGCCAGGGAACGGCTAACAGCAACGAAATCTGCGTAACAATTTTCAACGATGTCTCTCAAAATGGTGAACGTGATCCCGACGAAACCTTGCTGGCCGGAATCAACATCGTGTTGCAGATAGAAACGATCATCATTGACACCCAATTAAGTCAGTCTGACAGGCCGACCTGCTTTGTAGGATTAGCAGCGGGCAGCTATCGCGTCATGATTCCTGACACACGCCGCCACCAGATGACCACTCGCAACGATGCCGCGCCAGCTTTTACCACCACCGGGAGCCGTTTTAATGTTGCCTTCGGGGTATTGCTGCTGGACCCTTTTACACAAGATGCCGCCCTGCCAGATTTTCGTGGCGAAGAAGCAGATATTGATCTGGATCAAGAAACGCGGCTATTGCTGGCGATTATGGGGAGCGGGGTCGTGATGCTGGGGTGCATCGGGCTAGGCGCAGTTGTACTCGGAATTATCAACCGCTAACACGAAAAAGGTTAACTCATGCGTGTCCTCATGCTCTCGAAAGCATGTATCGTCGGCATTTATCAGCGCAAACTGGAACTTATCGCTGCTACACCAAACCTTGAGCTGTTGGTGCTGGTGCCCCCCTATTGGCGTGATGAACGCGGCGTCACCCGGCTTGAGCGCCTCTACACCGACGGGTACACGCTGCAAGTCACACCGCTTCGCTTCAACGGCAACTATCACCTGCATTACTACCCGCAGTTTGGACGCTATCTGCGGCAATTTCAACCTGACATCGTGCATATCGACGAGGAACCCTACAACCTGGCGACCTGGTTAGCACTACGCGCTGCGCAACGTGCCGGCAGTAAAACGCTCTTTTTTAGCTGGCAGAACATCAACCGCCGCTATCCATTTCCGTTTAACCGCCTTGAACGTCAGGTGTTGCACCAGGTAGATTATGCGCTGGTCGGGACAGAAAGTGCCGCAGCAGTCTGGCGCGACAAAGGGTATCGGGGGGCGTTGGAAGTGGTGCCACAGTTCGGGGTCGATACTGAACTGTTTCACCCACGCCAAACCTCCCCCGACGCCACAACCACACCCACCATCGGTTACGTTGGGCGCTTATGGCATGGCAAAGGCATTGATACACTTATCATCGCGCTGGCTAAACTCAAAGACCTCAACTGGCATTTGCACCTGATCGGGAGTGGCCCCGAAGAAGCAACGATTCAAGCACAACTTCGCCAGCAGCAGTTGCAAGACCGCACAACCCTGACCAACTGGGTACCCTCGGTAGAGATGCCAGCCAAAATGCGGGCCCTCGACATGCTGGTGTTGCCATCACGCACACTGCCTTCATGGAAGGAGCAATATGGGCGGGTCCTGCTGGAGGCGATGGCTAGCGGAGTGGTTGTGGTGGGGTCAGACAGTGGCGCAATCCCCAACGTTATTGCCGACGCCGGGCTTGTCTTCCGCGAGGATGACGCTCAGCACCTGGCGGCGCAGTTGCGGCGCGTGTTGACCAACCCAGAAGAACGTCGCGCACTGGCAGCGGCCGGCCCCCCGCGTGTCGCTACTCATTTCACACAACCTCAAATCGCCCAGAAGACAGTTCAGGTCTACCAGAAAATTTATCAAACTTAGCTCAGATCCCACACATTAATTGCTTATTATGCTAATATTCATACAATGTGAATCTGATTCAGTTTGATCTGAGGCGGTTGCTATGTCACGTGACTTAATCTTATTTGTCGAAGATAATGCCGATTTTCGCGACAGTTCAGCGCGTTTTCTTGAACTGAGCAACTATGAGGTGATGGTTGCCGGTGACGGTATAGAGGCGCTTGAAATCTTGAAGAACAGCCCGCGCAGCCCGGATGTTATTATCAGTGACATTTCCATGCCTAACATGAACGGCTACGAACTATTTGAGCGGGTACGCAGTCGCGCAGAATATACCGACATCCCGTTTATTTTCCTCACTGCCCTCGACGCGCGCGACGACTTTAAACAGGGGTGGGACGTCGGCGTCGATGAGTACCTTGTCAAACCCTTCCGGCCCGCTGATTTTCTCTCTGTAATCCGGAATCGCTTGAATCGTACCCGGGCCATCCGCCAGCATGCCGCCGATCAACTTAATGAAACCCGGAATATGATTGTACGTATCCTGTCGCATGAGTTGCGCACCCCGCTGACCTACGTGACGGGTGGGTTTACCCTATTGGCTGACCAGATCAACAAAGGCGAAAGCACCGCCGAACTTGCCGTTGATCCTGATGAAATCCAGACTATTCTTCACCTGATTCACAGCGGCACGGACCGTTTGAACCGCCTGGCAGAGCAAATGGTGATGCTTGCAGAGTTGATGAGTTCACAGTCAAGTAAAAGCTGGGATCATCTACAGGCAAAAGTTGACATCAACCAGGTCATCGGTGAAGTTGTCCATAACATGAACCAGCTTGCAGAAACCCAGAAAGTCAAGATTGAAGTGGAAGCAGCCGACCTTATCATTGACGGCATTGAGAATTTGATAGTCGCGGCGATAACTGAACCGCTGCGTAATGCACTCCAGTACTCAGCGCCGGGACAAACGGTCTTCGTACGTGCCTACCCTGACCCTGCTGATGAACTTTATATTATCATCGAAGTTGAAGACACCGGCCGTGGTATTCCTCGTGAAGACCTCGACAACATCTGGCAACTGATGGAACAGGCTGAACGCCAGAAGTTCGAGCAGCAGGGGTTTGGCCTTGGCCTGCCGATCACACAGCGGATTCTGCAACTGCATCGCGGTAGAACCCAAATCAAGAGTATTGTAGACAAAGGGACAACCGTTCGCCTCTATTTCCCGGTGCAATCGGAACACAATGACCACAGCAGCAACGATGCAAGCAGTTCCAGTGGGGCTAACGGTGCAAGCCAATATATCCACTAATCAGCTTGCTGGTCACAAAGCGCTAAAAACGCAGTGTAAAGCCCCCATCAACAATAAGCACCTGTCCGCGTATCATCGTGGCGGCTTCTGAACATAGAAAATCAACCACCCCGGCAATATCAGCAGCCGTCACAATGCGCCCGGCAGGTGTCTGTCGGACAACTTCCGTCAGACGTTCGTCTATCATGTCACGTAATTCCGAAAAATGTTGTAAGGCATCGGTCTGCACTGCCCCGGCTGAAATCGCGTTGACTGCAATGTTATATTCTGCAAGTTCGACAGCCAGATAGCGCGTCAATGCTTCTAGCGCAGCTTTAGATACCCCCACCAGCACATATTCGGGCAATACACGCTGAGCCCCAATGCTAGAGACATTCACAATCTTTCCCCCACCTCGGGCTTGCATCAACGGTACCGCATATTGCGCAGCAAACAGTGCCGAGCGAGCGTTGATATTCATCGTCCAGTCCCAGCCTTTGGGGCGTTGTTCCATAACAGGACGGTTATAGCCAGACGCAGCGTTGTTCACCAGTATATCCAGCCCACCAAAGGTATCTTGTATCGTCGTAAACATCGCCTGCAAGGCTTCAAGGTCTGCGATATTGGCTTTGATGAGCGTCGCTTGCCGCCCCATTTCACGGATTTCAGCGGCAGTTTGTTCGGCCGGTTCACGATTGCGGAAAAAATTAACGATGATGTCTGCGCCCTGTTCCGCCAGTTGCAATGCAATTGCTTTACCAATCCCACGCCCACTACCCGTGACCAACGCCACCTTATTCTGTAGATGCATCGCCATCACTTTCGCGATGAAGTTTTCGGGACAAAGGCTGCATCGTACTCGACAGGCAGCAGTAACCCGAGGTCATACTCCGCGAGTTTTTCAGGCCCGAGTTTTTCCAACTGGCGGCGGGCCCGGTCAGAATCCTCACGGAGTTTAGCAACGTTAATGCCATGACAGACATCTGGCATTGGCACGAGCCACTGCAACGCCCGCAAGAACATCTTCAACGCCCCACGATAATTGCCCGCTTCGATGTGATAATAGGCCACGGCGACCTGCAAAATACCACGATACAAGTCACGGATGGGGCTGTCTTCCTCCATCCAGGCGTGTTCAAGGTATTCGTGGGCTTCGTAGAACTCGCGTGCATTGAACTCTTGCAAGCCTTGATACACCAATGACGGCATGGGTTTGTCAACCGCTTCTAGCACAGCGGCCCGCAGGTCATCATCACTGCGGCGAGCATAGGCTTGAATGCGGTCTGCGAGTGTTTGCAACTTTGCCCCCTGCGGCGTGTCCTGCGCATCGAACACATCGTCGAACAAGACGCCGGCCGCCTGTTCACGCAGGTCATCATTGAGCCCCTCAGCAAAACCAAGGACTGCCACACGTCGCGTCGCGGGGTTAGACTTCAACGCCCAGGCGAGGCTATGCCAGTCTGCGCCGGGGTGACGTAAGTCGAACACTACCACCATCGGCCGCAATTCTGCTACCGTGGCGACACACCCCTTCACGTCCAGGTGCCAGATAATATCAGGAGCAGTGTCGGCGGCGGTTGCTAACTTTGTGGCTGCGGATTCAACACGGGTGCGCAGACCGGGGTCGTCTACGATAGCGATAATGGGGTGCATAGGGGCCTCCTTGGTTACACAAATTGTGATATGTTTGACCGTGACACATTTTGGGCAGGCGTTCAAGCCTTAACCGGGCGTGATTTGTACCGAGGCTACGTGCAAGGTCTGGGGTTCCGGCACAGCGACATACCCAAACCCCAATCGCCCCTGCGGTGTCACAATCGCGTATTGATTATCTATCCAGGCGATAAACCCAAGCGGCGCACGCGGTGATGTCGGTGCGACATGCACAAGTTCACCGTCTACCCAGAACTGCACATGGTTCAAGCGCCAGTGAAGTTCGTAGTCGTGCCAGTGGGTAAGGTCATGCGTGAGCAATCGCTCGGAAACACCGATGCTCCATTGCCCAACCGGCCACAGCAAGCGATACAATAACGGTACCCGCATCAGCAGAAACCCCAGCGGCGCAAATGGTGCCAGCCCTAGAAACGGCCATCGGCTGGCGTCAAAGGTGGCAGCTTTCCAGCCATGCCCCGGCACACCGCGTGCCAGTTCCATCGCATTGGGTGGCGACCCAAAGAAAAACCAGACGGCTCGAGGTAACCGAACATAGGCTTCGCCCGGCATAAATGGATGGTTCCAAAAGCCAAAGCCCATCGTCCCACAAAGTTGTTCGGTGGGATGCGAGACACGGGCGCGAACAAAAAGCTGCAACGGTGGCCGCCATGGAAAAGCTGAGCGTTGCAAGCCCATGTAGTCGCTGATTTGCGCGTCATGGTACTGTTGGTTGTCGCCAGGATGAATGCTCAGTTGCAGGTCATCATCATGCTCAAGCGTACCAGTGAGGGTGCCATTTCCGATCAACAGTGGATGAAAGCGCTGATTCGTTTTCAACGTACGAGCCTTCTGTTGTATGCTGTAGTATATCCTGGTCATTTGATTAGTTGACAGCATGGTTCACTATACCATACCATCAATATAAGTTTTACAATTCATTAACAAAACTTAAGGGTGCAATTCAGTACTATTCTGTTTCAATGAATAATCAATGGGGCTAATGTTCAGTGGGTAAATTATTCACCATCAACAAACGCCGTGCAGATTTCATCGGCTGGCTAGCGGGGCTTTTTACCGTGGTGCTGCTCGTCAGCACACCGCCAACGCTGCCACCGGATGAGCCTGAACTCTGGATCATTATTGTGACCCTCACAGCATTGATTATCAACTTTGGATTGAGCTTTACAGAAGGTGAAATTAGTGCTGCGCATAGCGTCGGGATTATGGCTTATTTGGTGCTGGCACGCCCCGACGACATCAGTGCGCCGTTGTGGGCCGTGACGTTTGGTGTACTGATTGGTGTCACACTCCGCGAAATACCGCGCTATGGGTTGGCAGAATGGCGTAATTTCACACGCGATGTGTGGGGTACAGCCTCGCGCACCATTGGCCAGTTGGTATTAAGTTTAGCTATCGGCGGCTGGTTCTATGAAGAACTCAATGGTGAATTGCCTATCCAACAACTGAACCCCGGCGATGTCATTCCTGTCCTCGGCTTTGTGTTTGTGCAACTGGCTGTCTATTTAACGCTAACGGTTGTGCATATGCGTAGCCGACAGGGACAACAACTCGGCCGCCGAATTTTGTTAAATTGGCAATCCTTAATCGGGGTGCTGTTGGTGCCGCTCCCGGTTGCTATTGTGGCATCGGTCGTCTATTACACAACCTCTTCTGTTGCATTTGCGGTGCTGAGTTTTGCACTATTTATCACGGTTATGGGGGTGTATGCCATTAGTCGTAGCCAGTTCAAATTTGAGCAACAAGTCCGCGACCTGCAAACGCTGGCCACGATTACCAACGCTATGCGTACAAACCTCACCGTTAATGCACTACTAGACGCACTATACCTGCAAGTGGCGTCCTTGCTGGGCAGTGATAGCTTGACAATAGCACTCTATGACCCCGACAGCGGGTATATTCGGTTTCCAATTCATCGTCGCCAGGGACAACCCATTCAACTATCTCCTATTCCATACATCGATCACACAGCCAACGACAAAGTCAGCAAACACATTGGCCGTCACATACTGGAACAGGCCTATGAATTCCGAATTGTGCCTCGTGAAGTACCAGAAACAGCATGGGTTGGCGTTCCTATCCTTACTTCACAAAAAAGTGTTGGTGCTATGATTGCCCTTGACCTGAGCGGGACACGGCAATTTTCGGCGCAAGAGAAGCAACTGCTGTCCACAATTGCAGCACAGGCCGGTGTCGCTTTAGACAATGCACAACTCTATGACCAGGCACGCGGCCGGGTGAACCAGTTACGCACACTGACACGTGTGAGTACCGAACTCAGCGCAACCTTAAACCCGGACGCGGCGCTTGAAATGGCAGTGATGTTTGCACGTGAAGTCGTTGGTGCCGATGCAGCGGCGGTGTATAGCTGGGTGAACGATTCTCAACAGGTTCGCATGTCACGTTGGATCGGGCTGAGCTATAGTTTTGTGCAAGACCCACCGCGGCCACTAATCCTCAATATGAATAACATCGATTCGCGTCAAAAGCCGCTCGTGGTCAGTGATATTGACGACGATAAGCGTACCGAAGACTTACGCCCACGTTTTGAAGACGAAGGCAAAAACGCATTTGCAGAAGTTTTACTGCGCAATGCTGGCGAGATTCTGGGTGTATTGGTCGTTTACTATGACGAACCACACTACCACACCGACGAGGACATCGAAGTTTTGCTGACATTTGCTAGCCAAACCTCACTGGCAATCAGCAACGCCCAACTCTATCGTAGTAAAGATGCAGCCCTATCGCGGCGTGTTGAACAGCTCACCCTGCTTGAATCGTTGGGGCAAGAACTGTTTTCGTCGCGCATCCAGCTTGAAGAAGTCTACGCGCGTGTACTCGAACGGGCAGCACAAGGGACCGATGCCTCGGCGGGGTTGTTAGCATTGCGCATAGAAGACAGCCGTACGACCACCATTGCTGCAACGTTTGGTGACATCCCGTTTGAATGGGCAGAAGGTGACGCGGCCATGGGGGCAACCTTCCACACCATGCATAATGCCGATACAACGTTGATTCATGATATTGAAAAAACACCGCGCTTCCCGACGATTCGCCCCACGACACGATCAGTACTGAGTGTGCCCATCTTGCAAGACCTCAACGTTGCCGGCGCGATCACACTCGAAAGTGACCACCCAGAGACGTTCACCAACGAAGACATGATCTTCATTATGCAGGTCGGCGCACAGATTCGGATTGCCAACGATAACTTGAAACTAATCCGCAGCATTGAAGCCACACGCGACCGTCTCCAGACGATTCTGGATAGCATGACCGAGGCGATTATCCTTGTAGACACCACTGGCATTGTGCAGCTTGCCAACCCACGTGTCTCAGAATTGCTTGGCCTGGAACCGGCTGCGTTTAATCAGCAATCACTGCGCCACTATGCCAGTTATACGCAACCTCAGCTCCCTGAAATATTGGGGTTCGAAACCGATGTGTTATTCAGTTACCTCGACCAGCTTGAGGTGAACTCGTTCCCCTATGACCAGAGCGCAGCCACCTATGAGCTTGTCGAACACACGCACCAGCGGGCTTTGGTACGTACTGACGTTGCCGTGAAAGATCAGTTGGGATCGGTAATCGGATGGTTGATGGTCTTTAAAGACATCACTGAAGAACGTGAACTGGAACAGGCGCGCGAAGACCTCTATAGCATGATTATCCATGATCTACGCGGACCGATGACGGGCATCAAGGCCAGCCTTTCGATGATCCATAAATATGCTGACGGGGAAATGAAGCCGTTGCTTCAGAACACATCAGAGACAGCAAGCCGTGCTGTGAACAAGCTCTTGAACTTGATTAATTCTTTGCTTGACATTTCGAAGATGGAAAACGGCACGATGACGCTTGACCGGGAGCCAACGCACCTGGCTGAAATTGCAGAGGCAGTGCTTGACAGCTTCGGCCCATTGGCACATGAGATGGAAATTCATCTGGATAACCATCTGCCCAACAATTTACCGCCACTCTATGCTGATGCAGACAAAGTTGAGCGGATCATAACCAATCTGGTAGACAATGCCATCAAGTTCACCCCCAGCGATGGTCACGTTGGTATCGCTGCACAGCTCACTACTTTTACACCCGCCAATGATGACATGGCGCAAGCCGCCCCGCAGTCCTTCGCCCAGATTCGAGTGACTGACACTGGCCCCGGCATTCCTGATGACTATAAACAACGTCTGTTCGACCGTTATGTGCAAGTTGAAGGCCGCGAGGGCCGCCGCAAAGGAACCGGACTGGGGCTAACGTTCTGTATGCTAGCAGTACGTGCCCACGGTGGCGATATCTGGGTGGAAGATAACCCGGGTGGTGGCTCGGTCTTCAATTTTACGGTGCCGCTGTTGACTGAAAACATGTTTGCCGAAACTGGTAACGACGCACAAAACAACGCAGCATCCTGAGTACAGCAATCAGTCGGCGGGCTGTTCTGAGGCAATCACATCACGGAGCAACTCAAGCACCTGTTCCATGTCAGCAGCTTTTTGCGGCGCTTTGGCAAGGGTTTCGAGTGTATCGAGTGCAGAACGAATCGCAGAAATTGGCGTTTCACGGTTGATTATTTCTTCATACTGGCGAACTGCTGCCTGAACTTTGCCCTGCATCAATAACGCCTGAGCGAGGTCGAGACGAGCCCAATAGTCACCGGGGTTGTCTTCTATTTTGGCTTCGACCAGACGTTGCACCCGCGCAAAATAGTCGACCGCCTCTTCCATGCGCCCCATCGCTGTTGTCAATACTGCGAGATTCCCCACCGGATACGATGACTGCGGCGTAAACTCAACAGCACGTTGATAGGCGCGGCGTGCGTCTTCATAGCGTTCCTGACGCCGATAGAGTCCGCCCAATGTGCCGTAATAGCTTTCACCATCTGCATCAAGCATTCCCGGCTCCATCTCAAGTGCGTGGCCAAGATTAAACTCGGCTTCAGCCCAGTAACGGTTGCGGGTTTCGGGGTCATCAGCATATTGGTCTCCCAGCCGGCGCAATGCAAGACCAGTTGCAGCGAGGGCCGGTGCAAAATTCTGGTCGCTTTCAAGGGCTTTGCGCAAGTAGGTCAATGATTCTTCGAATTGACGCCGGGAAATGTACAGGTAGCCCAGAAGATAGTTCGTCGGTTGATGGTCCGGGTTCAGCCGATGTGCCTCTTGCAACATAATGATCGCAGTATCGTAGTTGCGGGCACGGACCTGCTGCTCGGCAAGCACTTGCAGGTTCAAGACACGGAAAGAAACTTCGGCCTCATCACGGGCAGTTCGCAGACGGTCATTAATCAAGGAGGTCAGCCGCTCAATTTCCCCGCGTGATGCTTCAGCCTGGTCACGGATGCGTGTACTCAACTGTGTCAGTTCGTTCTGGCGTTGCTGAAGGATGTTGTCTACTTTTTCCTGGTTAGCACGGACTTCGGCTTCGAGGTCTTCGCGCAGGTCACGCAAGTTGAGCGTAAACACCACCGCCACCGAACCAACGATGATCGTGATCAACACCGACCCCCCTTCCAGCAATCCAAGCACAGTGTCGGCGGTATCGTTTAACCGTTGGCTTTCAGCAAGTGAACGAGCAGCGACATCGGCGGCTTCGTCACTATCAAGCGCTCCCTGTTCATAAACCACAGCATCATTCTGTGTGACTGCCATGTAAAAACCAGCAATCGCGAATGGGAATGCTGCAACTGAGAGGGCTAGCGGTAACCAGTAAATGATCGTTTTTGTTTGTAGGCGCATGGGGATTTTGTCCTTTCAACGCGCTTGCTAGGGAACGATTTCAAGCAGCAGCGTACTGGTGTTGTCGAAGAACGAGACCTGTTCAGCTTCAACAAAACTTGTCGGGCGTACATGTAGAAATCGGTTCTGCGAAATATCGCTGACCCCGACAATGCTCGTCGCACCATCCGGGAAAGCAATCAGAATTTCATTGACTACCACGTCGCGCAAAACCTGACCAAACGTCGCGATATACGATTCATTGCCACTGACCAGCAAAATGCTGGTAACCACTGCGTCCGCTCCCAGTTCAGTCGCGCACTGCTTGTCACCCACCAGATAGTTCAAGCCACCTTCGGGATTAGGTTGCACCAGCAGTGCGGCTACGCAGGGCAGGCTACTGGGATTCAAGAATGTCATACCATAGATTTCATCGTCAGTACGGGTGCTGTATACGCCATACACAGAAAACGTCCCTTCTTGCACAGCTTCACCGAGGTTGTTCGCGATGAAAATAGACAGGCTGCGTTCCTGTAACGGCGTGAGTTCAGCAAGATCACGAGGGGGGCGCGGGGTCGGGGTAGATATAGCCACTGTTGGGACGGTACTCGTCGCGACACCGGGGTTGCTAACGGCAAGGTCGCCGGGTGGGGTTGCAGTCTGTTCCTCTTCAATGGGACGCACACACCCAACGAGCAGGCCGAGCAGCACCACCCCAAGCCAAACTATTTGAATGGGTGAACCTTGACGGGTCGTCCGACACACAACGGCCTCCTGATGTCACAGGACAATACTGGCATCTATTATGCATCGAAACTGCGCAGAGGTCTAACGCCTGGCGTGTATTGGTATGGATACATCGCCTTTCCAGCGACTATTCCCGGTGCGGTGCGGTTCCGCAAGGACGCTGGCGTCTGCAAAGAAGGGAAAATCGAAAGTTAAAGGATCACCGGCCTGCTTGCCCGGAAAAGGCATCAAACGGGCGGTCAGGGGTTTATCCAGCCGTAGTGCCAATGCCGCGACATCCAGCAACATGTCACGCAACGTGGGAGATGGAATATCCCCCGGCAGCGGCACGCAGTCCAGCCCGGTACCGCACACGGCACTCAACAGTAGTAGGTCATTAAGCTGCAAGCGCCCTTCCGAAACACGCCGGCCCAGCACACTATCTTCAAGGATTGGCAGCATCAGCCCACTAAAGCCCACACGCGGAAATTCCGCCAGTTCGATGGCATTCATCACCATGCTGGCCGCCCCTACCAGACCATGTGCCCCAAATTGCTGCCCAAACAACTCTAGCGCACCGCCGAGGCTTTCTTCATCCGTTGGGAATGGTGCCAATGAGAAGTCTAATCCCAGGAAGCGCATTCCTGATTCAGACGCCAATTGTTCCGCAATAGGAACGAGCAAGGCTGCTGTTGAGTTGATACGCTTTGTCAAGTTTTCGCGGGCAGCAGTAGCTGTTTCACTCTCGCGGACGGCCTGCACGGCTAAATCGGCTGATTGCATCGCCAGCGCGAAGGCCGGTTCGCCACCATCATGATACGCGACCGGGAAAAATGGCGACCCCGGCGCACAATTGGCCAATGCGGCAAGGTAGAGGTTGGTCATACCATCAGGCGTGATTGTGCTAACGTCGCTGATGAGTTGTGCTGTTTTATCCAGACGGGTGGGGATAATGCCGTGTTCAAGGTCGGCAATGCTCACCGTGGCAAAAACACCCGGCGTTTGCCTGAACACATCTACAATAACCGGAATATAGGCCGGATTATCTGCTAAACCTACCGGCCCGATAGAAAGATACTCAATTTCTTGAGCAGTGCAGCCTGCAAAAACCCGGGCGGCCTGCCCTGCGACACTTCCCGGGCCGTTGGGTGCAAATCCCTGCGTGAAAGGTTGCGTGGCCAGGCGTGTGGTCTGGACTTCGATATGTGGAGCAAAGGCAGCTTTCGCTTTTTGCAAAAATGCCCCTGTCTGGGCCACCACAGTTTCATGAGTGGCGGGGGTAATGTTGTCAAAAGCGGTGATAGAACGAATTTTGGGCATGATCAACTTTTCTTTTCAGTGCCAATATTATAAATTTCTGCTGACAAGCCTACCATGCCCATGTACGTCCGTCACATACAATTGACAGCGTTAATCCGTGTAGCTTGCTCTAGGTCACTGGCAACCACTGCACCGCCTTGAGTGCCTCACGCTCGAAAAATGTAGGCAGGTTGGTGCCACTGAGTTCTGTGCGTGCGATTTCGATGTTCTGGCCGGTGGCTAAAATGTGGATATTCACAGACGTATAGCCTTCGTCCTCGCTGCCATCCAACCACGCGATGAGTTCACCATCTGGTGAGAGTTGTGTGCGGTTGGCAACCCGAATCAGCCAGCTTCCATAACTGAACCCAGACGAGGGGTTCATGTCAGCGATCAAAACCTCGGTGGTGCCATCCGGGTTGATACGTATGAGGTCGACAAAACGTTGTTCGGGGTCACAGTCGGCAAGATACCAGTGTTCGACAAAAACTGTACCATCTTCAGCGGCATAAGGATTATCAAGAAACAGCGCGTCCGGCACGCTATACAAAGATTCAACGGTACCATCTGGCAGAATACGTCGCAGTTCCCACGGCTCGCAGAGTGGGACATCTCCTGTAAAAGCGCCACTACCAAGACTGGCGGGGGCTTCCAGATCCAGTTGCGGGGCAACGTCTTCTTCAGATTGCGGCACATAGGCCAACGCCACACCAAAATTCTGCACGACAAGGTCGTTGAAACGCACAATATCCGTCGGCGTTTCCGAGTTCAACGTGAGGGCCAGCATATCACCAACAATCGTAGTTTCTACCGTTTCAGTAGCATCACGATCGGCCGGATTAAAAATCGTGGCTGAAAACTGTTGAGGATTCGCCTGATCGTTCTTTATCACCAGAATACGGTTGTCTTCTAGCCAGAAGGTGATCCCAAATTCACCCTGATTAACGAGGGTATAGCGCTCATTGCTGCCATCGGTGCGCCCCACGTCAGTCGTCGGGAAGCCAGTCACCACCACCCACTCCGCATCAGGCGATATACTGATCGGAGTCGAAAACTCACTCGGTACTCGCACCACCTGCGATGCACTCGGCGGGTTGCTTAGCACCAATTCATGAAGCCGTTTGCGTGGTGAGCCAGCCGTGAAAAATATGCGCTCTGCCATCGACAATAGTTGCAATGTTGGGGCGTTGACGTCTTCGATTAATGCAACAGGTTCGCTGCTACCATCAAGTGTCAGCACTTCAAGGGTCGAACCCCGAACAATTGCCAGTTGTCCTGCAAGCACAGTGTCGGTTTCAGTCAGCGGAACACTCGTACTACTGACAGACTCCGTTCCGGCGTTAGTACCGCTATCAAGTGACGCAACCCCTGCACTGTCTTTGTTGCTATCACTGCTGCACGCTACCACAACCAGTAACAACGCGATTATGATCACCATTGGCCAGCGTTTTTGTAGGGTGCATGTTAACTGATTTTGCATTATAGCCTCTTTTATTCGTGTTGATCCCAATCCAGGATGCGCGGTGGCGCACCTGCTTGTTACACTCACTTTGAGGGCAAAAAGTTCAAGTTCAATTTTGCATGTGTGGTACGTGTCAAGGATTTGAAACTACATGGTGAAAAAGTTTACGTTCGATTTGGCTCCGCCACAGCGGGATTGATCCACACCCCAACCGGAGGCCCTTTGACGACGGGCATCCCCCGCATACACCGCGCCGGATGGGCAGTATAGGCATGTTGCAGACGGCAGGTCCTCCCACAAACAAGCATCGTCGCGAACCTGGTATTTGGCATTTTTCCGAGCCCTATGCGTACGATTGGCCAACGCTTCCTGCCAGATTTGAGTTTATTCATCCAACGTGGGTGATGTCGGTATCAGTGCCCGTAGTAATGGGTCGCGCCAACGGTTGAGGACCGGGTCATATGCGCCGAATCCAGAAGCAAATTCCCAGTAACACCAGGAAATACCGTTTGCTTCTGCTTGTTCAACAACGGCAGCCGTCCACGGGGTGCGCTGGTCCATTTCGACGCTGGAATACACGCCGAATTCGCCCATAAACAAGGGCATGTTGTGCGTTTCCATCCACTCGACCGCACGCGCAAAATAACTCGCGAGTATTTGATAGTCGGTATCTGTGCCCCAGGTGCGGCCGAGCCAGGCGTTTGACCCATCTACCCAGCTCGCGCCCTGATGCGTGAACTCAAACGGCTCGTAGTTGTGGATTGTGGCGATCAGGTTATCGGTGTTATCGGGAACCGTCATACCTTCCAGAGCGGACAGGCTGTTCCATTCAGCACCACCGATGATGATCGCGCGGTCTGGTTCAATTGTGCGGATGTAGTCGACCAGTACAGGTTGCAACTCGTTCCAGCGGGCGGCGTTGAGCTGGTTGTTAGGCTCGTTGAACACTTCAAAGACCAGTTGCGAGGGGTAATCCTGATAATGCGTGGCGAGTTGTTCCCAGATAGCGAACAGTCGTGGCAGTTCGGCGTCGGGCTGGGTGTTCATCTCATTATAGTGGTGGATATTGACGATCACATTTAGTTCAGCGTCAAGCGCTTGTTGCACCACCTCGTCAACGCGTTCCAGAAACTCTGTTTCAATTGTATAGGGTGGTTCTGGGTGGGTATACGCACTCCACCGTACAGGGATACGCACCGTGTCAAAGCCCGCGTCTGCGATGGTTTGCATATAACTGTCTTGAACATAAACGCCCCATTCGCCTTCATAATTCGGGGCTTCCAGTGCATTGCCCATGTTGATGCACCGTTGCATGTCGGGAATCATGCTGGTGTCGGGGCTGTTATCCTGGGCCTGGCTGGTTAGCAGGGGGATCTGCCAGAGCAGCAGCGCCATGACTACGAGAGAAACCAGTTTACCACCTACGCGCATAGTAGCCTTCCTGTGAACCTATTTTCCTGATTAAAACGCCCATTCATCTTGTTAAAGATATGGTAGCGTTTCCATCATTATACTCACTAAAACGAATTTTGGGAACGATCCCACAAAATTATTGACAGGATCGACTATTTGAATTAGTATGAAATTAAATTTGGGAACGATCCCAAAATTGAGACGCAAAAGCGCACCGAGTGTGATCATGGCAACACACGAACATCACGAAAACAGCTTAAACTTAAATGACATTGCTGCGTTGAGCGGCGTATCACGTTCGACAGTATCGCGGGTGGTGAATAATCATCCAAACGTGAGTGACCGTACCCGTGAAAAAGTACTCGCTGTGATTCAAGAACACCGCTACCATCCGAATGCAGTCGCGCGGGCGTTAGTCTCAAACAGTTCACGCGTGTTGGGCGTTATTGTGCCGCACATCATCACGGAGGTTTTTGCTGATCCTTTTTTTGCGATGCTTATTCAGTCCATCACCGTGCGGGCGAACGAGCTTGACTATGGGGTCACGTTGGGACTGACGTCACAGGCAGATAACACGAATACGCTGAAGCGTGTCCTGAACGATCCCTTGCTTGATGGTATCATCATCGCAGAAGCCTCCATTCAGCCAGACGTACTGCGTGAGCTACATGAGCGTGGTAAACGCTTTGTCTTGATTGGACGGCCCCCTGTGGATGATCTACCGATTTTCCATGTCGATCACGAAAACGAAAAAGGTGGTTTCCTCGCTGCGCAGCATCTCGTTGAACGCGGACGCAAGCGCATTGGCTTTATCGCTGGCCGACCAGACTTGACATCATCTATTGATCGACAGCGTGGGTATGAGCGTGCGTTACAGTCTGCTGGCCTTTCCCCCATTATTGGCCCGCCGGGTAACTATGTCAAAGAAACCGCTTACCACGCCATGAAAAGCCTTTTGGCGCAAGAACCGTCACTTGACGCTGTTTTTTGTGCCAGTGATGCAATGGCCTTGGGGGCGATGCAGGCTTTGCAAGAAGCAGACATCCGTATTCCAGATGATATTGCCATTGTAGGTTTTGACGATGCAGCTATCTCGTCCTCTGCCAGCCCGCCCCTTACAACGGTTCGGCAAGACGTTATGCTTTCCGGGCAAGTCGCCGCACAGTTACTTATCAGCCAGATAGAGAATCCGAACGGCGACCAGTCCCAAAGGAAAATACTTCCTGTACAACTGATTATACGAGAAACGTCGTAGCGAAGAGGAGGTGATTGCGCACAAGTAACCGATATTATTCCTGTCAAATTGAACAAAATGTGTCTTGAACCACAACAGAAGTTTATATCAGGAGTCAAACACCATGTTTAAACGCTTTAAGCTCATGACTATTCCGTTGATCGTACTCGCCGTTCTGGTTGTTTCACTTGCACCCGCAACCACCCCAGATGCTGCCCCTGTCGCTGAAGCGCAAGACCCGACTGTTGTGACCTGGTTCGTCGGCCTTGGTGCGGGCGGTGACCCCCCACAGGTTGAAGCACAGAACAACGTGGTTGCTGCCTTCAACGAACAGAGCGACGATATTCAGCTTGAAATCATCATCGCCGAAAACAACGTTGCCTACGACACCCTCAGCACCTTGCTGGCTTCCGGTGAGCCGCCAGACATCGTTGGCCCGGTTGGGATTCGTGGTTCGAACGCTTTTGACGGTAACTTTGCCGACCTCGAACCGCTTGCCGAAGCCGCTGACTACGACCTTGAGCAATTCCCCGAATCATTGGTTGACTTCTACCGCGTTGAAGGTCAGGGCCTGATCGGTCTACCTTTCGGCCAATTTCCCAGCATGATCTTCTTTAACCGTGACCTGTTCGACGCCGCTGGCATTCCTTACCCGCCACAGAACTATGGTGAACCCTATGCGGATGGCGATATCTGGGACTTTGACAAGGTGCAGGAAGTAGCAATGCTGTTGACACTCGATGCCAATGGCAACAACGCCTTCTCGCCTGACTTTGATTCTGAGAACATTGTACAGTTTGGTTTCCACAATCAGTACACCGATCCGCGTGGTGCGGCGACGTCCTTCGGCCCGGGCAGCTTCGTCGATGAAGATGGCAACGCGGTGATGCCCGACAACTGGGCAGAATACTTCCAATGGTGGCATGATGGCATGTTTGAACACCACTTCATGCCAAATTCTAGCTATCAGGGCAGCGACTTGCTGGCCAACGGTAATCCTTTTGCATCTGGCAACGTCGCAATGGTTGTCACACATCTGTGGTACACCTGCTGCCTGGGTGATGTCGCCAACTGGGACCTCGCTGTGCAGCCAGAATATGAAGGCGTCATTACTGCCAAGCTCCACGCTGATACCTTCCGCATTATGGAAGGATCTGACAATCAAGCCGCCGCTTTTGAAGTCCTGTCTTACCTGCTCGGTGAGGCTTCTGGCGAACTGCTGGCCGTTTATGGTGGTGTGCCAGCCCGCACCGAACAACAAGACGAGTTCTTCGCTACACTTGACGAAACCTATACGCAAGGTGTGAACTGGCAGGTTGCCATTGACAGCCTTGACTACCCGGACAACCCCAACCATGAGTCCAACATGCCCAACTTCCAACTTGCTGACGACCGTGTTGGTCAGTTCGGGTCTGTACTCCAGACTGAAGCCGGCCTCGACGTTCAGGCTGAAATGGATGAATTGATCGCGGACTTGCAGGCGCTGTTCGACGAAGTTGAAAACTAGCGTCTGTTAACTTAACAACATTTGCCCGATGGTGACGTTAACGTGCTGCCATCGGGCGACCACTCTATCGCTCGCATCAGAAGTGGAACGAGTTTACTATGACCGACATCATTGATGCCCGGCCGCCAGTAGCAGAACCTGCACGAGGCGAGGATACACAAAAACTCTCTGCAATGAAACGACAGCGTGTCTTGTGGGGTTGGGTTTTCCTGTCACCGTGGATTATTGGGTTCTTAGCGTTTTTATTTATTCCAATGCTGGCATCACTGGCATTTACGTTTACCGACTTTAACCTCAATCAGCCGGACGAAATTCAGTTTGTTGGCTTAGATAACTATAATAAGCTATTAAACGATCCGTCGGCCGGTACGTCACTGCGGGTGACAGTCCTATTTCTGCTGATTTCGTTGCCTTTTTCCATTGTAATTCCGCTGGCGTTGGCGATGTTGCTCAATGCCAGGAACCTATGGGGCAAAGCACTTTTCCGAACGTTGTTTTATATGCCCTTTATCGTTCCGGCGGTGTCGTTGGTCGGTATCTGGCGTGGCTATTTGAACACGCAGTCCGGCTGGTTGAACCGTATTCTGGTAGAAATTGGGCTTGGCCGCCCCGACTGGCTCAACTCTGAAACACTCATCTATCCAGCGTTGTTGTTGGTTGGTGTCTGGGGCACGGGCAACGCCATGCTGGTTATGTTGGCGGGGTTGCAGGGTGTGCCGACAGCGCTATACGAGGCTGCGCGTGTAGATGGTGCTGGCTGGTGGAAACAGACCCGTCATATCACAATCCCGATGATCTCGCCCGTGATTTTCTATAACCTGATTCTGTCGACAGTGGGATTATTCCGCTATTTTGACATCCCCTATATGTTGAAAGATGGTACAGGTGAACCGGGGCAGTCTACATTGTTCTTTAATATTTACTTATACAAGCGTGCTTTTGTCGCGCAAGATATGGGCTATGGAGCTACCCTCGCCTGGATGCTGTTCCTGGTTGCCATCACGTTCACCATCTTTTTGTTCTGGTCGGCCCGCTACTGGGTGTATTATTCTGGAGACGCTGACTGATGGCCGCGAACACAACAAATAAGAGCGACTTTCGCTTAAATTACCTGGATCGCAATGTCCGCAAGATGGTTATTGGGGGCATTCTGACGCTGTTCACATTCACCGTTCTGGGGGCATATTTGCTGCCCTTTGGCTACATGCTGATGACGTCGGTGAAAGATCGTCAACAGATTTCGCGCAACACCATCTTGCCGCTCACCCAGCTCGATTACACCTACCAGGGTCAAGAACTACCGAATTATCGGGTGCAGGGTGGCGACCGCCTTGCTGTGTACAATCTTCCAACCGAGGACGGTGTGCGCCAGGTTGCGCTGGTACGTGAAGGCGGCGACGGTGAACCACATATCTTTTTGGACACCTTTTTGCAGACCATTATCGAATGGGAAGGGGAACTCGCCACACTGGAACCTGCACAACAGGTTGAACTTTGGACGTATCGTGAAGATGACAACCCGGACCTTGGCCTTTTCCGCAGTAAGGCTTATCCGACGTTTAACGTTGATACTGAGGATGGTTCGCAAATCTGGGCGTTGATTCGTGCGCCAGAGCATACCTTCGTCAATGTCGATACCCCCACTGCACCTGTCATCACCTCTACGCTTGACATTACCAGCCTGCAATCTGCCCCAGCCATTGCGGTGCTGCGCTATGGCCCTGACCCGGAACTTGGCATTCAACTGCCAGCAAACTTCGATGTCTATGAATCGCCTGACGGGGAAGGGCGCTGGGCGTATGTACCCGCTACGGCAGACGATCAGGTCGATGTTATGTTACAGTTTGACCCGGCTACGGAAGCAGTGCTTGAAAAAATCGCATGGGAAGGCGATCTCAGTCAGCTACAGCCCATCTATCAACCGATGACCTACCGTTATCGGGGTGACGACAATCCAGACATTGGTATAGAGCGCAACACAGAATACCCGGTCTATCAGGTGCCAGACGGTGACAGTGTGCGTGAACTGGCGCTGGTGCAAACCGGTAGCCCGAATGTGTTCATTGACTTTGCAAATGAGGACAATGTCACTGCTGTAGAATGGTCTGGCGAAGTTGAAAGCCTGGCCCCGGTCTATGAGCAACGACAGTGGCGACAGGCCATCACAGCCGACCGCGCCAACGGGTATCGTCAAAACGAGTTCTATCCGGTGTACCTCGTCGAGACGGAAAATGGGGTGCAAGAATGGGCGCTGGTCCGCGAAGGCACCCTCACAGATGAGAGTATCTTCGTCAACACTGAGAACATAGACGAGGTTGAAATACATCAGGTTGCGATTGACCTTGAAGAAGTGGAACCTGTCACAGAAGTGGTCGAATACACGCACCGTAGCAGCCCCGTCCCTGAATGGAGCCTTGCACCGGGTGATGAGCTTCTGTTGTACGAATCGCCGCTTGAGTCTGGCAAAGAATGGGCGCTGGTTCGTGGGTTTACGCTTGACTCTGGCCGTGAAACTGTCTGGCTTGACCCAGAGAACCCGGACGACGGTGTGTTCTTCTGGAGTGAACGGTATTTCGACTCGCTTGGCACTGTTGATAGGATTGCGCCTAATTGGGAGAACTATCCAGATGCCTGGAACCAAATTGACTTTCCGCGTCTACTGTTCAATACCGCGTTCATTGCCATCGCCGGGCTAATTGGGACATTAATTTCCTGCACAGTTGTTGCATATGGCTTTGCACGCTTCCCCATCCCCGGCAAGAATGTACTCTTTATCATCTTGATTGCAACGATTGTCTTGCCGCGTCAGGTAACGCTTGTCCCGACGTATGCATTTTTCTCGGAAATCAACTGGACCAATACGTGGTTGCCGTTGATCGTGCCGCATTTCTTTGCAAACGCATACAATGTGTTTTTGCTGCGCCAGTTTATCCAGACGATTCCGCGTGCGATGGACGAAGCCGCTATGATTGACGGTGCCGGCCCGATCAAAATCCTTACGCACATTATCGTGCCCCAAGCCTGGCCTGCGCTTGTTGCCGCTGGGCTGTTCCACATTGTATTTGCGTGGAATGACTACTTCGAACCATTGATTTACACGCTTGGCAACGAAGACATCCAGCCGATTTCTGTTGGGATTCAGCAGTTCAACTTTATCTATAACGAGCGACCCGAGTTTATTCAGGCGACCTCGTTGATGGCGTTGGTGCTGCCTGTGCTTTTATTCATCTTCTCACAGCGGTATTTCATGCGTGGTGTCGTGATTACTGGTGTGGACAAATAACAACACTGAAGGATTAACCCTATGACCTTTCCGCAGGATTTTTTGTGGGGCGCTGCTACTTCGAGCTATCAAATTGAAGGTGCGGCCCGTGAAGATGGGCGTGGTGAGTGTATCTGGACGCGCTTTTCGCATACACCCGGCAACGTGCTGAACAATGACAACGGTGACCGGGCCTGCGATCACTATCATCTCTACAAAGACGATGTGCAACTTATGCAAGACCTCGGTCTACAGACCTATCGTTTCTCAATCTCATGGCCGCGTGTGCTGCCGACAGGAACGGGTGACGCTAATGAAGCCGGCCTCGACTTCTATGATCGCCTTGTTGATGAATTGCTGGCTGCGAACATTATCCCCTTTGCAACCCTCTATCACTGGGATTTGCCACAAGCCTTGCAAGACAAAGGTGGCTGGACAAACCCGGCGATTGTGCAATGGTTCAAGGATTACGCAGCGCTTGTTTGTCAGCGGCTTGGGGATCGCGTAAAGTTCTGGGCCACGCATAATGAGCCATGGGTTGTGGCGTTTCTGGGTAACATGATCGGTGAACATGCCCCGGGCTATACCGATATGCCAACCGCCTTGCAGGTGGCGCATCATCTGCTGGTATCTCATGGGGAAACAGTTCCCGTGATCCGTGAGCATGTGCCCGACGCAAAAGTTGGTATTGTGCTGGCACAGTCTGAGCGCAGCCCGGCCAGTGATGATCCACGCGATGCAGAAGCTGTCCGACTTTCGGAAGTGGCGGGTGGGAATCGCTGGTTCCTTGATCCGATTTTCCGGGGTGCATATCCGGCTGATGGTGTTGCAGTATTGCGCGATCATCTGGATGGCATCGACCTTGAAGCGGTGTCCGTCGCCAAAGCACCGCTGGATTTCCTCGGTGTGAACTATTACTTTCGCATGATCTTTGGTGTGAACGACGAGGGACAACCCCACCCGCCCAAAATCCACCCCAACCCAGAAGCCGAACACACTGAAATGGGCTGGGAAGTCTACCCTGACGGCCTCTACAACGTCCTGACCTCAATCCACAATGACTACGGCCCCATTGATATGTACATCACCGAAAATGGGGCAGCCTTCGATGACCCTGAGCCTGCCAATGGTGTAGTCGAAGACCCTCACCGCCAACATTATCTGGAAACTCATTTCGCTGCCGCTGAGCGTGCTATTGCAGATGGGGTGCCGCTTAAAGGCTACTATGTCTGGAGCTTGCTCGATAACTTTGAGTGGGCGTTTGGCTATGAGCGGCGCTTTGGGATTGTGCATGTTGACTTTGAAACCCTTCAGCGCACCCCCAAGCGGAGCGCATTGTTTTATCGTGATTGGATCGCATCGAAGACCAAACAGAAAACACCTTTAGGAGAGTAAGTAAAAACCCATGAAACGTTTCTCTTTATTGCTTGGCTTAGTACTGATCGTCACCGTTTTGGCACTTGCTGGCTCGGGGCAGGTACTCAATGCCCAGGACCCGCTAGCTCCCAGCGGTGATGGCGGCCAGACTTATTTTGCACCGTTCCCGGTTGACATTACGCTCGATGGTAATGCCGACGACTGGGAGGGTGTGCCGCGTGTCATCATGTCCGATGGTGGCGACCCTGAAGTGTCGTTCGCTGCCTCGGCTGACGACGAATTCCTCTACTTCCTCGGTGATGTCACGGATAGCAACATCATCAGTGGGGAACACGGCGCTGATTACTGGAACGAAGACTCAATTGAGTTCTACCTTAACGCAACAGGCGATCTCGGTCTGCGTACCTACATTGACGGTGTGGCGCAAATCAACATCCCGGCGCTGAATATTGACCTGCCGACCGATGAAGCCATCATTAGTGGTGTGCGTGGCTCAAGTGCCAATGCGACTGTCGCGGCAGAAGCGACAGAGGATGGGTATCTGGTTGAAGTCGCAGTGCCGTTACAAAACGATGTCTGGAACATTGAACTGGCACATGGTAACGCTGTCGGGTTCCAGGTTCACCTCAACGGCGCACGTGAAACCTCGCGAGATACCAAGCTGATCTGGTCATTGGCTGACACGAACGACCTGTCTTACCAGAATCCGAGCCTATTCGGCACGCTGATTCTCTATGAAATTGGGCGCGACGACATCCCCGAACCACCGTCGCGTGGTGAAGAAGATGCCGGCCCGGGGCTGCCACAGGTTGACCGCAGTGCGTTGTACTTCAATGGGCGTTTGCCTGCCGAAGCGCGTGTTATCGACCTGATGGCGCGTATGACGCTCGAAGAAAAGCTCGGGCAGATGACGCTCGTTGAAATCAACAGCATCCCCTTTGACGATATTGCAGCCGAAAGCATCGGCGGTATTCTTAGCGGTGGCGGTGGCTATCCGCAGGGCAACAACACCACTGAAGGCTGGGCGGACCGTGTTACCGCGATTCAAGATATTGCGCTCAACACCCGTCTGGGTATCCCGGTGATTTACGGTGTGGACGCCGTGCATGGTCACAGCAACCTCTACGGTGCAACGATCTTCCCGCACAATATTGGACTGGGTGCGACCCGTAACGCTGACCTCGTGCAAGAAATCTGCCGTGTCACTGCGCTTGAAACAGTTGCAACGGGTATCTACTGGAACTATTCGCCTGTGCTGGCAGTTGCACAGGATGTCCGCTGGGGCCGCACCTATGAAGCCTATGCGCAGGATACCGAACTGGTTTCCGAACTGGCTACGGCCTGTATGATCGGCTTGCAGGGTGAAGACCTGAGCCTGCCCACAACCATGCTGGCCACACCCAAGCACTATGTTGGTGATGGCGGCGCAGTCTGGGGTACTTCTACGACCAACGACTACCAGATTGACCAGGGCGTCACGGACATTGACGAAGAAACGCTGCGTGCGATCCACCTGCCGCCATACATTGACGCGATTGAGAACGGCGCACAGTCGATTATGATTTCTTACACAAGCTGGGGCGGCATCAAGATGCACGGCCAGCAGTACCTCATTACCGACGTTTTGCGGAATGAACTGGGCTACGAAGGCTTTATCGTCTCCGACTGGCAGGGTATCGACCAGATTACTGACGATTACTATGACTCGGTTGTGGCTGCGATCAATGCTGGTATTGACCTCAACATGGTGCCCTACGACTATATCGGCTTTATCGAAACCATGAAGCAAGCCATCAGTAATGGCGACATCCCCATGAGCCGCATTGACGACGCCGTGCGCCGCATTTTGATCGCCAAGTTCGAAATGGGCCTCTTTGAAGACCCGTATCCGGTTGAAGAACTGCAACCCACCATCGGTTCGGGTGAACACCGCGCTGTTGCACGCCAGGCTGTTCAGGAATCGCAGGTGCTGCTCAAGAATGAGGGCAGTCTGTTGCCGCTTTCACCAGACGCCGGGACGATTCTGGTTGCAGGCGAAGCAGCCGACGACGTGGGTATTCAGTCTGGCGGTTGGACAATTGAATGGCAGGGTGGCGTTGGTGACATCACCATCGGTACAACCATCCTGGAAGGTGTTCAGGGCGCGGTGGCTGATAGCGCCACGGTTGAATATGCCGCTGACGGTGATTTTGGCGACCTGAGTGCTGACGTTGGTATTGTCGTTGTCGGTGAACGTCCCTACGCTGAAGGTATTGGCGACGACCCCGACCTCCAACTCTCCGAAACTGATCTGGCTGCGATTGAAAATTTGCAAGCACACGTTGATCAGGTGGTCGTGGTGCTTGTTTCTGGGCGTCCGCTGATGATTACCGACCACATTGATAACTGGGATGCTGTCGTTGCGGCCTGGTTGCCCGGCACCGAAGGTCAGGGTGTGGCGGATACGCTGTTTGGTTATGCACCGTTCACGGGTCAGTTGTCCTTCTCGTGGCCAGCTTCCGTTGACCAAACTCCGATGACGCCTGCGAACGAAGAGGGTGCGCTCTTTGAATATGGCTTTGGCCTAACGACTGAAGCGACTCAAGCACCGATGACCATGACTTTCGCCATCAGCGATTTCGAGGTTGAGGAATTGCCCGCTGGCCAGGATGAATTTGGCAACAACCTTGGCTTTGTGGCGTGGGGAGACACCCCCAACGTGCAGCTTGAACTTGTTCCGGCTGACAGTGATCTGGCACTGCCTGAACAGGATGGCGACAACACTGTCTTGCAGGCCAGCTATGATGTTGGCGCGTTCGGTGGATTCTCTTACGTTCCTATGATGGATGATCGCTGGGCAGCGTGGGACTGGAGCGACTACGATGGCATTAGCTTCTGGCTGTATGGCAACAATACGGGGGGCACAGTTCAAGTCGAAATCTTTGATAACCGTAACCCCGAACTCAACAGTGACTCAGCGGAACGCTTTGCCTTCCAGATTACCGACGACTACGACGGCTGGCAACGTTTCGACATCCCCTTCAGTGACTTCCAGCGTCGGACTGACTTCCAACCCGGTGGCGCACTTGAAGACGGGCTTGGCCTGTACGAGGTAGCGGGGATTGCCTTTGGGTTCCCGGCTGGCGTGGGCGCACAGACCGCTTACATTGACCAGATCGAAATCTATGGCGGCGCGGCCGGCATTCCACCCCGTGTTGTGATTCCGGCATCCTCTCGCCCGATTGTGACTGAAGAAGCATCCACAGGGGATGCCCCCGCAAGTGCAGGCTTCGTCGTTGATGAAGTCACACTACTCAATGACTTTGAGTTTGATGCCGTGCCAGAAGTGACCGAAGACAACGATGGTAACCAACTGGGTCTGGTGGCGTGGGGTGATTCCCCCGGCAACGTAACCCTGAGCGTCGGTGAAGTCGACAGCCAGCGTGGCCTTGAAATCAGCTACGACATCATTGTTTTCGGCGGGTTCTCATGGGTGCCCGGTGGTGATGGTGTCTGGGAAGCGCAGGACTGGACGAGTTACGACGGTATACAGTTTGATCTCTATGGTAACAACACAGGCGGCACCATCAGCGTCCAGCTCTTTGACAACCGTGCCACTGACACCACCGCTGATTCCGCTGAACGGTTCTTCTTCCTCATTGAAGATGACTATGAAGGCTGGCAGACATTTGCCATTCCATTCAGTGCCTTCCAACGGCGCACTGACTGGCAACCCGGCGGCGCACCCGATGACGGCCTCGGCTTGAACGAGGTTCACGGGCTGGCCTTTGAGTTCCCGTCCGGCGTGGGCGCACAGGTTGCCTACCTCGATAACCTTAGCCTTGTCACGGGTGAAGGCTCAATTGCAGTTGATCCTGTCGCAATAGAAGAAGAACCGGCTGTTGAATTGCCGCCGGATCCTGAAGTCCTCGTCGTGACGGAAACCGAACTCCTCAACGACTTCGATCTCGACGCACTGCCAGAAACCACGACTGACGCCGATGGTAATGCACTGGGCTTGATTGCCTGGGGCGACACACCCGATAACGTGATGTTGTCATTGGCTGAAGGTGGTGGCGACCTGTCTCTCGAAATCAACTATGACATCGCGACCTTTGGTGGGTTCTCATGGGTACCCGGCAACGATGGTGTCTGGGTGGCGCAGGACTGGACGAGCTATGATGGCGTACAGTTCGACCTCTACGGTAACAACACGGGTGCGGTTGTACAGGTGGAAATCTTCGACAACCGTGAAGAAAATGCCACAACCGATTCGGCGGAACGCTTCTTCTTCCACATCACCGACGACTATGAAGGCTGGCAGACATTCACGATCCCCTTCAGTGAATTCCAGCGGCGTACCGACTGGCAACCCGGCGGCGCACCCGATGACGGCCTTGGCTTGACAGAAGTTCACGGGTTGGCCTTTGGCTTCCCGGCTGGCACTGGACCACAGACCGCTTATCTGGATGATCTCGCGCTGGTTTCCGGCGATGTGATGACTGCCACTGATGCCGCCATTGCAACCTATCCGTGGGATGGTGAATGGGAGCTGATCTGGGCAGATGAATTTGACGCCGAAGCTGACACCGTGCCCAATCCTGAGTTCTGGACCTGCGAAGTCGGCGGCTGGGGCTGGGGTAACAACGAACACCAGTATTACACCGAGAGCGGTAACGCCTTCCACAACGGCGACGGTCAGATGGTGATTGAAGCTCGCGAAGAAACTGTTGAAGGTTCTAACTGCTGGTATGGAGAATGCCTGTACTCCTCGGCGCGGTGCATCACCAAAGACAGCGTGGAGTTCATGTTTGGGCGCGTGGAAATGCGGGCCCAGATTCCGTTCGGTCAGGGTATCTGGCCGGCGTTCTGGATGCTCGGTGCAGACTTCCCCGACGTTGTCTGGCCCGAATCTGGTGAAATCGACATTATGGAAAACATCGGGCGTGAACGCAGCACAGTTCACGGTACCGTACACGGTCCGGGCTACTCTGGCGCGGCGGGGCGTGGGCGCTCCTTCAGCATTGAGGAAAACTTCAGTGACGACTTCTACGTCTACAGCATCGAATGGGAACCGGACGTGATTCGTTGGTACGTTGATGGCGAACTCTACTTCGAATTCACCCCTGAAGGCTTGAACCGTGAATACGTCTTTAATGATGACTTCTTCCTGCTGATGAATCTGGCAGTGGGGGGCAATTGGCCCGGCTACCCGGACGAAACCACCGTCTTCCCACAGACATACACAATCGACTACATCCGTGTCTATCAACGTCAGGCACCAATGGAATAAAGCGTTAACGAGACCTGCAATTTACGTGTAGCACAACCGAACAGTCCTCCCGCATGTATGTATAGTGCAGGGGGACTGTGGCCTTGTCCTAATTCAGTAGGGTAGTTGAAAGCGGACTGGTGGAGGGCTATCTGCTGCTTGAAAAACGAGTCATGACGCTGGAAAAAAGGTAGCTGACCTCCTAACCCCATTATCCGCTATCGATCCTAGGTTAATTGTCCATTGGAGTGCTGGTAAGTGCTTTGAAAAGAAAGACGTTCAGTGACCAGATTATCCAGAACAAGGCCAAAGCGGGGCTGTTGACGCAATACCTCAGTGACGATCGTTGCCGGAATAAACGCCACGTCCACATCGGTTAAGCACTGCACTGGATTTGGATTTGGTCGGCTTCCCAAAAAC
>DAOTTU010000025.1:0-46890 GCA_034437655.1 Anaerolineae bacterium
CTATGCAAGTCTGGTGCGTGAACAGCCCTGAAGGGCGCTCCCGCAATGGGATGCTGGCCATTACCTCACCACAATTACCAGACCCCTGAGTTAGGTTGCCAACTTTGCAAAAGTCCTTCATAATAGGTTCGGGGCATCACTAACCAGAAATATGGACAGGTATGTCTTCCTGCGGAAGCCAACACAGTCCCTACAAAACCGTATCATCCAGTCGAAAATCTGCTGTAAGGGAGGTGTTGACGGCGCAGACGGCATACCCTCCCACAGAACTGTCGCGAACCTGGTATCAGGCATCGGCAGGGCTTTTGCATTAAACTGTCCGTTGCTGACGACTGGACGCATGGGGTTGGCGGCGATACCCGACCGCGTGAGTTACCCCCCGCGTGGGGCTTTGCGCGGCAGCAACACCGACACGGTTGTGCCCTCATTCTCTGTGGACTGGATCGACACGGTGCCGCCCAACGCAGTCACCGAATCACGGATGATAGTCATCCCCAGCCCAATGCCAGACGCATTCCCGATGTTTTCTGCCCGCACAAATGGCTCAAATATCGCGCCAAGCTGATGACGCGGAATGCCGATACCATAATCTTGCACCGCCAGCAGCACCCAACCCCGTGATGGGCGCACGTTCAGGTTAATCGGGCTTTCGGCGGGCGAGTATTTGGCGGCGTTGGAAATCAGATTGGTCACGATGCGGCGCAGAATACGCACATCAGTTTCAATCGTGTCATTGTCAAGCTGATAGTCCAGCCGGATGAGGTGTGCCGTGCTGGTGTACTCGCGCTGTTCAGCGATGATGTCTTCCAGCTCAGTGCGTAGCGCAACCGCTTCAAGCTCGACCGTGAGCGCGTTTTGCGAACTGCGCAGAATCAGCGCCACATCTTGCACCATGTCCTTCAGGCGCAACACCTGCTGCTGAATCTTGCGTAAGTACATCTGCCGTTCAACCGGGCTCAACGTGTCAGAAAACCTGTCCAATAGGTCCGCCGTGGTGCTGATCGTGGCCAGTGGATTGCGGAACTCATGCGAGACAATCCGCATAATGCGGTCTTTGGTGCGCGAGAGTTCGCGTTCATGTTCAAGCAACGCCAGTGTGCGTTCCTGGTAGCGGCGGGACTCGTCGGCCATCATCTGTTCCGTGACATCAACCAGCACGACCACCGCCCCCCTGACCTGCCCATCACTGTCGCGCACCGGCGCAGTATGAATTTCGACGCTAATCCCGGTCGGGGTTTGGGTCTGAAGCTGGGCGCGGTTGCCTTGCAGGGCCTGTTGGTGAATGGTGTCAATGTTGGGCAGATCGTCGCTTAAGTGCGCAATCTGTTGGCCGACGACGGGCTCCGCGACGCGCTTCAATTGCGGGATACCATGCCAGTCAAAGAACGTCACCACGCCGCGTGCATCGGTCGCGATCAGTATCACAGGGGCACTGACAACCACCATGCGCAACAAGGCTTCACTTTCGCTCAAAGACACCGCCGCCGCGCGCAATTGCTGGTTGAGCCGTTCTTCGAAGCGGATCAGTTCAGACGTAAAGTGGCTGAGAATGCCAGCATCCGGCGGGCGCAAGGGGTAGGATGTGCGGGCCTCGCGCAGCTCGCTGGCCATTTGGGGTCGATAACGATCAAGCAAGCCTTCGACTGCATCAAGCGCCACGGCGACCAGATGCGGCTCAAAGCTCCAGATCGTCTCAAAACGGCGATAGGACTCGCTGGTGACGACGCCGACGTCTTCTTGATCTAGCCCGGACAGCACCACCGAAAACTGCCCGGAGAGGATGGCCAGAAACCATTCCTGGCGAACGGGGTCGTCGTCGTCAAGCGTGACCTGTAGGGCGTGGGCGGGGCTGTCGTCTGGCAGGGCGCGGCCGGCAAAAATGCAGACCTGCTTGGCCACCGTCGCCAGTTTTTCGTAGCGCTCCGTTTCTTTGCGCCAGTAGGTTGACTCTTGAAAACCCGTGAAGATCAACGCCGGCAAGCGTTGCGTCAGCACAATGTCCTCGAGGGTGTGCGAAAGATGCACCAGCGTCGCCTTGGTCAATGACATCACCGGGTTATTGTCACCAACAGCAGCCAGTACTGTCTGGTAAAGCGAAAGACGATTGGATGCCGGAGGCGTCATATTTTGAGGTTTCAACGGATTTCCCATAACTCAGCGGTCAGTCGGATAAAGCGCTTATGTGTTATATACTGAAGGTCAATGTTTCAATATTGATTTGAATTTTGTTAGAGTTTGTTTCTGATTATGACGGGTTTTCACCATCAATGCAAGCAACGTGGCGACTTTTGTGAAGAAAAGACCCACCAATTTCAGGGGCTTTGCGCAGCGCGGCACACACCGTATACTAAATGGTAATGTGTATGGTTTTAAAATTTTTAAGGACAACGCTCTGATGAATGAGATCGATCAACAGTGTCTGGCTATCGTCTTCGAACTTCTCTTTGCCCTGCTGACCGCGAGCATGGCCGCGTTCTATTTCCTGATGTAAGGCCGTTGGGTTTTCCCCGCCCTGCTGGTTCTGCACCACCATCCTTTCAGGCCCCGCACTGAAGTACGGGGCTAGCATGGTGTGGCGCTCAGACTGGACTAAAGTCCGCCTGATCGAGAGGCGGGGCCCCGTTTTCCGCATCGTGACGCGACCTTTACCGCGCGGGTGGGCTTTAGCCCTGTCCGCGAGTACCACTTGCATAGCCCCGTGCTTATGGGTTTGGTAAATTTGATTGGGTAATGTCCAGCATCCCATTGCGTGAGCGCCCTTCAGGGCTGTTCACGCACAAGACTTGCATAGCCCCGTGCTTTAGCGCGGGGGAAACGTCGGTAGCATGCCCTTTTCGCCGCCGTAAACGACGGCGCTATCAAGTCAGGCGAACGCACAAGCCTAAAGGCAACGCGTTCGGTCGGTACTACCGCTTAATTTTCGAAAAACCATTAGCGCGGGGGAAAATGGCATTGTCGAGTTTTGCACCAGGACGGGGGAAAACGGCCCGCCAGCGCACGTCGCCAGATAAATATATCAAACACCCTCACGCCGACAGGTAACGGTACACCGAATGCAGCAAGCCGACACCTACCGATCACACACCCATGCTTCCCGCTGACCCCCACCCCAACCCCCACCTGCGCGAACTCAAAGGCCGCCCCGGGCTACTCAACGCCGCCGGGCGCTGGACGAACATGTTGCCATGGGCCATTGTGGGGGTGTGTCTGCTGCTGCTGGTGTGGCTGGCCGGTTCGGCGCTGGCCTATCAATTGTGGCTGGTGCTGATGGGTACCGCCGTAGTGTTGACGGTGGCCGTGCCGTTTCTCGCAGCAGCCGCGGCCGCGCGTTTAATGACAGAAGACATCAACAGCGGGCATTATCTGTCCGTCGCCATGACCAACCTTTCCAACCGTGACCTCATCGACGCTTATTTTTATGCCGGCCTGTACCGGGTGCGTGGCGCGGCGTGGTTGCTGGCGCTGGTGTTGAGTTCGGCGGCGCTGGGCTCGGTGTGGTTCGAAATGCGGGCCAACCCCGCAGCCGACGTCGGCGCATTGTTGTTGCTGTGGCTGCTGTTGCCCGTGCAACTGGCGGGGTTATGTGGTGGCGTGGCAGCGGTGGGCGTGGTGCTGGCGTTGCGCTATCGGGGCCCGATCATCAGCACTACCGCTGTCCCGTTGCTGGCGCTGGCGTTGACACTCGGCGGGTTGTTTTTGCTGGTGCGGGCCCTGTTGCTGAGCGCTCCCGGGGCCGGGGCAACGTGGCTGTTCTGGGGCCAATTGCCGCTGCTGGTGCTGGCCCCCTATGCGCTGATGGCCGTCTGTCTCTGGGTGGCGCGGCGACTGGCCCGGCGTTTGTAGACGTTATTCGGCCCCACCCACCACAAAGGTCATAATCGCGGCGCTGGCGTCATAGTCTGCAAAAGGTGGGTCCGAAAAGCTATCGCGTGGATCACTGCCCGGCCAGGCGTGCCCCCCACCGACCAGCGTCACCACCTGCACGGTCACACCCGCGTCACAATCGGCAAAGACTTCGGTCTGAACGTCGCCATCGGTGTGCAAGACGCTCTCGCCCGCGCACTGATTATGCTGCACCCAGAAATCACGCCCATCTGCCACCGAGGTATCGCTGCGATCCCCTGCGTTGCCCACCGATTCAAGCGGTTCACCACCCTCATATAACACGTGGTCGTCGGCGGTGCCGTGGATCATCAACACACTAACCGGGTCGGTCGGGGTGCAGGGCTCAGCGTTGAGCGCACCAGCGACAGGGGCAATCCCCGCAAGGCGGTCGGAGAGTTCACAAGCTGCGCGAAAGCTCATCATGCCGCCGTTCGAATGCCCGGTCACAAAGACGCGGTTGGGGTCTACGGCGTAGGTGTCCAGCACGTAATCCAGCAGCGCATCCAGAAAGGCGATGTCGTCCACATCTTCGCGTTGGGCATAGGCGCAGCAATTGCCAGAATTCCACGTCAGCAGGCGTTCCACACGCGGCAGGCGGTTGGTGCCGTTGGCATAGACGACGACCGCGCCCATCTCATCGGCAAGGTCAGAAAATTCAGTCTTCCCGGCAAAGCCCGCCGCAGAGCCACCCCCGCCATGCAAGCCAATCAGCAGCGGCAACCCGGCATCATCAGCAGTGAGGGCAGCGTGGCCCGGCGGGGTGTGGACGTAGAAAGTGCGGTCGCGCCCATCAACGCGAATCGTCACGCGGTCATCGTCTGCGACCTGGGCCTGCACATCGTGATATTGCACCGTTGCAACCACCAGCCCCACACAAACCAAGCCGAGCAGCAACCCGCCCCCAATCAGTATAAAACGTTTCCCGAATGTCAGTACCGTTTGCATGTCGTGTCCTTTGCAGCATTATGTTATCGGTTACTGCATTCTACGCGACAATGTGTGGGCGGTTGTGGGTGATGTGGAGGTTTTACAGATATTTTACGTTTGCCTCTGGCCCCGGGGATACAGGCGGATTGCGGGGACCGGATTTTGCCACCTTATACCAGGTTCGCAACGTTAGTTCAGCGGGAGGGTATGCCGTCTGCGACGTCAACCTCCCCTACGGCAGGTTTTCGGCTTGCCGATACGGGTTTGTAGGGACTGTGTTGGCTTCCGCAGGAAGACATACCTGCCCATTTTTTGTATAGTGATGACCCCAACCTGGTATTACACGGTCTCATCGTGACCGCTCCGCGGTTGACCGGGCGTGCCCAGCGCTTCGACCGTCGCCGCCCCCGGACGCGGCAAACACACCCGGAACATGCTCCCCTCGCCAGGCGCACTCTCCACATCAACCTTCCCATCATGCAGCATCACAATCCGCTTCACGATGGACAGGCCCAGCCCACTCCCCCCCGTGCGAGAATTGCGGGCCGGGTCTGCACGCACAAGGCGGTCGAAAATGGTCGGTAAGCGCTCCGCTGGAATGCCCATGCCCTTGTCGTGAATCTCGAGACACACATAGGCGTCGTCGTGTTGCGTTTTCACGGTGATCGTCGTCTCAGGGTCAGAGTAGCGCGTGGCGTTTTCCAGCAATTTGTCAATCGCGGTCAGCAGGTGGTGTTCATTGCCGATGATACGCGGGCACGTGTCGTCAAGGTCAAGCAGAATCGTCTGCTGGCGGGCAGCGGCGGTTGCTTGCCACTGGCCGTGGTGGGTGTGGATGAAATGGTTAATGTCCACCCACGACAGCGACATCGTGGCCAGCCGATCTAAGCGGATCATCGTCAGCATGTCTTCGACCATATGCGTCAGCCGCTGCACCTGCTCGTGCATAATGTCGAGCTGATTCGATATGTCGTCTGGTGCGTGTTCGCTTTTTTTCGAACGATGTATCGAAATGTTAAGCACCGAAAGCGGCGTGCGGAAGTCATGCGAGAGCGCGTCGATAAAACGTTGGAACAGCCCCACCGTTTCACGTTCAACAGACTCTTCAATGTTGCGCGTTTCGGCGGCCACCTGTGCGGTGACATCGCGTAGAGCAATGAAACGCAGGGTATGGTCCAGAATGTGCATCTGGTGCGCAACAATGTCCACAGTGCGGACCTGCCCGGTGTGAGCTTTGAACAGCACCCGTGAAAGCTGCACGTTGCGGTCCCGGGCCGCACTCAGCCGGGCGTCGATGTCTGCGTCAGCGGGGAAGTAGTCGCACAGGGACGTTCCGCGCAGTGCGTCCGCTTCATCGCCAGCAAGCCGGGCAAAGCCAGAATTTACGCTAATCAGCTTAGCCCCGTCGTAGAGCGCATAGCCATCGAAGGCCGTTTCAAGGAGGTTGAGGTAGTTGTCAAGCTGAGCTTGCAGCTCCATGTGGTTGTCGGCTTCAATCTGGTTGCGGAAATACGCGGCGAAAATCACGGCCGGCACCGTAATCAACAAGAACGACACCGGCCCATCAGCAACCACGCTGTTCTCATATTCTTCGAAGACAACGACATACCCGATAATGATACCCAGTACAACAACGGTCGTAATCAACGCGGCGCGGATATCCAGAAACGTACTGGCCAGCACCACAGGAATGACGAAATAGTAGAAGTAGACGATTTCGAGTGACGTGCCCGGGATCGCAACGAGCGCGATGGCAAGCGTGATGGTGCCGATGAGGAGTACAGCGGTGCGGTAGCTGTTGTGGTGTGGGTCCAGCGTGAAGATCAGGGCTGCGATGCCAGCAATGGGCAGCATGAACAGCGCGTCAGCAGCAACTTCGCCGCGTGCGTAGTAGGACATCACTGCCCCAACCGTGATTGCAAAGGGCAACAGGGCAAAAATCAGGGCGCGCAAGAACTGCAACCGCCGCCGCTGGCGTGTGTATTCAAGCTGTTGCCGGATTGGTGACCGAGTATCTGTATCAAAATAGTCGTGCATGAATCGCAACCTGTACTCTCATTTGCGAATAAGGGGCTGACGACGCATTAGAAATACGTCGCTAGCCCGGTGTCGTGCGCGCACACTGGACTCAAGTCCGCGTGAGCGAGAACCCTGCGCATCATCGGGAGCGACCCCTCTATATCTTGAACAAGATCACGTCGCCATCTTGCACGGTGTAATCGCGGCCTTCGACGCGCATTTCGCCCGCTGAACGCACCGCCGCCCGGCTGCCATGTGCCACAAACGCGGTGTACGGCACAACCTCGGCACGGATGAATTGCTCCTGAAAATCGGTGTGGATGACGCCGGCCGCCTGCGGTGCATCGTACCCCGCCGGGATAGGCCACGCCCGCACCTCGTCGTCGTTAAAGCTGAAATAGGTGATCAGGCCGAGCAAACGATAGCCACGCTGGATGACGTGTTCCAGGCCCGAGGTTTCGATGCCAGCCAATTCGAGATAAGCCTGCTGTTCATCTTCAGGCAAAGACCACAGCTCTGCCTCTAACTGGGCGCAGACCTTGACCACTTCGGCCCCCTGCGCACTGGCGATGTCCCGGGTGGTTGCCACATATGCATTGTCCGTCGCGAGGCCGTCTTCATCCACGTTGGCCGCATAAATGACTGGCCTGGCAGACAGAAAGCGCAACTCAGCATTCAACGCGACGACCTCGGGGTGCTGCCAGTCGGCAAAGTGCGTGGCCGGCGCTCCGGTGGCCAGATGATCGCGCAACGCCTGGCCCTTCTCATAGCGGGGTTGCAAGGAACGGTCGCCTTTGATCTGACGGTCGAGCTTTTCCAGCTTGCGGTCGAGCTGTTCAAGGTCGGCAAGCGCAAGTTCAGTGTTGATAATCTCTATGTCGGCACGGGGTTCTGGTGTGGCACGGATATGCACCACGTTGGGGTCATCAAAGCAGCGCACCACATGCAGCACCGCATCCACATCGCGAATATTGCCGAGGAACTGGTTACCAAGCCCTTCATTCCGGCTGGCCCCTTCCACCAACCCGGCGATGTCCACAAAGGTCACCGTCGCAGGGATGGCTCTGGGTACGTCCAGCACGCCCTGCAAACGGTCGAGGCGCGCGTCTGGCACAGGGACAACCGCCTGATTGGGCTCGATCGTGCAAAAGGGATAGTTGGCGGCGTCGGCCTGCTGCTGGCGGGTCAGCGCGTTGAACAGCGTTGATTTGCCGACGTTGGGCAGCCCGATAATGCCAAGTTTGAGGCTCATGGTGTGTTGCTCCTTCGTGCGTGTTGTGGCCATGCGTGACAGCGTATTCTAGGCGAGGTCAGGGTGTGGGGCAAGGGGTAGCAGTGTAACATAAAAAAAGGTCTATACACGGCCTGCACAATCTTTACAATTCCTTAACAACGCAGGCAAGGGCACATTCTCCGTTACGTCACAACGAAAACGCCCCCTCTCAGAACACTGTCCTCGTCCCATTTATGCCGAAAATACACATGAGGTTAAGATGAGTTGCTCAGCAACGCAATATGCTTCGAGCCAGCCCTCCCCCACCCCGGTGCAAACAAGGCCGGCAGGCAACATTCGCTGCATAGCGCCGCGCTGGTTTGACTGTTAATTTTCGGCCTGCTATAATGCCGGGTATGCAGTCGTAACACCGATGCCACGCACTATGGGCAGTGCGAGCCGGAGACTGTGGTAACTTACCAATTGAATAACATCGAGCGTTCGCCGAAAAGGCACTGACCTTTTTCGGTTTGCTCTTGGGTAGAGAAACTCTGAACCGTGGTTCCTCATAATATGGGTTGAGGAGCTGCACTGGCTGGTTTTTCAAGCAGTTGGTCGTTTCGGTTTCGTGAGTGGCATATCTTGTCCTGGCAAGGCCTTTGTGCCAAACTCGCCTGGTCATGATTCTACCGAGAGTGTAGTTACAGATTGACACGTTGGTTGAAGTACCACGTCGACATCAACGTTCGTCCAACACCACCCTTCGGGGTGTGGTGCGTGTGTGCGGCTTGTGGCAAGCGACATGCGCAGCGCCGAGTGTTGTCACCCTACCTCAGTGTGGCAAAAGGCTATGGATTTCTTAAGTTAATTCACTAAGTGGATATAAACGAAAGAAAACCCGCCTTAAAGGTATGGGCAGCCTAGGCGGGATCTTCGTGTTTGGAGGTACTAGATTGTCGGTGTGTTCTTCAGAGTGGTAACCAACTTGGCTTGTCAGTTGTGGCGACACTCGTCAACAGAATCACAACCAGGAAGTAGAGTTCTTCACAAAGGAAGATACGTCCACTCACGAAACCAAAACCAACCAAAACACAGAGAGATGCTGTATCTAATCTCTACCCAAGAGCAAACCGAGAAAGGTTGTCTCAGATGTTTAAATAGTACCACACTCTACCCGTCAAAACAAGGGTTTTGGGTGCCAATTTTCCCTTTTATTGGTACCGAAAAACCGCATGGCCATCGGTTTCAGGACTGCACTATCGACCGGTTAGTGTACGGAGGTACAGTCCTATCATGGCACATTTTAAGCCACCTTTGGACACCGCTACGCTTAAAGCAGGGCATGACCTACGTGACCTTGTAGAATCGCTCTGGGGACCGCCGCAACGCCGTTCTCAGGACTATGTGGTTTACCATGCACCCGACCGCCAGGAGCGCACCGCATCGCTCACCATCTGGCGCGATGGCTTCAAAGACTTTGGCGACACCCGACCCGGTGGCGACCACTTCACATTCTTAGAACGTTATGAGGGAATGAATTTCAAGAAAGCGCTGCACTTCCTCGGCGCAGAGACTGCCCCCCACAACGGAAAAGCGACGCAGCCTCGCCACAAGGCCCGTCGCTCCGTGGACGCGCAGTTTGCCACACCGCGTCCGGGGTGGGAGCCCCGCGCAAGGCAGGTACTCCGCAAGTGTCAAAAGGATCTGTGTAACTCACCACAAGTTGTGCAGTTCCTCATAGAGCTAGGATACACGCAAAACAGCATCACGGCAAGGGGCCTCGGCTATAACGCACGCTGGCGCAAACTCGGTTGGCAAGACGCCGCTGGCAAAGATGCCTGGCTGCCACCGGGAATCGTCTACCCGTGGATCGTTGATGGCACCCTGCGTGCCTTAAAAGTGCGTTGCCCGCACACTGACGCCGAGGGCCAACCCGACGCCCTCGCAACCCTGATGGGGCACGACCCGCTCGACGTGAAATACATGCAGGCTCGCGGTGGCAGCATCCGCACAGCATGGTATGGTGACCGCACCGCGCCAGATTGCCCGGACCCCGAGCGCCCGGTCATTTTGACCGAAGGTGAGAAAGACCGCGACAATTTGGCCCGCGCATTGGGTCAGCACGTTGATGTGATTACACTGGGCAGTGCAGCCGCGCCCATCCCTGCACCGCTCCTTCCCCGGTTAGAAAAGGCCGCCTGGATCGTCGTGATGTATGATAACGACCACGCCGGTGATCGCAACGCCCGCCGGGTAATGCAAACGCTCCGTACGGAGTTTCCGCGTAAGGTCGTCTTAGAGCGCCGGGTGCCACTCGGCAGCAACGACATCTCTGATTGGTTGGTGCAGCGAAGCCCGTTCATCAGTGCTGACGAATGGCTCCAGGAGACCATCGCCACCGTTGACAGTGTACGCATTACCTCTTACTTACCCCGCGAACAGGTCTTCGTGTGGCCACAGGGTGTCCCGGATACATTGCGCGAAGCAATCCTCGGGATGCACCAGCTCGTGCCGCAGGGAAAACGCTACGTGAAGGACCAGTCCAACGCGCTTGCGGTGTTAGAACTGATACACACGGTTGTTCGAAACGGTGCAGAAACGCAGCCGCTAACCGTGGCCCAACTCAAAGACGCGCAACAGGGCACCATCTATCAGTTCTCTGATAGCTCCTTGCGGCGCGGACTTGATCAACTGGTCGCATTGGGGTTTTTATCAGAGTGCCCCCCTGAAAAATGCTCTAAATTTACAGGTGAAGGGGTAAAGTCTGATAAAAACGCGGTGCCGCAACCGAAACGCACCGGACGTCCGCGCCGTGAGTGGTACCCGGTCCCGCTTGCGCAGGCGTTGCCAACGCTCAGAGGGGTCATGGCACGCCGCGTTCGAGAGGCACTCTACGCCGACACAATACCCGATGTCGCTGTAGCTGAATGGTTTGCGGAACGGGTAGACGCTACGACCGCCGAGGATGCCGCCGCTGCCTTCAACACCATTATGGAAGACCTGCGCACCCGGGCCCGCAAGGAAATCTATGCGCTGGAGCGGACAATTGAAACATCTGTGTCCGAATGGCAAGTCACGCTTGACTTTCACACGCTGGCCTGTGCAACCAGCACCCCCCTACTTGATGATCTGCGCGTCAACTGTGGGCGTGACATGCGTGACCTGTTCTATGCGTCAATGGTGGCGACCTATGGACCGCGTGGCCGCCAGATCGCCCGGGCAGAGGCCGCACGGCAGATCGGCGTTGACCCCAAGACCCTTTCCGCTGTCCGTAAACGCACCGGCATTACCACCGACGCCAACTTTGCAACGTTCCAGATCCCGAAGATTCCCACGGATGTCTGTTTCTACGCCAACCTGCGAGCGCGGTGGGCCGCTAACCGTGAATTTGGGCGTTACCTTGAAAGCAGTTCCGGTGAACGCATCCGCCTCGACCGCCATCAGCCGGAGGCGATGACCGCATGGGTGAAGCGGCACATGATGCTAGGCTACAAGGTTTTTCTGCGGGTGCAGGTGGCCAGCACAGAACGCTTTGCCACGGCGGAAGAACTCGCCCAACGTGAGGCCGACGACGCCTACCGGGCCGACCAGCAGGCCGCGGCCGCAGCGGCGCACCATATCAGCGAAACATCTGTTCATAAGGCGACGTCAACGGGTAGCCAAACGTTAACCAACGGCCAGCCGGCCCCATCCCCGGCACCACAGGCCTACAGCGCTGACCGCCCCAGCCGAGGTTTTGTGCATGACCAGTTGGTGCAGTGCTTGCAATGGCTCTATGATCGACGTGAGGAGGTGCCTGGCGAGGAAGATGCGTTATGTGATGTGCTGGTTGCGTATGGACTCAGGCGTTAAATAAGCATAAAGAAGTCGGCAATTTTCAGGCAGCGTGCTACAATCTACGGCGTCGGGCCAACGGCCAACTACCCGCCGGCCCGTGGACGAATTCGAGACGAACGAATAGGACGACATGCCCGTGAACGACGCAATTATCTGGCTATGTGAGGCTCTGTTGTCGCGGCGCTGGAACGCTGACGCCCTCGCCGATGAGATCGGCATAACGACCAAGAAAGACGGGGGTGACGTCACGGTGCAGCCGCAATTTGGTGAGATTGCCGAGGTGAAGATTCTGCAAGAACGCCGCCATGCACACCCGCACACGCTGCGGATACGACTTTATGCGGCCATTGCCCGCGATGAACTGATGGAGATGTTCGGTGACTTCACGCATACCCCGCTCGGTGCGGCCAATGCGCTGATGTTCCGCTTACACCACCCCGACTACCCCGACGACCGCCTCAGCGTGGTAGCTGAGGGCAACGATAATACCTATCATACGGTGGTGGTCGGGTTACAGGCGGCGTCCTAGCGCGCCCAACGCCACTCCAAAGCCCCCGACGAACAGCCCCCACACACCCAGCGTCGGCAATGTGAATGGGTCGGAAAGTGCCGCGTCTTCCGGGGTGTCTGGGTATAGATGCGTTACGGCGTAACGCCAGTGGTCTAGCTCTGGTTCATAGACGAAGGTGGCCGGTTCATAGGTGCCGGTCACGTGGTCGGTCATCGCGCTGACGACCAACCCGACTGCGAACCAGCGTACCTGAATTGAGGTCATCGGCCCCTCGTCGGTGCCCGGCGGCATGGGGTATGACTCAAGCCGTTGCATGGTCACGCTGTTGTGGATGTTGATGCGATGCTGTTCGGCGTCGTAGAGTGCCACGCGGGACATGTCCGCTGAATATGAGCTCGGGAGCCACAGGTGCAGCACGTCGTCTTCCAGCAGCCCGTACGGTGTTAGCCAGACGTTGGCGTCAAGGTCAGTGGTCGGCACGCGCGGCAGGTTGTCCACATCAATTTGATACGAGCCGCTGCCGTCGGGTTGCATGGCGTGGTAGCTCACCGGCTGAGTCGCGCCGTTGTCCTGCACAAACACCAACTCACCAGTCGGCATTGTGGAGGGCATACGAAAGGCGAGGACGTCCTCCGCTACCTGTTGAACATCTTCCAGTCCGCCATCCAATGGCACGCGCACCAGATTATTGTTGTTGTCGGGTATATAGAGCCAGTTGCCATCGACGCTGAAGGTGGGACGAACGCCTGTGGCCAGCGGATGCAGGTCAAAGTTGGGCCCGAGGCGATAAACGGTGTCCTCGCCCGCGATGTACAGGAGCGTTTGCGGTTGGTGTGCAACTGCGGTCAATTGCCAGCGCTGCTGTGGCGGGGCGTCAAGTGCTTGAGTTTCGCCGCTGTAGATGTTGACGCGCAGTAGGTGTTGGTTCAGTCCTTCATCACCGACCGGGACGGTTAGATAGACCCAATCATGATGCGTGCCCTGCAAGGCAACGTTCCAGCTAAGGGCATCTGAAATGACGTGTCCGTTTGCGTCGGCAACAATTAACCACGTTTCGTTATTGGTGCCTGTGACGAAGTAGATGAAGCGGTTGCCCGCAACACTGACGTGCTGTCTACCGCGTGTGGTTGCGCGGCCCTGCGCATCGACTGGCGGCGGGCTGTGAACGTGGCCGGTCATCGGGTCGAGGATCTGGTGCCCGTTGGGAAGGCGGTTGCTGACGATGAACCAATCGTCCGTGCGTGGATGGTCAACATAGGAGGGGCCGAGCGGTACACCGAACGGCGTCACGAAAATGACCTCGCGCCGCCCGCTGATGGGGTTAATGCTGAAGAAGTCTTCGCCGCTGTTGCTATATGTTTCGCTGAAGACGAGGGTGGTCCCTGCCCAGCCGACGACCTCGCCACGCATGTCAAGGCGACGCAGGGGGTCGATGTGTCCCTGCACCCGCACAAGGTAGCTGTCGTTGTCGCGGGTGATGATGTAGCGTGCGGTGTTGGCATCGACGTCACGGACACTGAACAGGGCCGCCGTCATGCCGAGCAGTAGCAACCCGGAGGGCAAAAGGATGAAGCGGTAGAAGATGGTCATGGGTGGGTGCGGGTGTCCTCAATGGCTGTTTACAGGGGCTTTCTTATGATACACCTACCCTCAAAACATTGGCATTCCGGTTGGGTGTGTCATCAGGTACTCGGTGGATTCTTGTTGGATGAGTTCGGCTAGGTCAATAGCGAGATCGAGGTTGCGTTGCAAGATGTCCGCTTCCAGCCCGCGCACCCGTAAGTCAGTGAGGCACGACAGCCCGGTGAACAACCAGTTCACTTCGATATGTTGTAGGTTCGACTTGGCCAATCGGCTGCCGATTTTTTGCTGTTGTTTGAAAGCCTGTTGTCCGAAGTCTGGCGGACGACTCCAGATTTCAAATTGGCGGTCGAAGATGGGGTCCAAACCGGAGAGTTTTTCGCTGGGCGAGGGTTCGGGGTCGTCGGGAGAAGTCGGTGCGTCCCAGGGCAGCGGCAGCCCTTTGCGCAAGAGCCACAGGTTGATGTCCATAATTTGTGGGGAGACATACGGCGGGCGGTAATGCACCAGAATGCGCAGCGGAGTGCCGGGCTCAATGGTCACGTCGTAGTCGCGATAGGTACCGGTTATGCCGCCAAAGAACCCGATTTTGAGGTTCAACTGTTTGGCGAGGCGGCGTGTGTCTTTGCGATAGGCAAGGCGGGCGAAAAACCCGACCATTGAGACGAGTACCGCAACAATGACGATCAGCAGAATGACGAGCGTAATATCCATAACGTGTGGCAGCTCCTTTGCTCCGCGAATGGTCAGTGTAGCAGGTTCCGGCCCGGGGGCCCATGCAGGCTTGATGGTGAGTATTAATCAGCGGAGCGCGGGAATGTTGAGTGTGAAGGTGCTGCCCTGACCGGGGGCGCTTTCGACGGTGGCAGTCCCGCCGTGGGCCTGGGCGACGTAGCGCACCAGCGGCAGGCCGATGCCCAAACCCTCTATGCCACGCTTGACTGCATCGGACATTTGCTCGAAAGCTAGCCAGATACGGTCCTGATCTTCGAGAGGGATACCCGGGCCATTGTCCTTCACCTGAATGGTCAGCCAGCCACGATGCACCCCGGCACGGATCTGGACAAAGCCGCCATCGTTATTATATTGCACGCCATTTTGCACAAGGTGGAACAGGGCTTCGCTGAAGCGTTCGGGGTCTACCACAGCTTTCACAGGCCGGCTGGCAAGCTGTAACGAGACCGCGATGTTGCGCCGCCCCGCGAGTGCCTTCACATCCAGCAACACATCATCTAACAGGGTCGCGACATCAATCACCCTATGGTTAAGCGTACCCTGTTTGCTCAGCAACCCGGCATAGGCGACCAGCCCGCTGACGAGCGATTCGGCCTGTTTAACGCCGCGCACAAGGTCATCCCAGACCTCGCGTTGCTCGTCGGGCAGGTTGTCCATGCCATAGCGTGGGAAGACTTCCAGCGCGAATCCGATGTTGGAAAATGGCGTCTTCATCTCGTGGCTGACCACACCCAGAAATTCAGACTTCAGGCGGTTTGCTTCTTCCAATTGAACGTTAAGCGTTTCGAGGCGGTGGTAGAGCCGTGCGTTTTCGATGGCAATGGCGGTTTGCTGGGCGAAGGCCTCCATAATCGGCAAGCTATCGGGCCGGAAGATGCCGCGCTGGATGGGGTTATCGGCATAGAGTACACCTGTGATTTCACCGTGATAGTGGAGTGGCACACAGAGAATGGAGCGTAGATTATGCGATATGATGCTTTCGGCTCCTTCAAAGCGTTCATCGTCGGCGGCATTGGCTGTGGTGATGGATTCACCGCGTTCAATCGCTAAACTGACGACTTGTCGCGAGAAGACGACCTCCTCTTCGCTGATGGATTCACGTTCCCAGTTGCGAGCCGATTCAATGAACATTTCGCCCGTGTCGGGGTCGCGGAGCATGATATAGGCGCGTTCGGCGCTGGTCAGCATGATGACGGTATCCATCACTTCTTCCAGCACCTGTTTCAGTTGCAGCGAGGATGTAATCAACGACGCAACACGTGTCAACTCGGTGGATTGATCCAGCAACCACAGCAAATTTGTGCTGGCCTCGTTGATGCGTCGTTCAGTGTCGCGTATTTCAGAAAGCAGCGCGTCGGTGCTGGTGGTGACACGAAACCCACGTTCGGTCAAGGCATCGAAGAGGCGTTGTAGGCGCGATTCAAGGCGTTCACGGTTTTTGGTCAGCGCGGAGAGACTGTTGCGGAAGCGTTCGAGAATGCGATGGATGTAGCCAGTTTTCATGCCAGGTGCCCTTGTTTATGAGCGAGTACAGTGCGGGGTTGGCAGCGTGGTGCGCTAACCGTGGAGAGTGTACTCTATAAGCGGTGGAATTGCCAGGAGTCGTCTTGTAACATAAGACCGCTTGAATCACCAGATTATGTAACATAACCCGGTTTTCGCCCTACCCCGCCTTGCCCGAAGCTGCTCAATATGTTCGCGTAGATTACAATAGAACTCTATTGTTGTTTCACATCTGCTTCACATCATTCAGGGTCTGGTGGATAAACCTGGTATTGATAGAATTCGAGAGCGTGGCGTGGACTCACACTGAACAACACATCTTCCGTTGCACATTTCAGGCGATCATCCCCTAACACTCTGACGCGGGTTGTGCTGTTCACGGGTCCTCAGATTTGCCATTTATCAATTCCCTGTGTTATGGGTGCCCTTATTTGGCGCGATCCACCGACCGCCGGGAATAACCAATTTGCCATCAATCCAGTCGAGACGCTCTTCGCGGATAAGGTGCTGTACATGGTCATAAATTGTGCTATATGAGAGGCGGAAGTATTCCGCAATTTCACGGATGGTGGGCGTGGGACCGTTTTTCTCACGGGCATATTGGATGACAAAGTCGAGTAGTTCGTCGCGACGGGTTTTGGAGGTCATGAGTAGATTTATCCTGTTTTCACTTTTGGATTGGGCGTTGTTAATGGGTAAACCAATGAGAAGCCGCATAAATGGGGTGCGCGCACACAAGCATCGCCTTTACAAGCGCGTGGCGGTTAACCGTCCCCACGTGGGCTGTACCTATGTGTCAGTATCAGTGTCAGTGTCAGTGTCAGTGTCAGCCCAAAACGCTTTTGTGAAGACTTGTTTTTATTTATTCAAGAGGATTTTCTTTTGTGTTCAATGATGTGGCTTGTGCGATTTACCAGAATAGGTGTCGCTATTTGTCAGTAGTCTGTGTTGTGTGATGGTCTTGTTGGGGTTTTAGAAGGGTTACTGGTGATGCGTTACGGTCGTAACGATTTGAGCCGAGAGTGTCTGTGGTGAGGCTCATATTTGCCAATTTGTGACGCACTATGTATGCCGCACTATGTATGCCGCACTAAACGGCAGCGTTGTTGAACTGAATTTATATATAGTCTTCTATGGAATCTTCTAGGGAGTGAAAGCAATCCATTTGAATTCTGAATTTTTCAGCATGGGTCATTTGTCACCACTCAGTGCAAAATCGTTACGACCGTAACGCATCCGGCACCTGCTACCAGTCTTGCCCCTTGCTGCGCTTAATCGAAATGGTGATACGCTCCCCACTTTGCAGCAGGTTCAGCACTTCAGGATCATCTACTTGCAATGTCAGCAGTGTCTCAGGAACATCGACAACTTGCACCGTGCAGGGTAATCCACGTGCGATGGTGCGTCCGTCGGTACGCTCCTCATCGCCTGGCGCGGAGGTTTCATTTGCTGCGGGAGGCTGCTCTGTACCCTTTTTAGGGAAACGTTTGCCAAGTACCGCTTCGTACTCCGCAGGCAACCCGGCACTCTGTCCACCTTCGTAACGTGCCAGTGTAATGAGCGCGTTTTCTTCGCGTTCGGTGTGGATACGTCTGGCGATCTTTTTCGCATCGGTACGCATCTGGCGGATTTTGTACTCGGTCCAGTTGAAGTTGTCCGCGAGTAGCCACACGGTTTCAGGTAAATCCAACAGGGCGCGATACTGGCGAATCTGGTTGCCGGACTTCAACCCTACCGCAGCAGCAAGTTCAGCAGCGCGACCATAGGGTACCGGGAATTGCTTACTGTCGTACACCTGCGCGTACCAGTCGCGGTCGGGCATGTCGTTCGCTAAGGCGAAAGTATGCTTGTCTTTGTAGACATCCATCAGTAGCAAGGCGAGTTGACGGGCGAGACTGATAGCGTTCAGGTTCTGGCGCGCACCGTTTTCGGCGGCCTGTCGCCATAGGGATTTACTCTCGACCACACGTGCCGGAATGGTCTCGAACGTTGCTTCGGAGACTTCTTGTGGCAAAGAGTGCAACAAGTTGTATGCCAGCAGACGGCGTTCACCTGTTTCAAGTTGGAAGGTATTGCCATGTGGAACGACCGTAATCGGATTGGCCAACCCATGATGGCGAATGCTTGCCGCAAGCCCAACCATCGCGCGGAAGCTGGCTTCGACCGGACCCATTTCTTTTGCTTCGTCGTCATCAATGTAGATGTTCGGATTGTCGGGATCGCGTGCCAGAAGCGCTGGTACATCAATCGGAGGGCGGCCCAGACGTTCAGCTTCCGTGTCAGCGCGTGTTAGCCATTCGTTGAGAACTTCCACAACCGCACCGGGGTTCTGGATCCACTTGCGGCGAATGAAGTGTGGCATCACACGGCGTGCCTGAACCGGGTCGGGGATGATTTTTTCGAGCGGTATTTTCTTCACACGCGCTGGCGTGCTGTCAGCTTTGCGGAGTTCCTCGCCAATACCACTGCTATAAAGCATATTGGCAAAGTCTTCGAGGTTGCCAGCATCTGCGTTACTGTCGTTCGATTCCTGGTTGAAGGCATCGGCTTGTGTGGCTTTGTCACGGCTGCGGCGACGTCGGGAACTCATGAGCGTTCACCCCCCTTGAATAATGCATCAATACGATCAACCAAACGCATCGCTAATTTGGCGGCACTGTGGTCTGGTGCATGAACGAAGACGGGTAACTGAAACGCAGCGGCTTCTGCCCATACAATGGAATCGGGAATCGGCTCCCACACCAGGTTGCCAAATTGCTCCTGCAAATTTGCGAGGTTCTCGGAATGCTCGAGCGTTTGCAAGCGAACCCGATAGGGTAGTATTCCCAGTGTTTTGACTTCATGCACGTTGCGCACCGCATCTTTGCGACTCATGCTCTCCGCCAGTCCATCAAATGACCAGTACTCGCACAAAGTCGGGTACAACATGTAATCCGTAGCCAGATAGATTGCACCATGCAGCAAACTCGGTGTGGGGCTAGTGTCAATAAATACGTAATCAAATATCGGTTGTAAAGGTTCTAGAGCATCTGCTACCGCGTAAGCATCGCTGATAGAGTTGGCAATGTTGCGCGTTTCGACATTGGAAGGAATAATGAAAAAGTTCGGCTTGCCATCCCCACCATAACGGTCGGGAGGAACAGCATGCAGCACATTTTGTAAGTCTGCGCCCCGCACCAGCCAGTTGTACAACGATGGTGCTTTTTGCAGACCAAGCGCGCGGGTGGCGTGCCCCTGTGCATCGGCATCAATTAACAGCACACGGCGTCCACGGGCAGCTAAGCCCGCTGCAAGCGTTACGGCTGTAGTTGTCTTGCCGACGCCGCCTTTTTCGTTCCCAATGGTGATGGTAATCATGGTGCGGTGTACCCTTTCCAGAAAAGTGGGGGGCTACTTGATTTTCTCCAAGAGTAACACAGCGCTCATGAATAGAAAATGCTCTGGACACAAATGACTGAAAGTCGATAGGTTTTGGGAGTTTTTACACCAACTGTTTCGCTAGATTGATGGCGTGGTGTCGCCCAAATTTGTTATGTTACACGCTCTGCATCGACTATACAGAACATTTGTTCATTATTCAGGTTACAACATTCAGGGTCGTGAAACAACGCTTGCAACAAAACCCTAACCGGTTTCGATGTTATTACAAACCTGAGCAGATTATTGAAGGGAACGTGTAGTGGAATTTAACTACGAGGGGATCGGGGTGGTGTGGGTGGGACAAGTAACACCTCGTCCCCTGTTGTATCAACTTGTGTCTTATGGCGTTCGAGCTGAACTCTGGAACGCGGCTATTTCCTCTACCGTCCACCCCATCGCTTGCAGAAACTCAGGGGAAAGCGCCGGGTTCAACAGCAGCGTGTCGTCATCTAACCAGCCGGGTATATCGCCACGTACAGTGTGAAGTTGCTGTGCAGTTCGCAGCGACACGTTGCGAAAACTGGTGTTTCCAAGCCGGGCGGCGTTGAATAGGGTGTATTCCAGCGTGGTTTCTTCGAATACGGCATCGTGTAAATCGGTATTGGTCAGGTTGGTGTGGGAGAGGTCGGCGCGGTGTAGGGACACCCCTCTGAGTTCGGCCCCGTGCAGGCTGCATCCCACTAACTTAGCCCCGTCGAGCGCAGCATAACGTAGAATCGTCTTCACGAAATCAGCGCCACGCAGATCGACGTAGCGTAAATCAGCCTGACTCAGGTCCAGCCCGGTGAACGATAAGCCACGCAAGTCTCGCCCGGCAAGACTACCGCTATGTAGCCAGCCGTTCCTGTGTAGCATTGCTACGGCGCGCTCACGTTGCGCTTTGAACGCCACATAATCATATGGCTCGGCTGGTGGTTTCAGCAGTCGGAGACAATCGAGTAGGGTGTAGGTAGCCATAAGTGTGAATGCTCCCAATGTTGTCTATCTGGAAATTACTGTTGCATCCATGTCCCCACATGAGAAAATTGGTCAACCTGACGGGTACACACCGTAGTTTCTCAACTGGATAGGTGTAACCGTGCCATTTGTGCAATTGATACAAAAACTATAGCATTAAGTATAGTTTGATTGCGGTTAATTTAATTTATTTTGACAATTTACTGACAATTCAGCCCTGACCGCCTCACACGTCGCCAGGTTCGGGACGTGTGTCGATATTGTTGAGGTGCAAGATCCAGCGCAGACGGTCCGCGATCATGGCAATGGCAACGGCGTTACGTCCCCCGCGCGGAACGACAATATCGGCGTGACGTTTGGACGGCTCTACAAAAATATTATGCATGGGGCGCACAGTGGCATAGTACTGCTCAATCACAGATTCGACCGTGCGGCCACGCTCGGAAAGGTCGCGCTGTAAACGCCGGATGAACCGCAAATCGGCGTCAGTATCCACGAAAATCTTCATGTCGAACAGGTCGCGCAGTTCCTTATCGACCAGCACGAGGATGCCTTCTACCAACACCACCGGGCGCGGTTTCACATGGATCGTATCAGGCAGGCGTTCGTTGGCGACGAAATCATAGGTCGGTACTTCGATCGGTTCCCATGCCTGCAAGCGCTTGATATGTTCGATCATCATGGTGGTGTCAAGGCTGTTGGGGTGGTCGAAGTTGATGTCGTGCGGGCTGTTCTGGTGGGCTTCAGCGAGGTCTTGCCAGGATTTATAGTAGGAGTCGTGCAACAGGTGAACCATGTTGTGTTCACCGACCTGTTGCAGAATGGCGGTGGAAATCGTCGTCTTGCCAGAGGCTGTGCCGCCAGCAACTGCTATCGTCACCACGTCAGGTTTCACAGCGATTTTGACCTTCTCCCAAAAAGGCGTTAATGAGCTTTAACCATCTCTATTGTGCAACTGTGTCGGGGCAAGATCAAGCGCGGGCCAACGCCTGCCCCCGGGGTACAATTGCATTCTTGCCAAACCATGCCATAATTACGCCCAACAATTGACGCTGAACAATCTGCATTTAGACAACCAAAAAGGAATGGCTGTATGTCCCGCAAATTTGCTTTGTTTGTCAGTCTAGTGGCGCTGGCGTGGCTGCTGGTACCGGCCCCGGCGGCGGCCCAATTTGACGACCCCGTTGAGCTGCGCTTTGTGCATCTTGTTCCCGATGCGCCGCCCGTTGATGTCTATGTTGATGGGCAGGTGGCGTTCCAGAACGTCGCGTTTGGCGAGGTCGCGGCCTGGCAGACGGTCGAAGAAGCCGAGGTTGACGTCGCTGTGGCGGCGGCCGGGGATGTGCTAGAAAACGCCGTTTTCACTGCCGATGATGTCAGCTTATTTGTCAACAGCCCGGATGTGCGCCTGACCATCATCGCACGGGGTTCGCTCGAACGCGATACGCTCGCGGCGTCCGTGATTATTGAAAACTACACCCCCACTGACGAAGCCCGGCTTGAACTGTTCCATGCCTTCGAACGGGCACCAGCCGTGGACCTCATCAACGGTGAGCGTGTACTGGTCAACAGTCTGGCCTATCCCGGTACACAGGACGATAATGACGGGCATTTTACGCTCAATGTGCCCGCCGACACCTACAGCGATCTGCGTTTGGAGGGCGATAACACCGACACCACGCTCTTTGATCTGGGCAGCGTCACCTTTGAGCCAGGTACCAGTACTTTTATCGCGGCTGTGGGCCCCATCGCCAGCCCGCAACTGATTATAGAGACGACGACGATTCCGCAAGCGGCCGCCGCTGATACCACCGACACGCCAAACGATGACACCCCCGCTGATGATGTGGATGAAGACGCAACCCCGACAGAAGATGATGACACTGCCACCGACACACCAACCGATGATGCCACTGATGCGGATGCGGACACCGATACAGACGACACCCCGCCCGCTGATGATACAGCCACCACTGACACCGACGACGCTGACGATGCAGCCGATGATAGCGATACGGCCACCGATGATGACGCGGTTGCACCACCCCCCGCCGAACCGACCGGCCCGCTGTTCATCAGTGTGCGTGTGGGGCATATGGTTGCAGATGCACCAGCCGTGGACATCTACATTAACGAGGTACCGTTGAACACTGCCGCCAGCTTCCGCGACTATACGCCGTGGTTGTTATTGCCTGCCGGCCCGCTGAGTGTGGCGCTGGTGCCAGATGGTGAACCGCTCAGCGCGGCAGTCTTCACCGCAGACGACCTCAGTGTAAGTGTCGAAGCTGAAACGCAACGCATTACCCTTGTTGCGGTGGGCTTGCTGGCGGATGAGAGCATCTCATTACAATCCTTTATCGAAGACTATTCACCGGTTGAAGCTGGACAGGCGCGCATTGGTGTTTTCCATGCCATCCCCGACGCCCCGGCGGTTGACGTGCTGCTGAACGATCAACGCCTTGTGGGGAGCCTATCCTTCCCCGGTGCAGCGGGTGACAATGATGGTCACTTTGAACTGATGGTCAATGCCGAAACGGTCGATGTTAACGTGGTGTCCAGCGAAGGGCTGATTCCGTTAGCGTCGGTTGAGGGTGTCGTCATTCCGGATGGTGAGAGTCTACTGCTGACGATTGTGGTCACGAACGAGGGCGAAATCCAGATTTTGCAGAACGCTACCCCGCTCGGTGATGGGTAGAATATCATTAATGGGAGATTAAAATAATACTTATCGCGAAAATACCCTGAGCAGGTTTGGGTGCAAGGGTGTATATATAGATAAGCATGATGAAAGCTCCCTCCCTGAATAGGTCAGAGGTGCCCACTATCTCCCCCGGATAGTGGGTGCTTTTGATTGGCCGCCCCGTGCCCCACGCCTGCCACACGTCCATCACACGCCGCGCCGCTGACCCCTCGCCGCTGTGTTCCCTTTTACCGCGCCCCCAACTATGATGAAAACAACATGTGAACTGCTTCGACTTGCACAACCTGTACAAGGAAAAATGCTTATGCGTACCGCTGTTTTGCTCTGCTTTGCACTGTTATTGACATTGGGTGCGGTCGCCACACCCGGCCCGCTCTATGCACAGGATGGTGACACCGCCGCGCCGCCCCCGGATACCGTCCCTGGCACCGCTGCCGATGACCTGCTCGCCCGCTATCACCCTGACCTGCCAAACGTATGCCGCATCGAAGCCAGAGAAAATGTGCTGGCTGTTGGGCAAGACCTTGAGCGCGAGTTGGTGCGTGTGTTTGCGGGAGGGGCTGGTTGTGAAGGGCGCGTGTGGGTATCGGCTGAGAGCGCCATCAACTGGGCGGCTGACCTCGACCGCGTGCCCGTGCTGGACACCGTGCCGCCGCGTGACGCCCTGACCGAGTTCGACACCTATGACGCGCTCTGCGCCACCGACCCAACGGCCAGCGCGACCCGCACCGCCAGCGAAGTGAGCGCCGTGTATACGCCGGGGGGGTTCTCGTGGTTACCGCCGCAATTTGTGCCCACCGCTGAAGATAGCGCCGACGCGGTGTTATGTTTGCAGCGCGAATTTGTCTCATTGGGGATTTGTCCGGGGGTGCAGGCCCGCGTCGAACGTTTCCGCGAAGCAACAACCGTCTCACTGATCGAGGTCAGCAGTGGGGGGCTGATTGCCCGTGAGCGCTTTGACGGCCCCTTCCCGGTGGCGTGCCCCAGTGCGGTCACAGAAGATGCCAGCCTCTATGGCCCCCCGGTGCCGCGTGAAGCCTGGGCCGCGTGGCTGATTGGCCGCTTGCGTTTGGTCAGCAGTGACACACTGCGCACTACAACGCTGGTGCCCCGGCTGAATGCCCGCGCCGAAAGCAACACACGCTCGGAAATCCTTGACATTTTGCCAGAAGGCACCCCGGTCAACCTCATCGCCCGCAACGAGTCCGGCACATGGTACGTCGCGCTGTTGCCAGACATGCAGCGGGCGTGGTTGTTTGCGGAATTTGTAGGCGTGGCCGCGCAGACCCCGCTTGAGGCATTGCCTGTGGTGAGTGGCCCCGCGTCTGAGGTGGCGGTGCTGCGATAGGGGGAAACGTCCCTACGCCGGCCGCCGCCCCACATAGACATGCAGCATGCCCCGGCGCTCGATCAACCCGTCAGGGCGCAACGCCATCATCTTCTTGTATAGCGCCGCCTGCACGGCTCGCTTGTCGGCATAATCCCCGATTTGTGCGCCCGTGCTGGTGGTGAACAAAAAGCGGATGTAGTCGGGGACGGTCCAGGTATGGTGTACCGGGAAATATAGCACGTCCACGTCTGAAAATGGCGACCGGGCAAGGACCTCCTTGTGGCGGCTATAGCTCAAATCACGCTGATCCATCCCCCGGTAGCGCATGCCATCGGGTGCGAAGGTAGTCAACACGTCGCGAACGATGCGTTCGATGTCGTCGGCACGGTGGCGTGTCGTCCACCCTATCCCCGTCATGATGGCTACCCCACCCCCCGGCGCAATCAACTCGTCAAGGATGTCAAGAACCATGCGGCGGTTCGTCCAGTGGAAGGAGCGGCCGAAGGTGGCCAGTGTCGCCCCGTTGAGCATATCCCGGAACTGCAACAGGTGTTCGGCGCGGGCTTGAATCAACGTCACGCCAGAGTCGGGTGGGGTGCGCAGACGGGCCTCGTGCAACATTTCTGGCTCGGGGTCAATGCCCACCACGCGCCCGGCAAAACGCGACATTGGCAGCAGGATGATCCCCGGGCCGCAGCCAATGTCCAGCACCAGCGATTCATAGTTGAGCTTGAAACGGTCAGCGAGGATACGATACATCGCAAAAGGATACAGCGGGCGATAGTCGGCATAATACCGTGCAGCAGTTGTAAACAGCATCGGTGAGTCCTTTTCGGCTCAGGATGGATACGGTAGCGTGTATTGTAGCACGCTATGGCGCATGTATCCTCATCCACGGCAATTGACAACGATAACGGGGATCATGAGCGAAAAGCTGACCGTTTACCGCATTGATTCTTCAAATGCCATCATCTGTTGCTCACCCACTGTCGGTATACTCAGGGTATCAATATACCGAATTAATCATGAATTTGCTTTTGAGAGATTCTGCCTTGCCAGTGCCCCGTTGCAGCGGTACAGTATAGGCGCGGAAGTCGCATTGCGCTCGCACATCCTCGCACCCCTTTCCGTGAACTGTAAACAGCAAAAACAAGCCCACAACCAACGTCTACAGCGACGCGCCTGTCTGCTTAATCGGGTTCTTGCGCGTGTGTATACGCTGTGGAAGTACCGTTCGCGTCATCATAGTTAGGTTAGGGAGGAGGCACCACCAGATGCTCCCATTTGAAACGATACTCCGCACACCCACCCGTAGTGAAGAAGTTGTGCCCAGTTTTCGGCTGGACTGGTACGGCGACCGTGATGTTGCGGTCTATACGCTGGTGAACCGTCCTGACAGCCCTGACGAGATCGACCAGTTTATGGCCCGTTTGCATCGGATGGTAGATGAATGGCCGCAAGACAAGCCCCTGCGTGTGATTATCACCATTTACCCACCCGCGCACACGCCCTACACCCGCCAGCAATTGCACCATGCATTTGATGTGTTGCCAGCAGGCAGCGCCGGCCGCGTGGCTTTTGTGTTGCCAGACGCCCCCGCCGGGCAGATTGTGCGCCTGTTTGCCCGCCGCGAACAGTTCCCCGCACTCGAAACGCACACCTTCACGCGCGTCACACAGGCAGCCGCATGGGTGGAATCCTACGATCTACGCTCAGACGGTGGGGTTGCCTGAAGAAGGCTATAGGCCCTAACAAAAAACCATGACAAACCGCACCTGACGTGCTATACTACCCGCACTAATCAAATCACGGTTCAATTAATTTCAAAGAGGATAGGCCATCATGGTTCTTGCAAAAGAAGAACTTACCCTTAAGTCCTTTGATTTATTCAATCTTGACGACAAACTCAACGATGAGCAGAAAGCGTTGCGCCAGCAAATCCGGCAGTTTAACGAAACCGTCGTCAAACCCAACATCAACCCCTACTGGGAACGCGCCGAATTTCCGTGGGAAATCGCAGAGAAGTTGAAACACCTGCCGATCATCGGCGGTATGCTTGGTGAACACGGCGCACCGGGGCTGGACCCGCTCTCGATGGGGGTGGTGTCTTATGAACTGGCGCGGGGAGATGGCTCTGTCGGCACATTCTACGGCGTGCATAGCGGCCTCGCGATGGGCAGCATCGGCATGTTGGGCAGCGACGAGCAGAAAGCACGCTGGTTGCCCGATATGGTCAAGATGGAGAAAATTGGCGCGTTTGGACTGACTGAACCGACCAACGGCTCTGACGCGGCCGGCATCCGTGCAACCGCCCGCAAAGATGGTGACAGCTACATTCTCAACGGGGCCAAGCGCTGGATTGGTAACGCGAGTATGTCGCACCTGCTCATCATCTGGGCACGCGATGAAGACGGTAAACTCGGCGGCTTCGTCATCGAAAATCCGCAGGAAACTGACGGGCTCCATATGAAAGATATCTGGGGCAAAATCGGCAAACGCTCGGTGCTGAACGCCGATATTACGCTGGAAAACGTGAAAGTTCCCGCCGCCAACCGCCTCGAAAACGTGCGCAGTTTCCGTGACACGGCGCTGGTGTTGGGGGCCGGGCGGTTTGGCGTAGCGTGGGAAGCAGCCGGTGTGGCGAGTGCGATGTTTGAACTGGCGCTGGACTATGCGCGGAACCGTGAACAGTTCGGCAAACCGATTGCCAGCTTCCAGTTGGTGCAACAGAAGCTCGTTGAAATGGCGACCGAGGTCAGCTTGATGCAGTTGTTGTGCTTCCAGCTTGCCGAGCAGGCCAACCGGGGCATTTTCGACCACACGCAGGTTTCGATGGCGAAATACAATAACGCCCGCAAAGCCCGCTATGTGGCGCAACTGGCCCGCGAAACATTGGGCGGCAACGGTATCCTCATTGACAACCACATCGCCCGCCTGATGATGGACGCCGAGGTGATTTACACCTACGAAGGCACGAACGAGGTCAATATGCTGATCGTTGGCCGCAGCCTGACGGGTATCAACGCGATTGTGTAGGGCTTTCCCTATCAATTGAATTTCCGGGTATGATATTTACCTGCTAATACCTTCCCCAATAAAACCAAAAACCCCCACGCTGCGCGGTTGCAACGTCGGGGGTTTGGGTTCTGTAGGCGGGTGAGCGCTTAGCTCTGAAGCTCGCCTTCGGGCTCTATCACCTGACCATTCTGGATGGTCCCGCGCCAGGCGCCCGTTGCATGACCATTAGATTCAATGAATTCTTTGAAGTTGCGCAGGTCACTGGCCACCTGATTTTCCACAAAGCCGAGCATGTCACCAATCTGTTCAATCACATTGTCTGGCTCGTAGCCCATTTGCAGGGTGACGCGGGTGCTATTGTCGTCCAGATAATGGAAGGTGACGCCGCCGCCATTGGTGGCACCGTTCATGTTGGTCCATGCGATGCGCTTGTCAGGGAGCTGTTCGGTAATGCGTGCTTCCCACTCTTTATCGATGCCGAGAATGTTCACATGCCAGTACAGCGTTGTAGGGCCTTCCTGACGAATCTTCTCAACATTGTCCATAAATTCGGGGAATTGCTCGAACTGCGTCCACTGGTTATAGGCAGTTTGAAGGGGGACATTTACATCAATATAGCGTTCTACGTTTGACATAGCTTCCTTTCTGTGGTTGACGCGACTGGCGGTGTGGGGATGTTGTGCTGTGTTGTTGCCAGTGCGTTTCGTTTTGTTATCTTGACTCTTATGTTACATAGCGCAACTGAATAGCGGCTTATTCTGAGGTAAGTTGCAGTTTAGAATATGCGCCCGGTTGCCCGGTGGGGGGCAAGCGGTGCTACTATGAGCATCAACACCATTTCATCAACCACCAGAGGAGCATCCTACGTGCGTAAACTATCTACCTTGATCCTTGTGCTTGTCATGAGCCTCAGTCTGACCATACCTGCCTTTGCGCAGGGCGACAGTGACGGCGAAAGCGATAACGAGAACCGTCAGAGTATTGCGGAAATTGTCGTCAGTGCCGCGAATGCCCCCGCCGGTGAGCAGGAATTCACCATTCTGCTCGAGGCGCTGGTTACTGCTGGTCTTGCGGAAGGGCTGGCTGAAGACGGGCCGTTTACCGTTTTTGCCCCGACTGATGCCGCTTTTGAACGCTTCTTTGCCACCAGCGGCCTCACGCCAGACGAGCTGTTGAACGACACCGAAATCCTGACCGCTGTGTTGGCGTACCATGTTCTGCCGGGCACACTCCGTGCCGAAGATCTGGCCCGCACGCGCGATACTACCGTGATGACGATTCTGCCGCAGGCGAGTGTCATTTTTTCGACCACCCCGGCCGGTGCGTTTGTGGACGATGCGCGGGTGGTACGTCCTGACATTCTGGCCACCAACGGCGTCGTGCATGTGATCGACACCGTGCTGACCCCGGCCGCGGGTGAAGGCGCTGCGTACTCCCCATTGAACGGCGAAAACACAATTGGTGATTTCATTGTGGCGCTGGCACTGAATGAACAGACGACACAGTTCGGTGTGCTGCTGGCGGCGGCGCGGAGTGCGGGGGTTGTTGACCTGTTGCTGGTGCCGGATGCAGGCTATACGCTGTTTGCACCCACCGATGCGGCCTTCGTGCAATTGCTGCAACAGCTCGGCGTCACTGCTGATGAGCTGTTGAACAATCAGGAATTGTTGGGCATGGTGCTGGCCTATCATCTGGTGCCGGCCCCCTTTACCAGCGAGAATTTCTTTGCGCTAGAAAATGCCGCGCTGGGCACCTTCCTTGACAGCCAATTCCTGCGCGTGCGTACCGAGGGTGAGTCGGTGTTTATCAACCAGGCCCGTGTTATTGCCGAGGATATCGTCGGCAGCAACGGGGTGGTGCATGTGATCAATGGCGTATTGTTGCCGCAAAACGCCCCCGGTGAACCAATGCAACGGCGCGGCGAGGGCAACCGTAACCGGGACGGTCGCGGCCGGTAGTATCTGGCGTTGCAAGGGGGGCTTTCGGCTTGATGACGGGGCCTGATAGTGGCACGGTACACGATGCTGGTGCAAGACCTGTTTTTCGTACCGCCCCCTTTCAGGCCCCGTCCTTCAGCGCGGGGCTATGCAGGTGTGGTGCGCACGGACATCCCGTTGGATGTCCCTACCATGCCATTCGTAGCGACGGGCAACAGCCCGTCCGAGAACTAAAAGATGATGTGACGTTGCAATCGCCCTATCCTCCCCCCAAAAATTGTCACCCGCCGCAAATGCGCTACAATGAACGCAGTTGTCTGCATCACTAGTCCGAAGGTGGGCCATGGGAGATTCCAAAGATCAGCCGCACATTTCTGAAAAACAGCAAGTGATTCTCGACGTCGCCAGCACCCTGATGACCGAACACGGCATCGAAAACACCAGCCTCGCTGACATCGCGCGCGCTGCCGACATCTCGAAGGGCACGCTCTATTATTATTATGCGTCGAAAGCTGATCTGATTTTTGACATCGCCACGCAGCATATCAAGCGTATCACTGACGAGCTGCTGTCATGGCTAGAAACCCAGCGCGACGTTCCCGACCCCGACCTCACGCAGATTTTGGCCGTGGTGCTGCAAACCATGTTGCAAGCCGAGGTGCGCGGGCGTATGCATTTCTACCTGCTGCAAGACGCGCTCACCAATAACGACGACATTCGCCGCCGCTTTACGGTCAAGTATCAGGAATGGATGCAACTCTTGCGCGGGCAGATTGCCGACATCGCCCCGACGATCGACGCGCCGACCGCTGCCCACATTATGATCGCGTGCATTGACGGGCTGATGCTGCAAAAACTGCTCGGTATAGAGCCTATCCCCGTCATCGACATTGCCGCGTTTTTAACCAACCAGACGGATTGAGTGGTCGGTGAGGGGGTGGTTTGGCCGGGGTGCTACTCGGCGCTGCCGTATTTCTTCATTGTGTCACGCAGACGCTCAACGGTGATGCGCAGCACGCTCAGCGCGAAAAACGGCGTGTTGTGGACGAGCCGCTTGAAGCGTTCTTCGTCAATGCGCACAATCTCGGCGTCGGTGTGCGTGATAGCCTTTGCACTGCGGGGGTTGTTGTCAACCAGCGCCATTTCCCCGAAAATATCACCAGCGTTGATGATGTTGAGTACGTCGTCGTTATGGATAATGTGAACCGTTCCGCTGCGCACCGCAAACATCACGTCACCGGGGTCGCCTTCGTTAAAGATGACATCGCCTGCGCTGTAGGTTTCAATATTAGGTTCGTTTTTGAAGATATCTAAAGACATGACTTTTTCCCCTTTTCTATTTCGAGCGGACACGATACCCCTCAAAGGTTATCGCAATACCATTGCAGCATTAAATTGCTTTTACCTCGGCGTGCTGCTGATGCTCTACACTCCCTAATGCTGGCCTCAACCCCTGCTCAAGCAGCATTGTTAGGAATAGCGTCACCAATACACGAACCGTTCCAACCTTACAAGAACGCTGTACTCGACAACATGACAATCAGGGGCTAATGCTGCATGATTCGCACACGCACACGCAAAATTCTCCGTGATATCTGGGCCCGCAAAGCCCGTACATTTCTTGTTTCAGCCAGTATTTTTATCGGCGTCTTTGGCGTTGTGACGCTGGTTTCCGCTGGTGAGCTACTCATCAATCAGCTTGAAGAAGACATTCAAGAAGACGAACTCGCCATGACCCGCGCGCAGGTGCAGTTTTCGGGCGAAGACCGCGCCAATGTCGACAACGACGCCTTTTTAGACGCGCTTGACGCCCGTGAAGGGATTACCGAGGTTGAAGGCTTGATCGTCTCAGAACTGTCATGGCGTGAAACGGGCAGCGACGACTTCGACACCGCCACCCTCGCCGCGACCACGGCCGGCCTTGAACAAACCGGGCTCGAACCCGTGCGCCTTGTCGAAGGGGACTGGCCACAACTCACACCTGACACGGAAGACATCGAAATTGGGGTAGACCGCCGCTTTGCTGACGCCAACGACCTCACAGTCGGCGATACGCTGGCGGTGCGCTTGCTGCGGCCCATCCAGCCCGGCGACCCCATCCCCACCACCACCGCGACGATCACCGCCATCATGTTTCAGCCCTACGGCTACCCCGGCACCATCGCTGAGGGCGATTCGCTGCTGTTCGCCAATTTCGAAGACGCCGCTTTCATCTATAACGCCAATGTGTTGACCAACGTCTACGTGCGCTATGAGGACTTCGCGCAGGCTGACGCTGACCTCGGCACCTTTCGTGATGCCATTCCGCAGGTGTCGCCGTACACCGTCGTCTTTGCGCAGGCGGAAAACCCCGCCGAAAACAGCCAGATCGAAAGCACGCGCAGCACCAATCAGATTTTGATTTCGCTGGCCGTCGTCGCGTTGATTGTCTCCGGCTTTCTGGTCGTCAATGTCGTCAGCGCGATTATTTCTGAACAGCGGCGGCAGATCGGCGCAATGAAATCGCTCGGCGCAAGCACTTTCGACAATTTCTATATCTACGCTGGCATCGCGCTGGCTTATGGACTGATTGGTGTGGTGCCGGGCGTGCTACTTGGGATTCCGGCCGGGTATTTTGCGGCGCAGGGGTTGGCCGGGCAATCGGACACCATTATTGACGAGTTCGGTGTGGTGCCACAGGCCATCGTTGCCGGGGGCGTGATTGGGCTGGCCGTGCCCTTCCTCGCGTCGATCTTCCCGGTGTTGAACGGGACGCGCGTCAGTATTCTAGACGCCATCACCGATCAGGGCATTAAGAGCAATTTCGGGCAGGGGCGTTTGGAGCGCTCTGTCGCCAATTTGCCCATTCCGCTTGCCTATCGCCAGAGCCTGAACAACGCCTTTCAAAAGAAGGGCCGCCTTTTCCTGACCGGGTTAACATTGACGCTGGCGAATGGGGCGTTCATGGGGATTTTCGCGGTGTTCTTTGGCTTAACGAACGTGGTTGATTCAACATTCGGCATTTTCGGCTTTCAAATTGACGTGGACTTGCAGCGTGGGGCCAATATTCAACAGGTCGAAGAAGACCTCCGCGCTGAGGTCGATGGCCTCCGCTATGTAGAGCCAGCGATCAATATCGCGATCACGATTGAAGACTACGACGCCGAACCGATCACCGCTGGCCCGCCGGGGGTGCGTGCGCAGGGCTTCAACACGCGCAACCCTGAAATCACTGACCTTGCCCTGCTGGAGGGCGATGGCTGGGAAAATGACCCTGAGCGCGAAGGCGTCGTCATTTCGGCGCGTATTGCTAACGAGATGGGGCTGGGCGATGGCGACACGATCACCATTATCGCCAACGGCGTTACGCGCACATTTGACATCATCGGCGTGGTGAATTATCCCTTTGACCAGATCTGGTTCGAGTGGACGCAACTGGCGGAGTATATTGGCTTTGTGGACGAACAGGGCAACCCCCTCGGCAACCGCCTGAATATCGTGTTAGAAGAAGAAGACCCGAGTGTTTCCGAAGTAGACGACAAGATTGACGAAATTTCGGAACAGTTCCGCGCACAGGGCATCAACGTCGATTCCACGAATCAGGTGCAGCTTAACCAGATTATTCTGTCGGTGGTGATCGCGCTTGGCGTGGTCTTTTCGCTGGCGGCCTTACTGATCGCGGCGGTGGGGGGCGTTGGCCTGTTGACGACGCTCAGTATCAGCGTGGTCGAGCGGCAGAAAGAAATCGGCGTGATGCGCTCGGTGGGGGCGACGTCGTGGTCGGTGGCGCTGCAATTCCTCATCGAGGGTTTGGCTGTCGGCGTGGTGGCCTTTTTGCTGGCGATCCCGATTAGCCTGGGGTTGCGGGCCGTGTTGATTGGTCTACTGCCCTTTGACGGTGACTTTGACCTGAGCTACCCGCCCGAAACGCTGGTGGTCGGCTTTGTCGGCATGATTGTGCTGGTGACGGTGGCGAGCCTGTGGCCGAGTTTCAGCGCGGCGCGGAAGACGGTCAGCGAGATTTTGCGCTATCAATAGGGGGCTGTGAAATGACATGGGTTGTGGACACCCGGCGGGGTGTCCGCAGGCCCAACCGTCCCCAACGGTTCCCGAATTAAAATACCAATCGTCAACCGTGCAGCATGGCGTTGGCCATACAATTTGCCCCAGAATCCGAATGCACCCGTTTCTTGACAGCCCCTACATTGTTGTTTACTATGGGTATGAAATGAGTAAAAACAACATGCTGCTACGCACTATCCAGATGCTACTTACGATCGCTCAGATGACACAATACAAGTTCAACGCTTGAACACTATTTCAATGATAGTCGTCCGCTATATCACTGCACCTGAAACTGTATTGCCGTCTTCAGGTGATTCTTCAGATCTACAAGCAGGATAACTACTCTGGATGCTCGGTTTCGTGCGTATTTGGTTATGTTGTACATCGCATCTATTCTAGTGTTTATATTATGACAAAGGAGCTTTGTCTATCTATGATTCGCACAAATATCTTCCCCGGACGCTACACGCAGGGCGCAGGTGCCATTGATCACCTTGCAGACGAAATTCAGCGATTTGGAACGTCGGCGTTTGTTGTTTGTGACCCGTTCGTTTATGATGAACTGCTTCCTGAATATCAAGCATCTATCAGTAAAGGTGTAAACGCAAAGTTCGAGCGTTTCGGAGGAGAAGCCTCGGATGAAGAAGTTGAAAAGCTGACGCAACTGGTTACTGAGATGGGTGCAGAGGTTGTTATCGGTTTTGGTGGTGGCAAGGCGATTGATACTGCTAAGGCTGTTGCACATAGCAGCGAGTTGCCAGTCATCATTGTGCCGACGATTGCCTCGACTGATGCACCAACCAGCGCACTATCGGTTATCTATACACCAGCGGGCGTTTTTAAACGGTATTTGATTCTGCCCACTAATCCCAACGTTGTACTTGTGGATACACAGATTATCGCCCGCGCGCCAGTCCGTCTATTGTTGGCTGGCGTAGGCGACGCGCTTTCGACATGGTTTGAAGCCGACGCTTGCGAACGCAATTACGCAGGGAACATGACGGGGCATCCCGGTACATATGCGGCTTATGTGTTGGCGCGGTACTGCTTCGATACACTGCTGGAATTTGGGGTTGCGGCACGCGTCGCTTGTGAACAGCAGATTGTTACACCAGCGTTAGAGCGCATCGTCGAAGCCAATACGCTACTCAGCGGGCTTGGATTTGAAAGTGGCGGACTGGCAAGCTGTCATTCCATTCACAATGGCCTGACAACACTACATGCGACACACGATTACTGGCACGGCGAGAAAGTCACCATCGGTGTACTGGCGTCATTATTCCTAACAGACCGTCCGGCTGCGTTGATTGACCAGGTGTACACGTTCTGCGAAGAAGTCGGATTGCCAACAACATTGAGTGATATTGGTTTGAATGATGTAAGTGATGAAGACTTGATGCGCGTCGCAGAAGGGGCGTGTGCAGAAGGCGAAACCATCCACAATGAACCAATGCCGATGACACCAGAGAAAGTTTTTGCAGCCTTGCGCCAAGCCGATGCAGAAGGGCAGCGGCGACGTGAATTACGCAACCCTGCTGTGGCACGGCAGCCACAGATGTCCTAGCGCAATCTGCATGATGCTTTGAACATCCCTTGATGTCAAAACAATTGAGAGACTTCACTTATCTATCGGGCAGGTGAAGTTTTTTCTTTCCTGCCCATATTTCTGTATAGTGATGCCCCGAACCTGGTATCAATTGTTTGCAACCCGCGCTATTCCGTATTAGAATAATATGAGTGGGGTGAAACAGATAACGTGTTGCAAAGTTTCGGGCTTGCTCACCATCCTGTCTTCATCAACACAGCACGAACATCTTTCAGAATTACATTCCAAGGTTCAAGGAGCAATCGTACCTATGAAACGTAGTGTCGTACTCATGCTCGTCGTTGTCCTCATCGGGGCAGTCGCACTTCCGCAGGCATTAACCCCCGCCACGCTTGCCGAAGCCGGTGGCATTATTTTCCATGTTGAAGACGAACTCGTCGGTGGTGAAATTGATATTTACGAGGTGACGCTCGAAGCTGGCAAGGTGTATGAAGCCTTCGTCAATTGCCCGGGCGACAGTGACGCGGTGCCGCTCATTGATGTCGTGGCCCCCAACGGTTTCTTGATGACCTTTGAAAACTTCGACAACGGCAACTGCAACGAATTTGGCTCCTCGGCCTATTTTGGGACTGAAGCCGCAGGCACCTACACCTTCGGTCTATTTGACGCGAATGGCACCCAGACCAACGGCATCTACACCTTCCAGGTCGTTGAAGTTGAAACTGTCGTCAATGAAATCGTTGAATTCACGGCTGAAACAGGCGTCGTCAACCCGGACTGGGGCTTCCGCAGCTTTGAATATGACGTCAATGTTCCCGGTGGCGCGATCCTCGTCATCTTCCTGACCTGCCCCACCGACGCCCCGATCGACCCGCTTGTAGGTATCTTCGATAGCGCGGGTAATTTCTTTGACAGCGCTGATGACAGTACAGGGGCGGTGTGTGTCAGTGGTCCGTTTGGGGCGCCACAGTATGTTGCCCGTGTACTGGTCGGCGATACCTACACGGTCTACCCCAGCGTGTTTGACACCGGTAGTGGCCTGGGGCAAATGCAGGTGATGATCGGTGTGGTATCTGGCACAGGGTTGCCCAACCTTGGCCTGATTGACGTACCCGTTGGCACTGATGGTTACATGACCGCAGGCGGTGAAGTCTACGGTAACTTTGTCAACGACGCGGACGGCACTGGCTCTGACGTGATGCAGATTACAGCCTTCTTCACGGACGCGGACGGCAACGAATGGGTTGCACTGTGGATGGGTAGCGCCAACCCCATCTGGATTCCAGTCAGCAGCGGGACGATCCTTGTCCGCAACTAGGTAACAAACAGCCAACCCCGGGCGCGCCATTGCCTGGCGCATGGTTGCGCCTTTTTCCCTGCATTGCAGGTGCTTCGAAAATTGACCGAAGGACATTCTGTGTATCGGTTATTTCTTCGAGACGTGGTGTACCGCGCCCGGGGTTTGGATGACGCTCATGGCGTGCGTGTGTAATAGCGCCGCGCCACCGACGCTACCCCGCGCAAACTGTAGTAATTAACCGCATACCCGATCAATAACCCCAGCCCCGGAATCAACTTCGCGAACGCCTTTTCCCCGACTTCACGCAACAGACGTTGAACCAGCCGTCGTGTGACGGCCGTGCTGGTGGTCGCCACCAGTGTTGGGTCAATATAGCCTTCTTTGCGGCTGAGAAACTCAGCGTAGGAGAGCGTTTCCTCTTCCGTGCGCAGACCGTTGGCCCACGCGATCAGGCGCAGTGTGGTTTCTTGAAGGCGCGTGCTGGCGTAGAGGTCAATCACCAGTCCGAAGGGCAACACCACCAGCCCGCCGACGCTGGTCACCGCCCCGACAATACCGGCCCGCACCGCTTGTTGTTGGATGATATGGTCAATGAGGTCGTCGCCGCGTTTGCCGCTGGCTTGTAGCTGCCGAAAACGGTCTTGCAAGGCCGCCTCAGACGGGACGAGTGCTTTGCGGGCGTACAACAGACCCCACACCATCAGGCCAGTAACCAGCACCGTTGGCACCACACAACACAGCAGCAATAGATACAGCAGATCGTTCAATGACATGGGCAGCCCTCCACACACGGTCGAAAGATGCTCTCATCATAGCACAGGGGTGCTGCTGTTATGGCAGGTTCGCGACGATGGTTGTCTTGTGGGGGGGGGATGCTGCCTGCGCCGTCAACGCCTCCCCTACGGTACGTTTTCGTCTTGCTGATGGGGTTGGGTAGGGGCTGTGTTGGCGGCCACAGGAAGATATACCTGCTCATTTGCCGTATATTGATTGACCGAACCAGGTACTATACCGCCTTCAGCACTGCCATCAGCCGGGGAAAGCGCGCGGCCAGATCATCATCGTAGCGCATATCGGGGGCAAGCGTGCCGGTGCCATCGGTGATGGGCGACCACACATGCGGGACATGGTGCCCCACCGACCGCTTATGGGCCAGCCGTGCCAGCAAGGGCCCACGCGGACAGAGCAGCGGGCGTTGCTCGGCGGTGCTGCTGAGCAGGTCAGCGATAGAGTCGGGGTCTTCAATGGCAGCGTCGAAGGCAGCTTGCCCCTGCAACAGCAACCAGCCCCGAAACGCGCTGAAGGTGTCGCGGTCATTGGCCCCGTTGATGAGATAACAAACCGTGCGCAGTGGCCGCAACCGGGCCCGCCGCAATTGTCGCTGCAACAGATAGTCTACCACCACGAGTTCAAGCATAGGCACTTGTTGCCATGTCCGGATGATGTGGTCGGCACGCTCGCTGGTGAGGCGGTGGTTGGCGGTGGCAGCGTCAATCGTTGACCAGAAGGTTTGAACGTCCATCGGTTGGTTTCCTCCAACGGTTTTTCAACCTATTATAAACGATTTAGACAGCGTTGACACTGGCTTAACGTCTAGTCTTCCAGCGCGACCCCGCTAAACACTGCACCGACCGACAAAATCTGCGTCAGCGTGACATCCCAGCCATCTTTGACGAAAACGACCGACGCCGCCCGCACAGTCATCGTCTCGCTAAAGCGCTGCATATCAACCGCGCTGGCAATAGAGACGCCTTCGCCGTTGAAGACGCGCAGGGTTGCGCAGGGGTGTTCGGTGGCTGTTGCGGCGTTACAATCGCGGATGCGGCTGCTGTGCATGCCGTTGGGCATCGTCGGCGGTACCAGCACGGTCAACGTGTAGCCTGTTTGCTGGCGCGGAATGCCAAAGAGGTCGAGCCGAATGTCGGGGCGCTTATATTCGAACACCACGAGGTCTTGTTCGCCAGAATAGGCACGGATGCTGGTTTCTTCTCCGGTGGGGGTGTCTTCAAAATGACGTTCACCGTTATCAAAGACGACGAGTTGTCCGCGTTCGGGCAGGCGGCTCATCGTTTCAACAAGGAGTTCGCGCGTCACATGGAAGGGCAATTCGGGGGCGACATGCGGCGCGATGATGTTGCGGTCTTCGTCTTCGCGTTTGCTTTTGTAGGTTTCGGTGAGTACGTCCATAATGCGTTGAAACATGGCGGGGAGGTTCCTTTGTGGCCTGGTTGTCAGGTGGGTTAGTCTTACCGTAGAGGACGAAGATGAGTGTGGGGTGAACTCGTGGGTGGGCGCGAACCCTTAACCCTTTTGCGTATTGAATTCTCCCCCGGCATAATAGGGCTACAGTCAATTTCAATTCGATTTGCCGTGTGCAAAAGGAGGATGCTCTCATCATGTCCAGACGCCACTTCTGGCAACGCGCCTTCACGCTGACCCTCGCGCTGTTGCTCGCTACCATGCTATTCAGCACACCACCCCCCGCCGACGCGACGAGTGCCTTCGGGAGCGTCAATTTTGGCGGCGGCACCACCTGTGCCGACTACAACACCCTTAGCGATGTCCCCGGCAATGCCACAACCCTCACCGCTGGCGGCACGACGATTGCGGTCGGCTATATTCAGGTGTCAGCCAACAGCCAGCACACCATTGTCATTGCCTTTAACAGCAGCAACGACAAAATCTGGTGCATTCAGCCAGACACCGCCCCCCCTGACGGCCGTGCGCGTGGGCTGTGGTGGGATGGCGCTGCGCTCTATGTCGCCTTCACGGTTGATGGTGGCGATGGCTCTTACGCCAGCAATTTTAATATACCGGGTGGCTGGCTCAGTAGCTTAGCCGGGGCCGGTGGCGGGACATTCACCATTCTCTCGCGCATCAACCCCGCTAACGGTACGATCCTCAGCAGCACCTACATCACCAGCCGCCTGTCGAATGGCAACCCGAACAGCTTCACCCCCGAAGACCTGCTCTATACGGGTGATAGCATCTTGATTACGGGGCAGTCGTCATCCAATCCGCGTGAAACCGACGGTAGCCGCATGAATTGCAACTACACCGGGCCCGCACAATACACCGTTGAACTCGCGCCCGACCTCAGCACGGCGTTGGGGGTGCAGGCTGAAAACTGCACGCCGACCTCCCCTGCGCCTTCAGTGCCCTTTGGCTTTGATGATGTGCCGACTGAGGAACCGACGGAAGAACCCACTGAGGAGCCCACCGAGGAGCCGACGGAAGAACCAACCGAGCAACCCACCGAAGTTCCCACTGAAGTTCCCACTGAAGAGCCGACCGAACAGCCAACCGAAGTTCCCACCGAACCGACCCCTACCCCTGAACCGACGCTCGTGCCTGAATGCAACATCTTCATTCCCGGTGGTAGTGTCGTTGGGGCGTTGGTGACGACTGTCGAGCTGCACTGGGCCCCCGGCAAGAAGACCGAACCGACAGTTACCATTGATGCTGGCAAAACGGCGTGGGTCATCGGGCAGGACAGCAGCGGCGAGTGGACCCAAATTCTGTGGGAATGCCAGTTTCTGTGGATTGCGACGGGCACCGTCGGCCCCAACTTTGACAGTGTATGGAACGGGGCACCGCTCCCGCAGCGTGTGGTGGAGTAGGGCGGGGTGACATGGCTCCCCGGGCTGGAACTTGCCCGCCGTTTTTATCATGAAGCGGTGCAACCGATCATAGCCGCGCACTTCCCGGCCCTACCCTACACCGCCGCGTTGCTGGGTAGTGGCTCGGAGGTGCTGGGCTTTGACACGCCCGTTTCCGCTGACCATCACTGGGGGCCGCGGGTGATGCTGTTCACGTCGGAAGCTGACCGCCACCTGTGGCCGGCGATCAACACAACGCTGGCCACACATCTCCCTGCGGAAATTGCGGGCTTTTCCACGCATTACAGCTCCCCCGACCCCACCGACAACGGCGTGCAACACCTGCAACCACACACAGCGGGGCCCATCAACCATCGGGCGGAACTGTTCACAGTGGGGGGCTTTCTGGGGGACTATCTCGGGCATTCCATCGACACAGCGTGGTCGGCGTCCCACTGGCTGAGCGTGCCGAGCCAGCGCTTGCGAGCGGTCACGGTGGGGGCTGTCTTCCGTGATGATGACGGGCAGTTGTCGCAGATGCGCGCACAGTTGGCGTTCTATCCGCGTGAGGTGTGGCTGTATCTGCTGGCGGCGGGCTGGCAGTCCATCGCCGAAGACGAACACCTGATGCCGCGCGCGGGTCAGGTCGGGGATGTTGTGGGGGCACGGGTCATCACAGCGCGACTGGTCCGCACCGCCATGCAACTCTGCTTCTTGATGGAACGGGTGTATGCGCCGTATCACAAGTGGTTTGGCACGGCGTTCAAGCAACTCGACTGCGCAGACAATATGCTGCCCCTGTTCGAAGCGGCCCTCACCGCGCCAGACTGGGAAACGAGTATGCATGCGCTGGCCCGCGTCTATGAAGGGCTGGCCACACTGCACAATCAGCTTGGCGTGACTGCACCGCTGGCCACGTCGGCGCGTCAGTTCTGGGGGCGTCCGTTCCTCGTCAGTGATGGCGGGCGCTTTGCGCAGGCGTTGCTCGGGGCCATCACTGACGACGCGGTGCGTGGCATTGCGCAGCGGACCCGCATCGGCAACATTGACCAGTTCAGCGCCAACACGATACTGCTGGAAGACACGCGACAGTATCGGCGCGTCATGCGGTTATACGTGGATGAGGACTGATGCTTATGCTGCTGGCATGGGTGGCGTGTGCGTTTCTGCCGCCGTGATGGTGTGTATCTGGTATTGTTGCAGGACGCAGTGTGTGTCACACGCGGTAGGGGTAAGGTAAGGTAAACGCAAGCGGGGTATGACAACCCGATCCGTTGCGTGAGCGCCCTTCAGTGCGGGGCCTGAACCCCTCCACGCTACACACAGGCACAAACCCGTGCAATGTGTTACAATCACCGCGCACGTATTCAAAAATGCAGCACACACCATCTGTTGCCCGGGTTGAAAGCCAACACTCTTATGGATGATCTTTCCGGCCGCGTGATTCGTGGCTATGAAATGCGCGATAAAATTGGGACAGGGGGCTTCGGCGCGGTCTATAGTGCCTTTCAGCCAATGGTCGGACGCGACGTTGCGATCAAGGTCATTTTGCCCGACTTCGCCAACCACCCCGAATTCATCCGGCGCTTCGAGTCTGAAGCACAGGTCGTCGCCCGGCTAGAACACCCCTTCATCATCCCGCTCTATGACTATTGGCGCGAACCGTCGAGCGCCTATCTGGTGATGCGCCTGCTGGCTGGCGGTAGCCTTGAAGAAGTGATCAACCAGCCGGGGATGCTCGGCCTGGACGTGGCCACGCGCATTGTCGACCAGATTTCCGGCGCACTGGCCGTCGCGCACCGGGCCGGCATCGTTCACCGTGACCTCAAGCCCGGCAATATCCTGCTCGACATTGACGGCAACGCCTACCTTGCTGACTTCGGTATCGCCAAAGACATCGCCGCCAGCCCCAACTTTGACGAAGACGACGACACCATCGGCTCACCAGCCTATTTAGCCCCCGAACAGATCAGCCAGCGCCCCATCACGCCGCAGACTGATATTTATGCGATGGGGTTGGTGCTGTTCAGCATGTTGTGTGGCCAGCATCCGTTCGACACCAGCAGCGTGATGAAAGTGCTGCGCCAGCAACTCGAACAGCCCGTGCCGAGTGTCTTCAATTTCCGCGACGACGTGCCCGAAGGCATCGACGACATTATCGCATGGGCGACCGCCAAAGAACCCCGTGACCGTTATGATAACATCCTGACGCTGGCCGCCGACCTGCGCAACCTCTCGGCAGACTATGGCCCCTCGATGACGATCAGCGGCGCATTCAACGCCCCACAGGCCCCCGACAAACGCGACACCGCCGACCGCACGCATACCATCATTATTGACAACGACGCGATGTCCCAGAACCCCTACAAGGGGCTACGTGCCTTCACTGAAGCGGACGCGGCTGACTTCTTTGGGCGCGAAAAACTGGTGGCCGACCTCATTGATCGGTTGGGGCAAGGCCGCCCCGGTAGCCGCTTTCTGGCGGTGGTGGGCCCCAGCGGCAGTGGCAAGTCGAGCGTGGTGCAAGCCGGGTTAGTGCCGGCGCTACGGCGCGGCGCGCTCAAAAACTCGGCCCGCTGGTTCTATTGCAACATGACCCCCGGCGAAACACCCATTGCCGAACTGGAATCTGCGCTGCTGAGTGTCGCCACCGAAGCCCCGCACGACCTCGCCGGAGATTTATTGGCCTCAACCGAAGGCTTGCACAACGCGGTGCATACGCTCATTGCCCCAGAAGCCGAGCTGGTGCTGGTTATTGACCAGTTTGAAGAATTGTTCACCGTGGTCGAGAACGAAGGATTGCGGCAACATCTGCTCGACAGCATTAACTACGCCATGTTGCACCCACAAAGTCGGTTGCGCATTATTGTGACCATCCGCGCAGACTTCTACGACCGCCCGCTGCTCTACAGTGGCTTTGGGGAACTCATGCAACGCCGCACCGAGGTTGTCTTGCCGCTGAGCCCCTCTGAACTGGAGCAAGCTATCGTCGGGCCTGCCGAACGCGCCGGGCTCAAGCTAGACAAGCAACTGGTGACAGAGATTATCAATGACGTGAGCGCCCAACCGGGGGCCTTGCCCTTGCTACAATTCGCGCTCACCGAGCTATTCAACAAGCGCAGCGTCAACACGATGTCAGTGTCGATCTATCATGCGACGGGCGGTGTTTCTGGCGCGCTGGCCCGCCGTGCCGACGAACTCTACGAGCAACTGAGCCCCAGCGGACGCCGGGCTGCCCGCCAACTGGTGCTGCAACTCGTCGCGCTGGGTGAAGGCACAGAAGACACCCGCCGCCGCATTGACTGGCGCACCGTCCGTGCCCTTGAAGCCGAATACCCCGCCGTGCAGGACGTACTCGACCTGTTCGGCAAATATCGCCTGCTGACATTTGACATTGACCCTTCCACGCGCACGCCGACCGTCGAAGTTGCCCACGAAGCACTGATTCAGCAGTGGAGCCGCCTGCGTGACTGGCTCAACGACACTCGCGAAGAACTGCGCATTCAACGCCGCGTCGGGAATTCAGCGCGCGAATGGATCAACATCGGGCGCGATCCTTCCTTCCTCGCCACCGGGATGCGCCTCACCCAGTTTCGCGAATGGCTGGCAGAAACCGACCTCGCCCTGACGCCTGAACAGCGCGACTATATTCAGGCCAGTATCGAGCAACAAGAACACCGCGAAGCCGCCGAAGCCGCCCGCCGTGACCGTGAAGAACGCCTTGAACGTCGCCAGCAACGGGCCCTCAGTGGGGCGGTGGTGGTGCTGCTGATCGGTCTGGTGGTCGCGGTTGGCTTTGGGCTGGTCGCGCTCAATCAACGTGAAGATGCCCAGGACGCGCGCGCCGCTGCGGAACAAAACGCCGCCGAAGCGCGTGCCAATGCTCGCCTCGCCGAAGTCGCCCGCCAATCTGCCGAAGCCAACGCCGAGTCCGCCCGCCTGCAAGAAGCCGCCGCCCGCACCAACGCCATTCAAGCGGAAGAAAACGCTGAACGTGCCGAAGACAACGCCATGGAAGCGCAAAGCCTCGCGCTGGCAACCAACGCCCAACTGGCCCTTGCCGACAACAACACCGACCTCGCGATTCTGCTGGCCATCGAAGCCAACAACACCGCCAACGCGCCACCATTGGCCCAGCGGTCGCTGTTTGAAGCCGCCTATGCCCCCGGCACACGCTACGTCTTTGATGCGCATAGCAACTGGGTGCGCAAAGTCGCTTTTTCCAGCACCAATGAATATATCGCGTCGGCCTCGCAGGATGGGCGCGTGTTGCTTTATGACGTGGCCACCGGCCGCACCCTGCGCGAGTATGGCGGGCACGCGGGGCAGGTCTTCGCTGTGAGCTTCAACCGTGATAGCAGCCAGATTGCCAGCGGTGGCGATGGCGGCACGGTCATCATTCATGATCTGATTTCGGGCTTCAACGTGCGCAGCTACACCGCCCCCGACGCCGGGACAATCTTCGCGATTGACTATTCCCCCAACAACGGGGTGCTGGCCGTCGCGCATGAGTCGGGCGAGGTGATTTTGTGGTCGTTGCGTACCCACGAAATGCTCAGCCGCATTCAAGCGCACGAGGCCCGCGTGTGGGATGTCGAATTTGTCGCGGATGGCTTGCGTGTCGTGACTGCCTCTGACGATAGCACAGCCCGCGTTTTTGATGTGTTGTCTGGCAATGAACTTGTGGTCTTCGACGGCCACCCGCAGCGCATCCACAGCGTTGATATTGCCGACGGGCGCGGTATCGTCGCCACGGCCGGCGCAGGCGACAACAGCATCTATCTCTGGGATTTGGCGACGGGCGAAACCATCCGCCGCATTCCCGGCCACGCTGATCAGGTCTACGACGCTCAATTTACCCCCAACGAGCAGGAGCTTGTCTCGGTGTCGCAAGACGCTACCCTGCGCGTGTGGGATGTCGATAGCGGGATTGAAACCGAACGCCTGCAGGGGCATCTGGCCGCGACCCGTACCGTTGCCATCAGTCCCTATGGGGGCTTAGCTGCGACAGGCTCCTATGACAACACCGTGCGCTTGTGGGACTTGAATAACGGCGCGGTCATCGGGCGCAACTTCGGACACACCGACGACATTTACGACGTGGCCGTCAGCCCGGACGGTACACAGGCGCTGTCTGGTTCATGGGATAACACCGTCATTTTGTGGGATTTGCAGCGCAATTCTGCCATGCAACGCCTGACCGGGCATGACGACTGGATTCGCGAGGTGGCCTTTGCCCCCGACATGCAAACGGCCATCAGCGGCTCGTATGACCAGACGGTAATTGTGTGGGATTTGACGACGGGCGAAGCATTGGCCCGCCTGCCGCATGAAGGGCGCATCTGGACGGTAGACTATAGCCCACTGGGGGACTACTTCGCGTCTGGCTCACAGGATGGCATCGTCAAAGTGTGGGACGCCGCCACCAACGACCTCGTCTGGGAACTGGAAGGCCACCCGGCATGGGTACGCGGCATCGACTTTTCGCCAGACGGGCAGCAGCTCATCACGGTATCGGGGGTGGACATCAGCACGCGCATCTGGGACTTAAACACGGGTGAGCAACTTGCCGAGTTGTATGGCCACGACGACTGGTTGTGGTCCGTTAGTTGGAGCCCCGACGGGCAATATTTCATCACCAGTGCGTCGGACACGCGCATTCTATTGTGGGATGCTGAAACCTACGAGATCATTCGCCGCTATGAAGGCCACACCGGCCCGGTCAACAAAGTCGACTTTGGCCCCACCGGCGCGACATTCGTGTCTGGCGCGACTGATGGCACGGTGCGCGTGTGGGATGTCGAAACCGGGGCCGAGCTGCGGCGCTTCTTCCATACCGGGACCGGCGTGTGGAGCGTCGCGTTTCATCCCAGCGGCGAGGAGGTGCTTTCTGCCACGACGGACGCGCTCGTCACCCAGTGGGACATCAGCAGCGTAGAGGAACTCTATGCCTGGATTGCGCAAAACCGCTATCTGCGTGAACTGACGTGTTATGAACGCGAGCAAAACCGCATCGAACCGTTGTGTGAATAGGGGAATGCGTCCAGACCGGGCCTCTATGCGAGAAAAACACCTTGTTTCAACCTCGTGGGTGCAGCAATAAAACTAAGCTGCAAAAGAATCCTTTTCCGAGAGCGCGGTGTCGTCGCTGCAATTAGGGCATCGCACTGCACTGCTCGGTGTCATGTCATATTTTGACTTGCGGCGGTCACGCTTAAAGGCGCGTTCGTTGCGGTAAAGGGTGATGACGCTGCTGCCACACTTGCACAACATAACGGTCGTACCGATGAGCGCCTCGAGCCGGGCGTCAAGTTCGGGCAGGCTGTTGCGCCGAAACTGGCAGAAGATAGCGCCGGCTTTCCGAACACGGTGCCCATGCTGCACAATGATATAAATTTCGTCTTCAGACACGTTGCGCTGTGCGGCCCGTTGGTAGGCGTGATCGCTGATAATTAACTGCTGCATAAAAAGTTCTCCTTCTAAATAGTACGTCGGACGATAGAATGAGACCCGGTCGGCAGCCTTGTTAAGGTGCTTTAATACTATATAGCGTATATGAAAACGCAAAACATGGTGAATGTCAAGTACCCTGATGGTACTACCAGCGTTTTTGCAACGTCAGATAAAGATGATGAACTGAGGTCACCATGCCGCAACCGCAACATCTTTTCGATGGGAGAATGCGGGACGCGGTGCAGGATACGGGTGCAAGTCACGGACATCCCGTTGGATGTCCCTACCACCGCATCACCATGCCATTCGCAGGGACGGGCAACGTGTCACACGCTGTAGGGGTAGGGTAAAGGTAAACGCGAGCGGGGTATGGC
>DAOTTU010000026.1:0-8343 GCA_034437655.1 Anaerolineae bacterium
ATTGTCACGCTAATCGTAGCGACCATTCTGTTTCTGTTCGGCGTCATCGTATCGGCATATCTGAGCCTGGCGATTGGCCTGATAGTGGGCGCTGCCACGTTAACGGCCCTCATCAAACCGGAACTGTCCATTGTCATGCGCTGGGTCACACTGGCAGCGGGCATCTTGCTGGCATTGATCCTGCTCATCGCCATGATTTTCCTAGAATTCGTTTTGTTGTCCTTGGGCGTCCCCCCCACCGCGACGGGTGCCACGATTTTTATCATCTTGCTGCTGAATTCTATTCCCCCTGGCGTTTTTGTGGGTCAAATCTTTGTTCCACGCATTCCAATGAGGGGCGTGCAGCCTATCAACCCTGCCCCGCAAAACGTTGTCGTCGTGCCGCCAGCCGCCATGCCAGCCCCCGCCCCGGCAGCGCTGCTGCCCCAGCCCATGCCCCCCACCCAAATCAGGCAGCCGCAACAACTCGCTAACGCCTGGGTGGTCAACATGCAAACTAACCAGAACTACCAACTGCTGCGCGGCGAAACCCGCCTGGGGCGCTCCAAGGAGCGCAACAACGTGGTGTTGCCCAGTTCTCGCGTCTCGCGTGAACACGCGCTCATTCGTGAGATGAACGGGCGCTTTGTGCTGTACGAGGTGGGCGCTCAGCAGCAAGTCTACGTAAATAACCAGCCTGTTCGCCGCCAGCATGTACTCGAGCAGCAAGATGTGATCCAGCTTGGCGACATACAGCTTCGTTTTATCCAGGGCTAACGCAAAAGGAAAACCGTCATGACCGACAAACCACATGCCCTTCGCTTGACTTTGCTGGCCCTGCTGGCCGCTTTGCTAACCCTGGCCCCGGTGGCCCTTGCCCAGCAGGACAACGGAGTGCGGGTTGAAATCTTTGAAATGGATGACTCGTTCTATCCAGAGGTGCAGGTCTTTTTCAGCGCCTACAATCAGGGGCGCGGGCGGGCACTGCAAGTGAACCAGGAAATGCTGAGCATAACAGTGACCGGGCAGCCAGCCGAAATCATCAACTTTGAGCAGATGCCCACCACCAACCGCCCCACCCATCTGGCCATCGTTGTTGACCTGACCAGCAGCCAGAACTTTACAGACTTTTTGGACGAGCAGCGGCGCACGGCCCAAAGCCTCATCGACGCACTGAACCCCAGCGACTATGTGAGCCTGGTCACCTTTGATACCAACGGAACCAACGTCGCCTACAGCATGTCTCTGGATCATAACGGTGCGCTGAATACGCTGGACGGGCTGGAAATCGTGCAGGGACCTTCCAATAAGTTCCGCGACGGCGTTTACACGGCGGTGCAGCAGTTAGAAACCATCCCCGACCCGACGGCGCGTAAGGTGACTGTTGTGCTGACCGACGTGCAAGAGCCAGAGGGCGCGGCGAGCGTGGCAGAAACCGTCAGCCTGGCAAACCAGCTTGACAGCAGCATTCACATTATCGGCTTTAACGACGCCGACGCCACCACGCTGGATGAGTACACCTCGCCTACCGGCGGCTTCACCTACCTCCAGCGTGAATTGGAAGAGGAATTGGGCGGTTTGGCACGCCTGGCAGAGAATGTCGTGAGCATCATTACCAATGAATACGTCGTGCGCTTCAAAAGCCCCCTTGATGCCACCGATAGCCCGGCTACCATGCAGCTAAGCGTCAACACGGGCGGCGCTAGCGGCACCACCTCGCTCGACATCACCACACGGGGCCGCGCCATTAACATTGCCTTCCCTAACATCGACCCCAACGCACCCGTTAGCGATGACGTTACGTTTGAACCGACAATCACCTATGCTGACACGGGCAACCCGGTTACCGTCACACGCGCCGCCTACCTGCTAAATGGCAGCAACCTGAACCCGGCAGACTCGTCCGAAATATCCTACACCTGGGACATTGCAGACATAGCGGGCGGCCTGTACGACATCACCCTGGAAATAACCGACGAAGTAGGGAATACAGCGGAAGGGACGACACAGGTGCGCGTTGCCAGTCCGCTTACAGTGAGCTTTTCGCAGCCCGCAGCAAGTGCCGACCCCGTTGACCTGGAGCCTGGGGTGCAGACGATAGAGCTTGCGATTGACAGTGACTTCCCCATCAACGAGATTACCCTTTTTGTGGACAACGAACCGCTGGAAACGCTGGAACAACCCGAAGAACCATACACCTTCACCTGGGACACAGGCAACAACGCAGCAGGCATCTTCCGGCTGCGGGTCGAAGCGTCTGACGTGCGTGGCAATAATGCCCAGGCCAGCCAAAGGGTGAACCTGCTGATTGGCACCAACACCAACAACCTGCTCATCCTGTTGATGCTGCTGGTTGTGTCGCTGTTAATTGTGCTGGCAGGCGCGGCATTCACCATCTCTCGGCGGCGGGCAGCCGCAGCGGCTGCCGCAGCCCCTATTGCAGACCCAGTCCCCGTCGTCGTGCCCGATGTCGGCAGCGGTGCCGCAGCGCCAGCCGTCGGTGGGATGCCCGCCACTGTGGGGCCAACCCTGGGCACTGGCGGCCAGTTGGTTGTCGTGAGGGGCGGGATCGGCGTGCCGTCTTACCCACTGAATGATGGGCGCTACTTGGTGGGGCGCGGGCGCGGGGCCAACATCCAGGTCATTGGTCTAAACGCCTCGCGCGAACATGCCGAAGTCACTGTGATGAACGGGCAAGTTACTATCCGCGATTTACACCCGGAAAAGGGCAACGCCTCGCGCATTAATGGGCAAACCTTCAACGGCAGGCCGTACAATCTGCACGAAGGGGACCGCATCATCATTGGCGACACGGAACTGCTATACAGGCGCAGCTAGCCCCAGGGGAGGAAGTCAGGGTGTACGAAAACGGACAGCTGTGGCGCGACTTCCGCATTGTCCGCCAGATTGATGTGGGGGGCATGGCGGAAGTCCTTCAGGTTGAAGACCAGCGGCAGCAGGTCTACGCAGCGAAAATCTTGCGCGGCGACCGCGTTAGCGAACGCTTTCTGAGGCAGTTTGAATACGAAGTCGAGATTCACCCACGGGTGAAACACCCCAACATCGTCGCCTGTCATGGGGTTTATAACCAGCCCCGTGGCCTGCTGATGGCTTACATCGACGGGGGTACCGTTCGTGGGTGGATGAAGAAAGAAACCATCTACGGGGACTCGAACGGCATCATGCAGATGTTCAGCCAGGTGACGGACGCGCTCACGTACCTGCACGAAAGCGAACGCATTGTACACTGCGACCTCAAGCCGGAAAACATCCTCATCGACCGAAGCCATGGGCGCTTTCTGCTTACGGACTTTGGCATCTCTCATCAGTTGGGGCAGCCCCTGGCGAGCCAGCGCGGCACCCCCAAATACATGGCCCCGGAGCAGTACCTGGGCAAACCCGTCGATGCACGCACCGATGTGTACTCGCTGGGCATCACCATATACGAAATCCTCACCGGGGGTAAGCCGCCGTTTACCACCCAGGATGAAGGCAGCAGCGCGGCACGCCAGCGCGAACTCAAGCACCTGCATATTAACGTGCGCCCCCCGCTGCCGTCGTCTTGGCGTCCCGAAATCCGCTCAGAAATCGACGCCGTGCTGCTACGGGCGCTGGAAAAAGACCCGAACAACCGCTATGACACCGTGAAGGCGTTTTACAACGCGCTGCATCAAGCGTTCAGCCGTCCGCTGTCCAGCCAGTTGTCCATGTCTGCCACCACTAATCACTACCAACACATGGAGCAAATGCGCCGCGAGATGCCCGCCGCCCGGCTCATTTGCACCACCGGCCAAATCGACAAAGAACTGCCCCTGGAACCCGTCACGCTGATGGGGCGCAAGCGGGAAGACTGTAATGTCCCGCTGCGCGGGGGGGCCATTTCCCGGCGTCATGCCATGATTGAGTGGCGTGCCACCGATGGGGAATTTTACGTTTACGATCAGGGGAGTTTGATCGGCACACGTGTGAACGGCAAAAAGATCACCGATGGGCGCTCATTGAACCGCGGCGACCTGATTACGATAGGCGCTTATAACTTCCGGTTTGAGTAGTAGTGTGACACTTGGTAGATAATGTAAGATCGTAGTATTACAGTGGAGCGATAGAGCAGCATGATACGCAAAAAGTTTGTTGACTTCGCTGTGCTGGGCCTGGTTACACTCGGAGGGGTGTTGTTCTTCGTAGTGCCCCTCCTCTCAAACCGATCCGCCCTGGCAGCATTTGGCTATCTCATCAATCGGGGGCTGTATGTAGGGCTGGTCGCGCTGGCGCTAATGGCGCTGGCGCTAGTCAGCAATGCGTTGTTAGCCATTGTGCGTGCAGCAGACATCGACCTCTACGAACTATCCAAACGACCCAACGGCCTGACGCTGTTGCTGGCTGCCCTGCGTCTGAACTACCCGGACAATCAGCAGGCGATTGTCCGGCTGGGGATCGGGTTGGCGGGGCTGTACCTGGCCGCGCTGATTTTGCTGGGTTTTAGTGTGGGGGGCCGGGTAGAAGTCGGCTATGCGGTGCAGCTCCTGTTTGTAGGCATTCCCCTGCTGGGCATGTCCATTTTGCGGCTGCGTAACCTGCAAAACCGGCTGGGCAACATGCTGGCCGGGCGTACCTACTACCTGGAAATTCAAAGTGGGGTGTTGATTGGCGGGCAACCACGCCTGCCCAAGACGGGCCTCATGATTGGTCAAGCGGAAAGCAACGACATCGTCTTGTTCAACGACAAGTACGTGATGCCCCAGCAGCATGTGGCCTTACAGGTCAACAACGGCCACGTCACGCTGCTGGTGTATGGCCCCGCTTACGTCAATCAACAGCCCATTGCCCCCGGCGAGTACCTGATACCCCCAGATACGCTGTTCCAGGTGGGGTTATCCACATTTCAACTCAAGATGGAGTAAACCACAATGCAGCCGCCGCCTATCCCAAAAACATTTGACGGTTACGAACTCATTAGCCCCATTGGCAAAGGCGGTATGGGATGGGTGTGGCTGGCGCGGCGCATTCATACTGACCAGCAGGTTGCAATTAAGCACATCCATCCGGAGTTTGCGGCTCAGTCGCAGTACCGCCAGCGCTTCGAGCGTGAGATGAAAATCATGGCCGAACTGCGCCACAAGCACCTGATGACCATTTGGGACTGGGGCGTGGTTAACAACATCCCGTACTACGTGATGCCTTACATTGCGGGGATGAGTGCCAGGGACTTCATCAAGAAGTACGGCGCGTTTACTCCTGAGCAGGCGCTTTACGTTGTGCAGGCAGTGTGCGAAGCGCTGGATTACATGCACAGCCAGCATATTTACCACCGCGACGTGAAGCCGCACAACATCCTCATCAACACTCACTGGCACGTCGTCCTGTCAGACTTTGGCATTGCCGCCAACCGCAATACCGAGCAAATCACCACCCTTACAGAAGGTATGCACATGGGCACACACGGTTACGTCGCGCCAGAACTGCGCGGCGGTGCCACGGCCAGTGCCCGTACAGACATTTACTCGCTGGGGGTAACCGTTTACGAGATGCTGGTGCGGCGGCAGTACGTCAAGGTGCTGGCCGATGACAACATCCCAGACCCCTACGCCCTGCTGCCTGTGCCCATTCAACCTGTCATCCGCCGGGCCACCCAGCAAAGTGCGTCCATGCGCCAGCAAACCGTGTGGGAGTTTTACAACGACCTCAAAACCGCCATCCAGGGGGCCACCCAACCCGTCCCTACGCAACAGGTTGACCCAGTAACGAACCCACCGTCAAGCAGCATAACCAACGCCAGCCAGCAGGTGGGGTCCGGGTCACAAGTGCCGGGGTCAGCGGCGTACCCCGGCTATACCGTGGCCGCCGCGCCCAACGGCCTTAGCCCGCTGCTGGCGATTTTGCTGACGATGATGGCATTCACCATGATGATTTTGTTCGTGCTTGTGCTGCGCCTGACGGATGAAAGGGGCACCGGCATGGCCGTGTCCCAGCAGCCGGCCACCAACGATTCAGGCACTGTGGGCAACCTGCCACTGCTTGAATTCACTAAAAGCACGCTAACGCAGTCGCCCCCCACCCAAACCGACCCTGCCGCCCCGACCGACCGGCCCGCAAACACTCCAACTCGTCCGCCCAGCCCCACCCCGGATATGGCGACCCTGCCGCCGTCCATCACCGTGAGCGACCGACCGGAGAACGTCGTGCGCTCGCTGGCCCGGCTTGACATCGTGCCCCAGGAGGGGGGCCTTTCAGACAGCCTGTCCTCAGAATCACTCGACCTGACGGGTGAAGACGATGTGCTGCGCTGGCTGCGGATGAATGGTCAATATACCGACTTTGTGCTGCACACCAGCTTTGCCTGGGGGCCGGGAGCTAACAACGACGCCTGCGGCCTCATCGTCCGAGAGCAGAACAACGACAACTTCTACATTGCCCTGCTCAACCGGCGCGGTGAACTGGAGTGGGCGGTGTTTGTCAACGACACCCCGAACGCGACGACTATAAACGTGCCCGCCCTGAACACCGGGCGCAGGGCTAAAAACAACCTGATCGTGGTGGCCCTGCGGGCAGACATCATCATTTTTGTGAACGGCGAGCAGGTCTATGAAACCCGTGACGTAACCTTCCGCCGCGGGTACGTGGGGCCGCTAGCCAGCACTTCTGACGACAGCGATGCGTCTGGCTGCGACTTTTTCAATACCTGGGTGTGGGATTTGAACCAGGTGCCTGTGACCAACACCCCCACGCGCCGACCCGCTACCCGCACACCGCGCCCGACGCAGGTGTTTATCCCACCCACCGACGTGCCCCAGCCAACGCTTGCCCCACCCACGCTCGTGCCCCCGCAAATGGCTGAAGACCCCAATCCTGGCGGCGGGCCGCGCATTACGTCTGGGGGGACATATATTGTGCCAGGGGGCGGCTATGTGTTCAGTTTGGCCGGGCCGGATGGTGTTTCTGTAGACGTGCTTCAAGCGGGAATGCCTGTTAGCATTATCGGTGGGCCAATTGAGATAGAGGGACAGTGGTGGTGGCGGGTGCGCACCCCCGGCGGCGCAGACGGTTGGATTGAGGAAAGGCGTATGCAATGAGTATCTCCCCGCAGGCGAGTTTTGGCGTTTACCGGGTGGTGGGGGAACTGGGCAACGGCGGCATGGGCCGGGTGCTGCTGGTAACCCACCCCAACGAGCAGCAGTATGCGCTCAAGCACATCCACCCCAACCTGCTCCAGCAATCTAACTACTACCAGCGTTTCCAGCGGGAAATGGATCTCATGCAGCGCCTACGCCATCCTAACCTGATGCCGCTGCTTGACCGGGGCTTTTCGGGCAATTTGCCTTACTACATTATGCCCTACATCGATGGTCTTTCGGTCAAGGATTACATCCGCAGTTATGGTGCCCTTAATATAGAGCAAGCCTATATGGTGGTGAATGCGGTCTGCAATGCGTTGGTTTACGTACATGCCCAGGGCATCTACCACCGGGACATTAAACCGCACAACATCATGCTCGACCAGCACTGGAACCCCTTCCTGACGGACTTCGGCATTGCGGCGGACATGCGTGCCAATACCGACCTGACCAGCACCATGCAGCGCGCCGGGATGGGTACCCAGAGCTACACCGCCCCTGAAATCTACGCGGGCGTGGCGGCATCTGCCCGGTCAGATTTGTACTCGCTGGGCATCACCGTCTATGAGATGTTCACCGGGGAGCATCTGTTCAAAGCCTATACCCGCGACACCGAAGACCCTTACGCCGCCCTGCCAGATGAACTGCGCCCGGTAATTTTGCGGGCTATTGACCACAACCCGAAGGCCCGCTTCCAAACGGTAACGGACTTCCAGCAGGCGTATCAGCAGGCGTCACAGCGCAGCCTTCGCCCCAAACAAATGCCCGCCCCGGTCGCGCCTATAACGAATCCGGCGGCGGTATCCGGGTCGCAAGTGCCGGGGTCAGCGGCGCATCCCGGCTATACCGTGGCCGCCGCGCCCAACGGCTTCAGCCCGCTGCTGGCGATTTTGCTGACGATGATGGCATTCACCATAGTGATTTTGTTCGTGATTGTGCTGCGCCTGGTGACTGAAGAGGGCGCGGTCGCGGTAGCCGTAACTCAAACGGTTGCGCCGGTCACCGAGGAAGCCCAACCCATAGGCAGTGCCGATGCCGCAAGTATCCCTGCTGCTGCGGACACCACTGAAGAGGTCGCGGTCACGGAAGCCGTAACTGAAGAGGTCGCGCCTGTCACCGGTGATGACACCGGAGGCGGTGCCGATGCCGTGAGTGGTGATTCACCAGCACCAACGTCCACTCTGTTACCGACTGAAACCCCTACCCTCACGGCAACCCCTAACACCCCGGTAGCCCCTAATGCAGACGCGCC
>DAOTTU010000027.1:0-10766 GCA_034437655.1 Anaerolineae bacterium
CACTGGCGCAGAGTGCTACCCGGCCAACACCTTCCTGCCGATGGCGAACTGCCCCCCCAGCGGGGACCCCAACCTGGCAAACGGCAACCTGTTTTACACAGTGACCGACCACAATGCGCCTGGTTATAAGCTGAACCTAGACCTGACGCGCAGCTACAACAGCCGCCTGGCCCACGTAGAAGGGCCGTTCGGGTATGGCTGGGTGTCTAATTACCTGTTGGACTACAACATCGCTTTTGACCCGACCACCAACTCACGCTTAATTGACCCGGCTCAAGTGTACGCTGTGGGCCTGAATGTGACCTACGCGCCACGCGGCATCGTGACGTTTTTCACCGCCAGTGGGTCGCGGCATCAGTTCGTCGCGTCAGAGCGGCCCTACGTAGCTGGCGAAATGCGGGCGCTGACTATGCCCGGCTGGACGCTGAGCCGCGAGGGCCTGCGAGCGCCGGAATGGCAGCTACGCCAGGATAACGGCCTGGTGATAACGTTCGACCGTGCCGGACGCCTGCTACGCTATGGTTACCCAGATGATGGGCGCATGATTGAAATTGGTTATCCCTACCGGTTGCTCAACGGCCCATCAGGACTCGGCTCGGACGCGCCAGTCGTCATCCGTGACATTCAGGGGGACAGCCCGCTGCGCCAACTGGAACTTTACTATGACCTGAACGGCTACATCGTGCGTAGCGTGCTGCGCGACCTGACTGTGGGCACGCTGGGCGACCCCACCTGCGACCTTGCGAACAACTGCTTCGAGACGACCTACACTTATGTGAACGGGCAGCTCACGCAGGTGAACTATGCCAACGGCCAGACGGCCACCTACGTCTATGAAACGTTCCCCAACCCGGATGAAACAAACCCTGAGGCGGAAATCATGCGGTTAGTGGAACACAACGACCCGCGTGCGACCCTCTACCCGCATGTGCGCTACACCTACGACGAGGCAGGCAACGTGAACAGTTTGCTGCACATCACCGATGCTGGCGAAGTTTCTTACCGTACCTACACGGTGACAACAACGGACACCCAACGCATCGTCACGCAGGTGGATGAACAGCAAAATACGGTTGAATACACCTATGCGCTGGCCGATGCGGAGCAGTTCGCCAACAACACCGGCACCTATACGCTGACCGGGCAAACCAGCCCGCTTAGCGCTGTAGACGAGTTTGAGGCAGTCCCCATCATTTACCAGTGGGAAAACGGCCTGCTGCGTCAGATTCAGTCGCGCGGGGTGGCGACAGACAACGGACGTAACGGCATCGGCTTTGACTACACCGCCACCGGTCAGGTGACCTGCATTTCGTGCTTCCCCAGCGGCTTACCGCCACTGAGTATTAAATACGTCCAGCCGCCAGAGGTGTTCGTCCCGGTTCACCAACCAGAAATCATTACTTACGCTGACAGCTCTACAGAAGAATTTATCTACGATGAGGCCACCGGGCGCGTCATCAGCTACAAAGACCGACAGGGCGCGGTGTATACCTACACCTGGCAGCCAGAGGTGCCCCGCCTGAGTACGGTCACCCGTGAGGACGATGGCACCCAGTGGACTTATGCCTACAACGCCGCTGGGATGATTACGCAGGTCACACGCCTGGACGCCCCGGAAACTGAGCCTTACACCATCAGCTACACCTGGGACGGCGTGAGCCGCGTTACCCAGGTGGAAGACAGCGTGATTGGCGCGTATCAGGTGAATTACCCCCTGCCAGAAGTAGACGCCAACGGGGATGTATTCACCGAAATTCACACGGTTGGCCCGGTCGGCACGCAAAGCGTCTACCGCTTTGACCCGGCGCGACGATTGATAGAAGCACGCATCAGCAACAGTGAGGCAGTGCTGCGCCGTGACCGCTACACCTATGACCGCCTGGGCCGCCTAACGTCCAGCACCCGCCTTGCAGACGAAACGGCAGACACGGAACTTGTCACCAACTACACCTACGAACCCGTTGCACAGATTGCCCCCCTCACCGCAGAGGAAGAGCCAATCGACGTGCTGGGCTATCAGGTTCAGGTTAAGTACCCTGGCACGGTCACCGAACTTTACGTTTATGACGCGCTCAACCGGCTGCGGCGCTATGAGGACTCGCGCGGCAATATCACCGACTACGCCTTCAGCTACCGTGACCTGGACATCGCCTTCGGCCAGCGCATCACCCAGCGCACGCTGCTTAACGGCACCGAAGTGCCCAACGAAGTGCTGTATACGTTCGACGCACGACGCCAACTGGCCGATGTGCAGGCCGGGGAGTGGCGCTGGGTGCTGCGTACCGATGGCGACAGTGTGCGCTACCGTGTTATGGAACCGAGTGTGGGCGGCCAGGCGCAGGCCATTGCCAGTGTGAACTGGGAAGATTATGTAAACGGTGTGCCTAACGGCATGGCCGTGCTTCAGGCACCGCTGTTTTTGCGCACCAGTGACAGCCGCGTGTCATCCGAACACAGGCCGTCGTTTGGGGTAACCTACGACGGGGCTGCCCGTCCCACCGTCATCCGTGATATGTCGGGCGAGCGCAGCCTGAGCTACTGCCCACAGTTGGACGGCACCACCCGTATGCTTTACAGCCGCCTGAACGACCCGGCCCCGGCCTGTGATGCTACCGACTTCGCGCTGGCGCTGACGTTAGACGCGCAAGACCGCATTGTGGCGGCTGAGGATGAGAGCGGCAGTCGCACGTTTATTTACAGCTTGGACGCCGCCACGCAGGAATGGCTGGTCGAAGGCACGTTCAGCCCCGCAGATGAAACTGCACCGTTTACCTGGGAACTGCGCTTCGACACGCTGGGGCGTCTGCGCTTCTGGCGCGATGCCGAAGGCGTGGCCCGCACCTACACCTACGACACGCTGGACCGCCTCACTGCCGTCGATACCGCAGGCTACCCGGAACTGTCCTACTCGTTTGTTTACGACAACGCCGGGATGCTGATTGAGCGGCGCGACGGGCTGGGGCGCGGCTTCCGTTACAACTACAATTCACAGTCACAGGTCGCCAGCCAGGTTGACCTGAACACAGCGGACGCCGTGACTTACGCTTATAACCCCACTGGTATGATGTCCGTCATCATTTCATCTGAGGGCAACTCCACCTCGTTCTTTTACGAAAATGACCCGCTCTCGTTTGATCGGCTGGTGCGCATCATAGACCCCACCGGTAGCCAGTTCGACTACGAATGGACCGACGGGGCCAACCAGCGCGGTATCGACAATGCGCTCATCTACACGAACCCGCTGGGGCACGAAACCATCTATCGCTTTGACGGCACCGAAACACTGTGGATGGTTGAAGGGCCACTGGCGACTAACGATGTCACACGCACGCACGAAATCCACTACGACGATGCCGCCCGCATCACTGAATGGTATCAGGACACCCGCACAGCAGGTGAGGCCCGCCGCCTGGTGGTGTCGCGCAGCGGGGACCACGACATCACCCTGAGCGAAAACGTGGGCAACCCGAACTGGTCACAGTCGATGACGTTCACCAGCATGGGCCAGCTTAGCAGCCTGGACGCCCTCGGGCTGACCTACGACCCGCTGGGCCGCCTGATGAGTATCGGCACGGAAAGCGGCTCCTGGACATTCGCCCGCGAAGATCAGCAAAGCCGGGTGACATTTACCGACCCGCTTGCCCCCGGCATGGTCCCCGTCGTGTGGGAATATGACGCGCTCCAGCGCATCATCCTGGAGCAAAGCGGCGCTGTCGAAACCACCTACGACTACATCCCCGTCGCTAACCGCAGTGACCTGGAACTTATCATCAACCGCACCGACAGCGACCCGCGCCGTTATGTCTTCTCCCCAGGAGATGTGCGCCGGGCAGTGCCGCCAAACATCACGCTGTTTGGTCATGGCCAGGAAGTGCAGTACCGTTTCAACGGCGATGATCAGCTTACCAGCATCTACTATGCCGTGTGCAACGAACCCGCCTTCGTCACACTGGCTGAGTGCGAAGCAGACGAAAGCGCAACCATCTGGGACAGCGAAGTCGTTTTCGTGTATGACGTGGCAAATCGGCCCGTGCGCTTGATCTATGAAAACGGTGCCCGCGAAACATTCACCTACAATGACGTGGGCAACATCAGCACCTACCAGACGGCCAACGGGCGCACCTTCACCTACCACTATAACCGAGCACACCGTTTGATTACGGTGTCATCGTCAACAGGTGTGAAGCTGCTGCTGCGCTATGATCGGTTGGACAATGTGGCGGGCATCTGCCGCACGCGCGTTGAAGCCCCCGATGATTACGCCACATGCGCCGAACAGGGCGGCGAACTGCAAACTTACGTGCATGACGCCCTGGGCCGCATGAGCGAACGCACCCTTGGCAGTGCGAACGGCGACGGCAGCACAGTGAACTACACCTACAACGCCGACAGCATCAGCTATGGCCCCACCGGCACCGAGGTCACCTACCAACTGGACGCGAACGGCCTGGGCCTGTTGGAGCAGCTCGTCACCCCACAGCAGCGTTACGCCTTCACGTACAGTGCGCTTAATCAGTTGGCGTCTGCCGGTGACCTGGCCTTCAACTATACTGATGACGGGCGGGCCATCGGCACTCAGGTCGGCAGCAGTAGCCTGGCCTATGACTTCAGCCCCAATGGCGACCTCGTCGTAACCGATGTTAATACCGGTTTGGCGATGCAGTACCAACTGGAGCCACGCGGCTTCTTGACCACCATCAGCCCGGCGGCCTTGCCCGCACCAGCAGTGGAAGTGCTGCACGTCACGCCGCAGGACGTAGAAGTCTATCAAAATGACGGGGTATTCTACACGCAGCGCCTTGACGAACGCAGCTTAATGGAAGAGCTGTTCTACTTCGACAGTGACTTCTCTAACTTCCACAAGGTGCTTTACACAACTGACCAGTCCGACATTGTGCGCCGCCGCACCATCAGCCTGCCGCAGTCGCCCGCTGAATTCAGCATTGTAACCGGCTTCGACAGCGACGACCGCCCGGTGACCATGCGTATTACAGACTCCAACCAGTTTGAGGTGCGCTTCGTCCAGTCGATCAACTACACCGCCGACGGCCTGCGCGAAGGCGAAGCGTGGGTGTATGGCAACGGCGTTCAGGTCAGCTTGAATTACGAATACAAAGAGGGCAGCGCTGCGGTCGATCAACTCGCCCGCCTGCGGATTGACATTGTGCGTCCCGTCCAGGTATCCGCCGGGTTGTGGCTACTGTTCGCATGGGTGGTGCTGCGTAACCTGAAAACGCGCCGCCGTCTGGTCATCGGGGGCACGGTGGTGGCCGGGCTGTCTGTCGGGCTGATGGTGCTTGCACAGACGGCCCCGCCACAAAGCAACACACTGGGCGGTGAAAGCTATACCCTAGTCTACGCCTACGACAACGGCGGGAACCTCACCAGTGTGCAGGACGAAGCGACGGGCACTGACTGCGTTACCTACTCCTACAACGCAGTTGGGCAGCTTACCCAGGTGGCCCGCGCCGACGGTGACCAGACATCCTACAGTTACGACCCGTATGGGCGCATCACCCAGGCGGACGGCGTGCAGCTAATGTATTGGGGGGCAAGCAATAAGCTGGTGATGTCTAACAGCGGCGGCGTGCTGTACCAGTACGGCCAGGTAGAAAACCAGCCGCCCGCCTTTGCTGCCAACCCCCAACAGCAGTTGACCTGGTTCCTCAACGATGGCCAGCAGCGCATTACCCAAGCGATCCCCGCCCAGGCCACCCCCACCTCAGATGTGTGGCTGTTCGACCCGCTGCGCCGATACGTGTCGCTGCGAGCGCCAGGCGAGGTTTTCGACCCCTGTGACCTGACGGGCGTCCCGGACGAAGTGCCGGACGCGACGCGCTTTCAATCGCTGCAAGACGGCACCGTGTGGGACGCCGCCACGAATCTGTACTTTGTCAACGGGCGCACCCTGGAACCGGAAACCGGGCTGTACCTCCAACCAGACCCGCTGGGGCCAGATGCCCTGGGCACAGTGTACGGCTATCCGTCGCGCTCCGTAGCCCCCCCCATCCGCAAACGCCCGCCCGCCTACACCGATGGCCTTTACCGCCTGCGTAATGCCACCGAGACGATCAATATCAACCACACACTCACGGCAGAAGCCGTCCGGGCCGAATTTGGAACGCCGCGCCTACCTGGTGGCGCTGACCTGTTCGAACTACAAGCGAAAGGGCGCGAGCCGTTCGAGGCCACTATGCACAAAATGATGGCCCTGCCTGAGTGGCTGGAAACCGAATACAACATGCCCGGCCCGGTTCGTGACGCACAAACCGGTGCCGTGCGGTTCTCCCCGTTCGGCACACCCGCTCAAACCGGCGGCCCGGCCCCCGGCTACATGCCCGCCTTCGATGACCTGCCGCGCTGGGATGCAGCCGTAACAGCGCCGATCCAAACGCCACAGGACTACGTGCAATCGCTGATGCAGTACAGCACCCCGCCCACTGAACAGTTTTACAAAACGTACCTGCCGCAAGGCTGGCAAAACCGGGCGCTAAACGTGACCCAAACTTGGCAGTCGCCCGCGCCTCCTGTTGCACCAGGCCAGCAGCCCGACGCAGTGCTGGAATGGCTGCCGCGTACCCTGGAAAGCCCAGTCAACGCGGCCTACGTGCTGGACACCGTTCAGATGCTACGCGCCATGCCCTACCAGGCCCCGCACGATTGGATCAAGACCTATACTGATGAAGCCAGCCCGAACTGGCCCGAACTGCCATCCCTGGACGTGGACGCCTGGCGTGAAACGTACTTTACGGAAGACACCCTGGGCGTGCAGCGCGGTGTGTTTGCCCCCATGCCTGAGCTGCCGGATATTGTGATGTATCCGTATGGGGTGAACCTAGACTGGCTGACGAATCTGGAGCGATGACTGTGATTAGCACGCGCTCTAAGCATATCTACTTTTAGTGAAAGGTTTACTTCAATGGAAAATTGGTTCGACCAACTCTTCATGTTCTATCTGGAACAGCGCGGCTGGTTGTACCTGGTTACGATTCCGTCGCTGGTGTTCATCGTGACGCTAATTGACAACCAACGCAACGACCGGGGCGGCATCGGCTGGCTGGTAGGCATGTTTATCAGCATTCTGGCGTTTGTGCCTGCCGCTATCTATGACATCGGGCCGCAAGAAACCATCGACGCCCTGGTGAACGTTCGCATCCCCATGTTTTATGCAGGGGTGCTGGGGGCCATCGTGCCTATCATGCTGCTGCTTGGCTACTTTTTGAGCACGCGCAACGTACCGCAAAGTGAACAGGTTCAGCAGGTGGGCGCAGTGCAAGCGCCATTGGGGGGTGGGGGCAACCCCCCATTCGCTATGGACAACGGCTCTGCTGACCAGCCAACTATGCTGGACAGCGTGCCCACTGTGGGGGCCAGCGGCCCACCGCCGGTAGGCTTCGGCCCGCCACCTGGTGCCTTCCCGCCACCCGCCAGCGGTGGAGCGCCTGCTGGATTTTCTGGAGCGCCAATGCCCCCCCTTGGCCTCGGCGACGGGCCTACCATGCTTGAAGCTAGTCATGCGCCCATGCAGGGCCGTTCACAAAAGCCTCACATCAACGCCTGGCTCATTGACCTGTCCAATGATTCGGTGCGCTATCAGTTGTTTGAGGGGGAAACTGTCATCGGGCGTGGTACACAGTTCGACATTGCCCTTACCGACTCGGCTGTGTCTCGGCCTCATGCTGTGATTGAGCAAAAGGGACGGTCTTTCATGTTACGCGACCTTGGCTCGCGCAGTGGCACTTTCGTCAATGGCTACCCCATCGACGGCGAAGGCCAGATTATGCAAAACACCAAAATCCGTATCGGTAATCATGAATATCGTTTTATTAGTGAGTGAGCAAACCTATGACGACACACCTCGATGCATGGCTAATTCACACCCGTTCGCAGCAGGCGCACCCACTTATTCACAGGGACACCACCGTCGGGCGCTTGCCAGACAATCACATTGTGATTTTGGATGACCCGTCGGTGTCCCGCCAGCACGCCATGATTCGCTATGAGAGCAACGTATTTACCCTCATCCCACTCATGGCGAAAACGCCCATGCGCTTGAATGACTATATGGTGACCGCGCCTGTGCAGTTATTCCACAACGATGCGCTGTTGATAGGACAAACCCAGTTCCAGTTTTTGTATACGCCAGGGGGGCGGCTGTCGTGAGGCGCTCCACCATCGGCGGGCGCTGTCCCACTCATGGCCCCTTCGATGCAATGTACGCCTCGTGCCCATACTGTGCGCAAGCGGCGTACCTGCGGGCTGTGGCGGCGAATAGGTCTTCCACGCGCCCCAGTCCGCGTATGCAGTTCCGGCAGTCGCAGCCCGAACTGCCGCCGTTGGGATACTTCATCATCAACCGGCCCACACCGTGGCGCGGCGCGGTAGCCCAGGTGCGTCATGGGACGACTATCGGGCAAAACCCACGCTGCCACCTGCGTTTGGCCGACCCATACGTAGCAAACTGGCATGCACAAATCGTCTTGCATGTGCAGCGAGAGCGGAGCCAGTTCTACATCCGTGACCTCGGGTCACACAGTGGCATCTTCCATAACCGACAACGATTAACTGCCTGGGGGTGCCTGTCGCAAGACGACACCGTTCAGATTGGCAGTTATGAATTTGTGTTTAAAACGTTAACATAGTTCAGAGAGGATCAGAATACACCATGAACGATCAGGGATATTTCGGATACCCGCCCCACGATTTTGACGACGACGACGAAACGCGCCTGGATGGTTATGGGCAGCCGCCCAACCAGCCGTCGCCCAACTACCCGCCACCGCAAAACTTCCCGCCGCCGCAGGGCGGGGGCAGCTTCTTCGATAACCCGCAGGGCGGGGGCTATGAACATGCCGACGCCCCCACAATGCTCCCCAACCAGGGTGGCGCTTTGCCCTCCCCCAGTGGCAATCCATACGATGGCAGCGCAATGGAAGAAACACGCCTGCCTGACTACATGGCGAGCCGTCCCGGTATCTATGATGACGTAGATGACGAAACCATGCTGGCCCCAGACGATGAGGAAATCAACCCGATTGCCTTCCTCATCGTCAAACGCCCGCTGATTCACCGGGGGCATGTTTACACCCTCAAAGAGCGCGAAACCACCATCGGGCGTAAGCGCGGCAACCTGCTGCTGATGGACCGCCGCATTTCTGGTATGCACGCACGCATCCGCCTGGCAGAAGACGGCCAAACGGGCGAACCGATCTATGTGATTGTAGACCTGGACGCCAAAACCGGCACGTATATCAATGATGATAAAGAACGGCTGGAAGGTCGCCAACGCTTGCAGGACGGTGACGAAATCCGCATGGGTGAACACGTCTTTATTTTCCGGGCAATGTTTGACTAAACCAGAGGATGACGAGCTGATGAATGCGAATCTTGTTCCACTTGACGTGGGCCTACTGACGCACCAGGGTCGGGTGCGTCGGCAAAATCAGGATCGCTGCGCGGTATACACCCAGCCTCACCCCGGCGGCCAGGTTTTTGTGGTCGCCGATGGGGTGGGGGGGGAAGTGCATGGCGACCGCGCTAGCGAGTATGCGGTGCAGCACTGTGCACGCATCTACTATGAACTGTACCAGCAGCACCCCCAGCAGCCCACTGCCCAACTGCTTCAGGCAACGCTGGTTCAACTTAATACAGAGGTTTACCAACTGGCGATGCAGCTCAACAGCGCCGGGCACATGGGCACCACAATCGTCATGGCGGTGCTGCATGGCATGAACCTGACGGTAGCCTGGCTGGGCGACAGCCGCGCTTATGTCGTCAGCCGCCAGCGGCGTATGGCGGTGCAAATCACGCGAGACCACTCGCAGAATGGCAGCAATGTGCTGGCCCGCAGCCTGGGCGGTGCGATGCACGCCCAGCCAGAAAGCAATGTGGGCACCCTGCAACCGGACGACACGGTAATCATTTGCTCCGATGGGCTGCACCGTTACCTACAGCCCGGCCAGTTGACCGATGTGGTGCTTAACAGTGCCAATGCCCAGGTCGCTGCCCAGGCTTTCATTGATCTTGCCAACTACTCCGGCGGTAAGGATAACGTGACGGCGGTGGTGGTGACGGTGCCGTCGGCTGAACCGACCGACACAGGCACGTTCCCGGCGGTTGACCCGGAAGCCGAAACGTTTTTTGAGCAGCACGAGGACGAGTTCGACCCGCTGCCACCACCCGATAAGAAGCAGGCTGGCCTCCATAAGAACGACCGCTGGCTCGTTTACAGTGTGATCGGGCTGGCCGGGCTGGCCGCTGTGATTTTGATCGCGGCGGCGGCAATCAGCAGTGGCAGCCGTGCCGACACCCAGCAAACAGCGACGGCCCAAGCCGTGGCCCTGGACCAGACGGCAACTAGCCAGGCCGCCGTGGCCCTGGCTGAAACAAACACCGCCAGAACCGCAGCGGCCAGCACCGAGCAAGAAGCAGCCACCACACCGCCCCCGACTGAAGAGGTCACGGAAGCCGTAACTGAAGGGGTCACGCCCAACACCGGTGATGCCACCATAGGCGGTGCCGCTGCCGCAAGTATCCCTGCTGCTGCGGACACCGCTGAAGAGGTCGCGGTCACGGAAGCCGTAACTGAAGCGGACGCACCCAACACCGGAGTCGGTGCCGATGACGCAAGTATCCCTGCTGCTGCGGACACCGCTGAAGAGGTCACGGAAGCCGTAACTGAAGAGGTTGCGCCTGTCACTGAGGAAGCCCAACCCATAGGCGGTGCCGATGCCGTGAGTGGTGATTCACCAGCACCAACGTCCACT
>DAOTTU010000028.1:0-3374 GCA_034437655.1 Anaerolineae bacterium
CCCTGAAGGGCGCTCACGCAATGGGATGTAGCCATTACTGCATCAGGAGCAACCTTCCGAGCAGGCGAACTTCAGTTCTGTCTGCTCGCCGGGCGGAGTGCTAGCGCCGTACTTCAGTGCGGCGAACCCATCTACTGTCGATACAACACCTGATACGACAGGTTCACCGTTTCGCCGGGCGCGACCTCAACCGTGTATTCAATGCCGAGGTTGTTGGGCAGCGGCTCGAAGGGCGTGTTGCTGCCCAGTATTTCCCACGTGGCCGAGCGCGTCAGGCGTTCCGGTATAGTGACGGTGGCGCGGCTGGTGCCCGCATTCGTCAGCGAAATGTTGACGGTTTCTTGCACCACGCCGGGGGAAATTTCCACGAACTCACCCTGCGTGCGGCTGCCCTGCAACACCGGACTGTTATCAAGATAGACCTGTACCACAACCCCGGCCGGGGTAAACGGTAGCGCGGTGGTGCCGAGCGTGCGTGTGATGCCGCTGGTCGTCTGCTGATAGATGGTCAGCGGGCCGCCGGGCAAGTCCAACGGGATACCCTCGCCTTCGGCCGCGCCGATTTCGAGGAAGTTTTGCACCACCGACTGATTGTTAAAACCATAATCCGGGTCAGCGATGAAGCCTGTGAAGCCGGCCACCCGTGGCGAGGCATCATACACAAAGACGTTTTCGCCACGCAGATTCAAATCCACCAGAAAATCGACATAGACCCGTTCGCTGGCGGGCAGGGTGTAGGTGCCGGGTAGTTCTAGCAAAAAGTCAAGGTCAGACGGAATCGCGGGGCCGGGGCTTCCGGGGGGGCGTCCGCCGGGGGTTGCCGAAGCGGTCGGTGGGCCGGTGGCGGTCGGGACTGCACCGAAGTTGCTTTCGCGCCCGACAAATTGCACTGCATCGACGTTACCGCCGGCCAGTGCGATCCGCACATCCTCAAAGGCCCGCGCGAAATTGCTGATTTCCACCCACCCGTTGAGGCTGACGTCCGTGGATTCTTCAACCGTGCGCAGCGTGTAGTCGGCACGCCACGACGGGGCCTCGGTCATGATGTACGAGATGGCGACAGGTTGCGGGCCGGCCGTCTCGGCGTCAATGAGCAGGGATAGGCGCGGCGGGGTGCTACGAGAAGCGACGTCTATAGGCAGGTCATAGCCGCTGATGTCGCTCTGGTTAATGCGCTGTAAGCGACCGTCTTCGGTTTCGAGCAAGACGTCCGATGCATTGACCAGCCGTACTATGCCAGTGACCGCCTGCGTGCTGTCATCGCGCTCAACTGTCAGGGTGACGGTCTGGTCGAGGCTTTGTTCCAGCAGCGCTGTGGTCGTGCTGATAGTCGTGCGCGTTTCCGGCTCAAAGGAAAGTTGCAGTAAGCGCAAGCCCGGGGTGGCTTCTAGAACGACTGTGTTGGGGCTGAGGCGGTTGTCATTGACGTTGTCGAAGACGACACGGTTGCGCCCCTCGCTGAGTTCAAAAGTGCGGACATCGGTGACGATGGCGAACCCTTCGCGGTAGATGGTCAACTGAAGGTCGTCCTGGGCGACGAATGTGGCATCGGTGACGGGGTCTTCCTGCGCGAAGCTGATTGCGACGAGGGCGACGAGCATCAGCACCAGCAAAAACGGCGTGAGGATCGTCAATTTACGACGGTGACGGGTAAGCGGTGTAGCCATGTGAGAAACTCCTTGTGACTGTAGAATTGAGTTTGCTGTACATGGCGCTAACGTCGGGGCAGGGGGAAAGGTTCCCGGCAATGTGGAGAAATAACAACTACACAGCATATCTGATTTGTCGGACAATTATCGAAAAACCATTAGCGCGGGGGAAAGGGCCAGCATCCTACAGACGATCCCGGCGCATAACACGACCCCATTTCAAACGGTCTCCAACAGATATGGGCGCGGGCCTTTTTTGCCCTTACACCGTCATTCCCCCGCACCCTGCCCAAACGTGACACGCCCCGCCCAGACCAACACCCCGACGGTGCCGCCCAACAGTATCCCGACCGGGACATTGTTTAAACTCAAGGCCGACGAAAGGCTGACGACCACCGCCAGCGTCATAATCATCTGATTTGACATGAATGACAACGATCCTTACCTACATATTTTGTTTTGCAGCGCTTTATATGAAAATAATAAAGGAAAACGTTGTCATTCTCACCCCCTTAAATGTGGGGGCGTGTCATTGGGTGGGGGGCTTGCGGCTCAACGGGCGGCGGCGGCGTCTGCCCCAATGCTACCGTACCATGTCGCAATCGTCTGGACGGCCTGCGTGGCCCCGTCGCCATACAGATAGGTGATGTGGTTGCCCGGTAAATCATGCTGGGTGCCATACTTCAAGCGCGACATCGTTAATTCGGCTTTCGCATCGTCAATGATCGGCGGCGACCCCGGCGGGCCGAAGGGTTCGGGCGCACGCAAGAACAGCACGGGCACTTCAATGCGGTGGCAGAGCGCGTCCCAGTCTTCGAGGGTGGTGCCATCTACAGCGTCGGCGATGTTGTCGGGGCGGCAACGGCTGCGCACCCGGCCATCGGCGAGGGTTTCAACGTCGGCGCGATAGAATTGCTCAATCATCGGGTCCCACCAGCCATCGTAATAGGGCATGGCTTTGACCATCTCGAGGTAAGTTTCGAAGCTGGGCAGCGTGCGTTCGAGGCGGTCAAGGGAGGGCTGAATCTGTTCACGGACGCGCTCATCGACTACGGCGGGGGCGTCCATCGAAATCGCGGCGTCTACATAAGCTGAATACCGTGCAGCCATATAGTAGGTCAGCATACCGCCGAAGCTGTGCCCGGCCATAACCACACTGCCAAGACCAAGATGTTCGATAAAGCCAATGACATCCTGCGCATGGTCGCGCATTCGATAACCCGTTTTTGGCTTGTCAGAACGCCCACGCCCGCGCAGGTCCAGCGCATATACGTGAAAGTGGTCGGTGAGCCCGGCCGCGACGAGTCCGTTAAAGAAATGTGCGTTAGCGGTCAATCCCGGCGCAATAACGAGGTTGGGCCCGTTGCCACCGTGATCCAGGTAATGGAGTTGTATCCCGTTGGTGGTGAGGTATCGGCTTGCCATGAGATCCTCGCAGGAGATCAGATTAACAGAATTTGACTCAGTGTAACGCTTTTTTTTGCGAAAAGATAGACTGACTTTAAACTTAAAGATGATCGTGAGGTTATGCGAAAAAATAGAATGCGGCCCCACCGTTGCCGCCGGGTGAACCCATCGCAGCATGAATGTTGATGCAATCGCCCCAACAAGGACGGCAGGACTTTTGCAAAGTCACGTCCAGGATTGGGATGAAGGTCAGGGCACCCACCGAACGCGCTGCCTTTAGGCTTGTGCGGTCGCTAAACTTGATAGCGCCGTCGTTTA
>DAOTTU010000029.1:0-3348 GCA_034437655.1 Anaerolineae bacterium
CTGGTGCGTGAACAGCCCTGAAGGGCGCTCCCGCAATGGGATGCTGGCCATTACCTCACCACAATTACCAGACCCCTGAGTTAGGTTGCCAACTTTGCAAAAGTCCTGGCCCATAGCCCAGATGGGTTGCACATCGTCCCCGGCATGCTATACTCAGCAGTATTACGTTTGACACACTGAGGAGCATCATCATGTCGCAAGCTGCTACGCGCTTTTTGCGAGAACTTGCCGCTGATTTCGATTTGCGGCCAATACTGGAACGTCCCCTGCCACAAATTGACATCATCCATCTGCACACCATCGCCTGCCAGCGTGGCTACGAGGTGAATATGTCAGAATTGGCGATGGCCATCAAGGTCTTTAAACGGGTCACCAGCGGCCCCTTTGACAGCTCGACATCGGGTGGGTTACTGGGCTAGCTTTTTACCCTATGCGGGGCGCTGGCACCGTGTCTATAATCACGGCGTGTAGACATTCAAGCCCTGCACAGGGAACGAGGAGCCTATGAGTACCACGCCAGACCTCACGGGGCGGCGCATCCGTCATTATGAAGTGACCAGCTACATCACCAGCGGAGGGATGGCGGCCGTCTACCGGGCCCTCGACACCCAGCATGAGCGTATGGTCGCGCTGAAAGTCTTGCCGACACGCCTCGCCGAAGACGATACCTATAAAGCCCGCTTTGAGCGTGAAGCCGAAACGGCCGAAAGCCTCAAGCATCCGCATATTGTCCCGGTCTATGACCACGGCAGCGATGGCGACCTCAGCTATGTGGTGATGCAATTGCTGGACGGTGGCACCCTGACCGAGCGCTTGAAGGTTCGCCAACGCACCGCCGAACCCCTGCCCTCGCTCGGGGAAATTGCCGGGTTGCTGGAACAGGTCGCCGCTGCCCTCGACTTCGCTCACTCACAGCGCGTCATTCACCGCGACATCAAGCCCAGCAACATTATGTTTGACACGCAGGGCAACGCCTACATCGTAGACTTTGGTATCGCCAAGCTCCTGACCACCGCCGCCGAAAGCCTCACCGAAACCGGGGTGCCGATGGGGACGCCCTCGTACATGTCGCCTGAACAGTGGCGGGGCGAAAAACCGACGCCGCGTGTCGATCAATATGCGCTGGGGGTCGTTGTCTATCGCCTGGTGACGGGGCATGTGCCCTTCCGCGCTGACTCGCCCTATGCCCTGATGCAAAAACACAGCGAAGCCCTGCTCCCCCCTATTGAAAACTATCCGCGCGCACTGTCCGAAAGCCTGCATGCCGTTATTGCGCGGGCCATGGCCAAAGCGGCGGATGATCGCTACGATACAGCGTCAGCCTTTGCAGCGGCGTTCAAAGCAGCGGTGGCCAACCACCATGGCCGGCGCACTGATTTCCTCACCTTTTCGTTGCCTCCCCGCCAGGACGCTTTGCCCGCACAACCCGCTGATGATCAGCCGACCGCTGGCACAGCCATTTTGCCACGTACCGAGGGGGCTTTGCGTGGGGCGCGGCGCTGGTGGGTGCCGTTGGTGTTGCTGGTGGCGGCGGTGTTGCTGGGGGGTGTGGGGGTGGCGGTGTTGATGGGGGGCGACACCGACGCGGATTCGGCTGCAAGCGGTGATAGCGGGCGCACGCTACAATTAGCTTATGAAGGGGCCACGCTGGTCATCCACAACGACAGTGAGACGGTGCTGGACATACGCGGGATGCGCTTTGAGACGGGCGCGGACACCGCTTATTTCGACACGGACCAGTTCGGCCCGGGGACGACCAGCGCCTTCCAGCCGGGGCGGTGTATGGTGGTCTCGTTGGTGGAAGTTGCGCCGGGTTTGCCCGACTATTGCGCAGACACCTCGCGCCAGCCGTTGTTGTATGGGATCGGGACTGCGCAGGATACCTATTTTGTGTGGGACCGTGAGATCGTCGGCGTGCAACAGTTCCGCGTTACGCTGGATGGCGACACCACGCTGGCCACCTGTCCGCTGGATGCAGGCACCTGTACCGTCGCATTACCAACCGCCCGTGAGGTCTTGCCCACCCCGACCCCACGCCCGCTTGAACCCCCCACAGACGCAGAGGCGGGCGGCCTGTTGCTGCTCTACACTGACCGCGCCGCGCTGACCATCCTCAACACGTCCGACCGTATGCTGGACATCAGCGGGGTCGAGTTAGCGCTGCTGGACGGAAGCGCTGCCTTTGACGCTGAGTGGTTTGGCGACCAAACGGCCCGCAACTTTGCGCCGGGGGCCTGCATTTTCATCGGCTTAACGCAAGAAGACGCCGCCCCGCCAGACTTCTGCGGGCCAACGCGCGTCTTGCAATACAACACCACCACCGCGCCGCGTTATCATTTCGTGTGGCTGCCAGACGCCAACCCGGACGACACCTTCCAGCTTATGCAACGTGGCCGTTTCGTGGCGACGTGTCCGCTGGCGGGGGGGCGTTGTTTTGTGGACTATTGAGCCACCAGCAGATGCCTATTCATTCCACAGCATGCCGCGTCCGTCATAGGCCGCCAGCAGCGTAGACATAAACACCGATATTTCACCAAAACGGCGCACGTCTTCCGCTTTCAGGTGTTGGATGCTGAACCCGACTGCCAGATAGGCCGCCCCCGATATAAAACGACTCGCGAACCCCAGCATTGACTGCACGCCGTATGGTTCGACAAACTCAGTTTGACGCGGAATGGCGGGGTTTTCGGGTGCTTCTTCAACGTGGAAATAGTTGGTAAAGGTGTCCACGCTCAATTCTGTTAGCTCGGTGGAAAGGCGTGCGTCCAACCCGGTTTGCTGGAAGGCGGCTTTAAACATCGGGGATAGGTTGTCGTCTACGGGGAGTACAGCGTGGTTTTGTGACTGGTGGCGGTCGTTCCAGGCGTCTTCGAGGCCGGCGGTGCCCATCAACGTCAGTACAGTTTCGGTCTCAACGCTGAGCTTTTCAGCGAGGCGGGGGGGCAGTTCATCCGGTGAGCCGAGGCGAAAAATACGCACCAGCGCAAAAGTGGGTTCGCCGGTGGGCCGCCTGAAGGTCTGGTAAATTTCATGGCAGATGGCCTGCGCGGCATCTTCCATGGACTCGAACTCGTCATGAAAATTGAGGCGCATTTGTTGCCCAAAACGCCGAATCTCGGCGGCAGTACTCACGGTTAAGTCAAGCATGGTCATATTCCCCTGCTATGATACATAAAGATAGTATTAAGCTATTGTAGCATATCTCAATGGGTTGTTCACAGACGAATTGCGATGGGCGCCAGGACTTTTGCAAAGTTGGCAACCTAACTCAGGGGTCTGGTAATTGTGGTGAGGTAATGGCCAGCATCCCATTGCGGGAGCGCCCTTCAGGGCTGTTCACGCACCAGA
>DAOTTU010000030.1:0-4973 GCA_034437655.1 Anaerolineae bacterium
TCTGGTGCGTGAACAGCCCTGAAGGGCGCTCCCGCAATGGGATGCTGGCCATTACCTCACCACAATTACCAGACCCCTGAGTTAGGTTGCCAACTTTGCAAAAGTCCTGGCAAGGACGGTGGGTGCTTTGCAAAAGTTCTGACATATCTGGTATACTATGTTAAAATGCATGAACATGTGTATTACCAATAACTGTTTGTGGTAAAAGCAATATTACTGTGGAGTAAACCGATGTCAAGGCAAACGGTTTTGAGCAATGAATGTGTCGAAATGTACTATTTTGAAGATACCGGGATTATTTACCATATTTATACCGAAAAAATCGGTGGCGATTGCCTGAAAGAACAACTGAATCTTGGTATCGAGTTAATGCAAAAATACGGCACAAATAAATGGCTTTCTGATAACCGCGCGATCAAAGGTCATACCGACGAAGAAACGGCGTGGATTTTTGAAGACTGGTTGCCGCGTGCGGTCGCTGCGGGTTGGAAATATTGGTCGCTGGTTGTGCCAGAAGATGAGTATGCACGCATGAACATGTGGGAAGTCACGCAGACGTTCCACGAGATCGGGGTACATCAAAATGTGTTTACTGACCCTGATGATGCCCTGGCATGGTTAGAAAATGCCGAAAATTTGACTTAAAATACCACAACAAATTAAATCTGCGCCATAATGTTTTGCAACTGTTGCTTGTGCCCTGTCCACAGCGAACATTCAGCCGATTTTTTGTTGATCTGCCTTCTTTCACCCTCCTAATTATGATGAGTTGCTGTGCTAATGCTCGATACCGTTGCCCAATCAATGCAACACCTTTCAGCGCAAATTAACGGCATCTTCCGCTACTATCTGCGCTTGCTGGACGATGAATTTGCCTTTGCGGCCGCTGTGCAGGTGCCACAGGTAGCCACCATTTTCGACGCCGCGCAGGGCCGCCACATTGACTTCGCCGGGGAACGCCTCACCCTGACGCAGCTTATCGCGCTCATTGCCTATCGCTATGGCTTCATGAGCGTGCGCAAAATTGGGCATGGTGGCTATGCAGTTGTGCTTGGGCATGACCCCCAGACCGAAGAAACAGCGCGTATTATGTTCAACCGGCCGCTGGCCGAGTTGCGCCGTGTGTTGCGGCTGGTGCCAGACCATCATGTGCAGAACATCATTGGCGACCCGGTGAACCCCACGCGCCCCTTTGACGTGCAACTGGACGCCAACAACGAACCCATCCGTGACCCCGAATACCCGCTGCTGCTCTCTGACCTGTTCTTGTTGCCGCGCCACACCACCAAAATTGTGCTGCGTGATGCCCGGGGCGAGATTATGATGGCTGGCGGCCGCCCGGCAATTCTGCACTGTCAATTGTTGCCAGAAGCCATCGCGATGAACGACTCGCGGCTAGATCAGCAGATGGCCATCCAGTCCGGGGAACGCCTCGCGGCGGGGCTGGCAACGCTCGGGGTCAGCGTGGCCGACGCACATGGCGGCAATGGCGGCGTGCTGGTGTCGCCCGTTGGCAAACCCATTCTGCGCATCGGACGCGGCACCGACGGCAAAATGGGGCGGCATTATGTGCCGATCGTGCTGGATTTTGGCTACTATAGCCGCATTGGCCCGCGCACGTTGTCTGAGATGCTGCTGGCCTATGGCGTCACTATCGAAATGATGGCAGGGACGTTAGAGCAAACGCTGCCGCACATCGCCGCGCCGTTGCTAACGGTACTCTACGACGAGACGCGCCCCCTTTCCGAACGCTTTCAACATGTGATCAACGAATCCGGGTTGCGACGGGCCACCTTTGGGCGTTTACTCTATTTTGTGGACCCGCCTATCGTTTATCGCAACATGTGGATTGACCACACCCGCGTGGCGTGGGAATCCATCCGCGACAATAATTATCCTGCCTTGCGCGACCAGTCCCGTCTGCGTACCATGTACCCGACGTACAACGAAATCACGTTTCCGCAACACATCGAAACCTATGATTTGCAACTGATGGGGTAGACGCACCGACAAGGCACCCATGCACAAGACAACATCATCACCGACTTTTCGACACCAGCGCACGGCCGCCATTGTCCTGTTGATTCTGGGCGGGCTGGCTGTGGCCGTTGCGTATTTGACCACGCTGCAAACCATTCCCAACGGCAGCAGCCACTACTTTATGATTGACGTGGGCGAAACGCAGGCCGTACTCAACACATGGGGCACGCTGCACGCCACAGGGTATCCGCACTATGTCGTCGTCGGCAACCTGCTCACCGCCGGACTGCGCCTCGTCGGGTTGAGCGGGGTCACGGCGTCGGCGCTCGTCTCGCTGGTGTTGACGGTGGCCGCGCTCGGATTGCTCATGCTGCTGGTCTATGACCTGACCGGCCGCCCCGATTTGGCCGTGATCGCGGCGGTGCTTTTTGGTTTGACGCGCACCGTATGGGTGCATGCTGTCATCGCAGAGGTGTATAGTTTCGGGCTGGTGCTGCAAATTTTACTGTTCTGGCTGGCGCTGACGCCGCGTGATTTGCGCTGGCGGGTGTCATTGCTGGCGCTGGCGGGGGGGATCGCCTCGGCGCACCATCGCGGCATCGGCCTCATGGCTCCGGCGCTGATTTATGCCGTGTGGCCGGTGCTATGGCCCCAACTGCGGGCCCGACCTTACAAAGCGCTGTTATGGCTGGGACTCGGTTTGCTCGGCTGGCTGCCCTATCTATATTTACCGCTGCGCGCCGATGCGGTGTGGGCTTATGGCGACCTGTCAACGGTGGACGGTGTGGTTGAAGTCATCAGCGGCGAGGAGTTCAACTACCTGCTGCACTGGCCGCCAACGGGCAGATTCTCACCACAGCGGATCAGTTCGCCCCGGTCTATGGGCGGCGGCCGCTCACCACCTGGGCGGAAAATGAAGTGGTTACGGATGTGTATCCGTTGGGCGACCCCGCCACCTATCCACGCGCAGCAGTGACGGTGCGCTATGGGCTGTATGAGCAACGCCCCACCGGGGAATTCATTAACTATAACGTGCAGACGCTTGATTACGGCTGTTGAGGCATCTTGCGGAGCCGCTGAATGGTGGGTTCGAGTTGGGGGCGGAGGGGGGCTAGCGCGGCGCGGATCAGGTCAGCGACGATGTGTGATAGTTCCATGAACTCAGGCTCAAACTCGTTCAGCGGCACCCCCGGCGCGTGGACGAGCAAGACAAGGCGGTAGGCTGGCATTTCAGCGCGCAATGTCTCAGACGCGGGCACCTTTGTCAGTGCCGACCAGTATGCCAGCAACAGGTCCTGAGAATTGTCGTAGGGCATATCCCCGAATAATTGCCGAAGCAGGTGATCATATTCCGCGGGCGTGGTGGTGTCGGTGACGTGGTGCGAGAGGGTCTGGTCAATTTCAGCCCGGCTCGTCATGTAGAGTTCAAGCCCATTGAAGATGAAGCGATTCGCCCGTGCCGGCTCATGCGCACCTGCTGTTCTGTCCAGATTCAGTTGGAGGCCGAGGTACCACCCCATCGACGCCCACCCGGGGCGCAGCCCAACCACCGTCTGCTGTGCAACCGCAAGCGGCAACCAACCGCTATCGTCATGCAGGGTGCTATCGTCCTCAACCACTGCACTTGCCGCCGGACCACCGGCCATTAAGTGATGCAGCGCCTGTGGGGGGGTCCGTTCACAGCGCCATTCATAGAACGCCGCATCCCGATAGTCACGCAGGACCATCATTGTGTTGACAAAACGGTTAGCAAGGCGGTCGAGGTAATGTTTGGCCTCATCGCGAGCGCGCAAGGGCACATTGTCCAGGCGCATGTGGACGCGCGTTGTGGGCATGTCATCGGGGTCGCAGGGGCCGCGGGCGCGGATGGGTGGCGCGGTCGGGGGTGCGCCAGCGAGGGTGATGTCCCAGCGCATTTGCCCGTCGCTGGTTTCGACGCGAAAGGAGTTAGCCAGATGCAACAGGTGTTTCATATTGTTGGCGCTGAACGAGCCATAACCGCCGTTGTCGTGTTGCTGGTTGGTGACGCTAAACATCAGCGGGCGACAGACTTCGGGCCCGACACCGTAGAGTTCGAGCAGCAGCACGTTTTGTGGGCACAGGTGCAACACCACCCGTGACGCCGCGCACATGGTTTCGGTAACCTGAAAACGCCACAGCAGGTGGTCCAGCGCACCAGAAAAACGCTCATACTGCTTTTTGAGCAGATCATGAAGCGCGTGTGTGGTGATGAAAATCTCGCTGGCGTTCACGGGAGATCATCGACGTTTAATAGAATAACTCGCGAACCGCTGGGGTCGATTGGGCCAGCGTACACCCCGTTGGCTGTCCCTACAACCCCCGTCATCATACGCTATGGTAGAGACGGGCAACGGCACGCCCGGGAAGAGGGGCGGTTGTTTAACCACCGATGATGACCGTCGGCGCGCCGGCAACAATCACGCCACCGTGCGCGGTTGTGTCTCCCATACGGGCGGCGGGCTTGCCACCAATTTGCACGGTTGCCGACCCTTTGACGATGAAGTCCGGGGGGCCGACGCAGGTGGCCATGTCACCAACCACCGCAGCGGTCAGGCCTGCGATGAGGACTGTTGGAACGCCGGGGGCGGTGATAGGGCCGCCGACATGGGGCTTGGGGCCGGGGTCTACCATCGGGCAGGTGTGCATATCAGTTAATCGAGCGGCAGGCGGCATAGGAAAATCCTTCCAATCGCATGTGGTGTGTGGATGTTCTGGTATATGAGTAACCATAGTACAGAATAGCACAGAAGGCAAGCATTTTGGGGGCGGTGTATTCCTGCACAGGACTTCTGCAACGTCAGATAAAGATGATGAACTGAGGTAACCATGCTGCAACCTGATAGCGCCCTCGGTCAGGCGGGCTTATGGGTTTGGTAAAATAAATTCGGTAAGGTCCTGGTACCAACCGAACGCGCTGCCTTTAGGCTTGTGCGTTCGCCCGACTTGATAGCGCCGTCGTTTACGGCGGCGAA
>DAOTTU010000031.1:0-74258 GCA_034437655.1 Anaerolineae bacterium
AAAACGTGATGAATGGCGCGAAAATTGGGTTCACAAAAGCTCATGACGTATCAAATTTCCGCCAAAATGGTCATTTTTTCTACCATGCTGATTTTTGGCGAAGGTATTGAATCTAGGTAAACTCTTTTGTTTACTGTCTTTGTTTATAAATATATCAAATGTGAAATCTGTGTCAATTGCCAGCTAGAATCATCCAATGATATATAGTCCACATATTGCAAAAAAATAACAGGAATAGTACAAGACTACCCCCGCTATTGAGTATTATTCAGCTTTGGCGAAAGCAGTATAGGCTACTTCGCGGCGGCGTAGTTTTCTGTTACTTTGTCCCAGTTGACAACGTTCCACCAGGCGCTGACATAGTCGCCACGCTTGTTCTGGTAGTTGAGGTAGTAGGCATGTTCCCAGACATCAAGGCCCATAATCGGGGTGTGACCAGCCATATAGGGACTGTCCTGGTTCGGGGTACCATAGACAAGCAGATTACCACTGCTGTCAACCGCTAGCCATGCCCAACCAGAGCCAAACTGCCCGGTTGCTGCGCTGGCGAACTGCTCTTTAAAAGCGTCGAAGCTACCGAAGGTTGAGTTAATCGCGTCGGCCAGTTCGCCTGTGGGCGCGCCGCCACCGTCGGGGCTCATGATTTCCCAGAACAGGCTGTGGTTGGCATAGCCGCCGCCATTGTTGCGAACAGCAATCTGAACCTCAGCCGGCAAGCTGTCAAGGCTCGCGAGAATTTCTTCAATGGGTTTAGTGGCTGCGTCGTGGCCTTCTAGCGCAGCGTTCAGCTTTTTGGTATAGCCAGCGTGGTGCTTGTCATGGTGGATTTCCATTGTGCGCTGGTCGATGTGGGGTTCAAGTGCGTCGTAAGCATAAGGGAGGGGGGGAAGTTCAAAGGCCATAAGTTGAAACTTGCTCCTCGTTGATTGTGCGTTCAAAATGTGATGCCTGCGTTAGTTAACAACATAAGCAGGTATAGTAAATCATAACATGCGTAAAACCCTGTTTTCATGCCCGCTCATCAAGTCTTAATTTCATAAATTCATCTAAGGACAAACTCTTGACCGCTTCAAATTGGAAACCCTACGTTGTGCTAGCATTCGGGTTGCTAGCTGTTTCAACTGCTGCGATTTTCATTCGTTTCTCACAAAATGTCGGGACTACCTCGCTGGTGGTGGCGTCAGGGCGGATGGTGGTTGCCAGTGCCGTGCTGTTGCCGCTGGCACTCCGGCAGTATCGCGACGAGTTTCGCGAGCTAACACGTGGCGATCTGTCTTTAGCTGGACTGAGCGGGGTTGTACTGGGCCTACACTTCGCTACCTGGATCACCTCGCTGGAATATACCTCAGTGGTCAATAGCGTCGTGCTGGTGACCACCAATCCGCTGTGGGTGGCTGTGCTGGCTCCGTTTTTCCTCAAAGAGACGATGCGTCGCCGGACATTGGTCGGGCTGGCACTCGCCTTTGCGGGGGGGGTACTTGTCGCGTTGAGTGGCGAAACAGGCGACCCGCCAACACGCTCTGAACCGTTATTGGGTAATGGATTAGCGGTCATCGGCGCACTGGCGGCGGCGCTGTACTTCATGGTGGGGCGACGGCTGCGGGCACACCTGAGCGTAATTCCATATATCACCCTCGTCTATAGCATCTCGGCCCTGACATTATTGACCGTGACGCTTGTCGTGGGGGAATTGAGCAGCGTCATGGATCTACCCGCCGAAGCGTTTTTGTGGCTGTTGCTGCTAGGACTGGTGCCGCAATTGCTGGGGCATTCGTCATTTAATTATGCATTGGGGTACTTGCCCGCTGGTTATGTCAGCCTCGTGGTGTTGGGAGAACCGATTGGCAGCGGGGTGCTGGCGATGATCTTCCTTGGTGAAAATCCAGTACCGTTGCAACTGCTTGGGGCGGCATTTATTCTTGGCGGCATTTTCGTGGCCACCCGCGAACAGTTCCGCCGCCAGCGCAGAGTAGCGCCTGCCATCGAACAGAGTATCCCGCCACAGGCTTAGCTTAATTGTTGTAGATGCGTTGCGTCAAAAAGTCACCAATGCCGGGATAGATGGGTACCCACGGTGTTGCATCAATGCCATAGCTGCGCCAGGTGTCGATGTCGTAATTTTGCCGCCACAGTTGCGCCAGTGTACCGTCGTAGTGCATATCGCTGAGAGTCCAATTCACCAGCGTGTGGAAATCGGCGTCATTGCGTGGCGTGGCCAGCGTAACCGGGCGGAATGGGTCTGCGCCGAGATTATCTCCGATGAGCATCCACGGGAAGCCGCGATTGTCTTCCATAAACGCCAGTAAGCGGATGGTGTCCGCATACGCGCCATCAATATCACGCGAGCCAAACATTTCGCGGGCGGTCTGGCTGCTGTCGAAGGTGAAGACACTGTAGGTGCGATCCAGGCTTTCGAGATAGTCGCGGTCCTCGGGGCGGTCGATAAAGTGCCCGATCCATGAGCCACTGCGGAAGTCGGCAAAGGTGTCAAAGCGACTGGTTTCAAACACCAGAATCTTGTTACTAACATAAAAATAGGGGGCTGAGTAGTCGATGCGTGTGGCATTGGCCCATGTTGGTTGCAGCCCGACCGCGAGGTCAGCTTGTCCGTTGGCCAGTAAATCAGCCGCCGTGCCGGTAGTACCGGGGATGTAATTCACCGGGACGCCCCAGCGCCGTGCCATTTCATCGACAATCGCCCGGTTAATGGGGTCAAGGAAATTGTCAAAGTAAAAAGCGCCCTGTCCCATGTCCAGACCGACAACGTTGAGCGTTTGCCCCGTGCGGATTTTGGCTGTCACTGATTGTGTCGGTGTGGGGACATCGTCAGGGAACTCCGCAAGGGCGCGTGTATCTTCTGCTAGCCCGGCATAACGCGGAATCAACGCCGAAAAATTCACAGAGTCGCGGTCGGGGAAATATTGCGCAGCAAGTGCGGGTAGAGTGCCAGCATTGGCAAGGCGTTGCAAACTGCGGTTGAGGAGGTTACGCAGATTCACATCCTGGCGGCGCATGGCAACGGCGTACAGGTCAACGCGGACATCCTCACCGAGATAGCTCATGCCAAGCCGACCGGCACGGTTGAGATCGTCCCATTCACCAACAACCGCACTAATTTCGCCCCCTTCAAGCCCGTCCAGCGCGGCATCTTGAGAAAAGTAGCGCGTCAACTCGAAGCCAACACCGTTTTGCGCCATGTAGACGTTCATCGCTTCTTCGCCGGGGCTGCCAGCAACGACGCCTACGCGATTATCAGTCAGTGCGTTAAGCGTGTTGAAGGTGCCAGCATCTGCTTGCCGAATGACAACTTTCTGGCGGTTGTCATAGTAGGTATGCGTGAAGGAATAATCCTCGTAGGACTGGCGCGTCTGGATTTGTTCCCCGATGAGAATGTCAACCTCGCCGCTCAGCAGCAAACGCCGCTCATTTTCACCTGTGGACTGCACAAATTCAACCTCGACACCGATGTCTTCTGCAATCGCCCGTATGACCTCGACTTCATAGCCAACCAGCAGCCCGGTATCATCTAACCATGCGAATGGACGTGCGTTGTAGGGTGTTCCGACGCGCAACACACCGTCTTGTTGTAAGGTCTGCACGCCGGAATAGGCTACAACGGAGAAGTTTGTTTCGGCAGCGTATCCGGCTGGCGTTGGGACCGGGGTTGGTGGTGTCAGTGTGCCGACAACAGGCGTGGGGGTGTTGTTGGGGCTTTGTGCAGACGATATTCCACCTGTCAACAAGCCAGCTATCGCAAATAATAGCCCGGCTAGTAGCGCGAGGCCGATGGTTTTATGATTGGGGCGCATAGAGTTTATGCTCCTTCAGGTAGCGCAAAACAGAGGCAGGCACACGGTAGCGCACTGACTTCTGGGATTTTAGCATTCGGACAATTTCAGTCGATGAGATTTCGATTTCGGGTGCGTCCAGAAAGTAGACCTGTTCCAGCAGTCCGGGCAATTCGCGGGTCAGCGCAGAAAGATCCGGGTATATTGACGGACGCTGCATGACGGCCAGCTTGGTGAGTTCAATTAAGACATCCGGGTCTTTCCATGACAGCAGGTCGCGCAGCGAATCGCTCCCCATTAAGAAGTAAAACTCGGCGTTGGGGTAGTGCCCTTTGAAGATTTCGATCATGTCATTGGTGTAATGTGGGCCAGGGCGGTCCATGTCTACGCTGGAAACGACAAAGCGCTGATTATTCATCGTGGCAAGTTGCACCATCGCCATACGATGCGTGGCGCTGGCCAGCGGTTTGTTGGTTTTGTGGGGTGGGCTGGCAGCCGGCACGAAGAAAACCCGATCCAGGTTGATTTCTTCGAGGGCGGTTTCTGCCAGAATCAAGTGGCCGAGGTGCGGTGGGTTAAAGGTACCACCGAAAATACCGATGCGCTTCACTGACACAATGACTTCTCACGATAAGCGTTCAGATGCAAACCAAAACAAGGTGGACGTGCCCCTAAAAGGATGCCAGATGGCCGGGGGGCTGTCCACGCTGTTTTCTCTGCGTTCAGATGACGCTATACGGGTGTATTCGGTTACTTATTCGCCAGAAATACCGCCTTCGGTCATCTTGTAGGCGTCCAATGCAGCTTCGGCGTCTGCACGAGTCATCAACCCTTTTTCAACGACGACATCAATAATCGGTTTGTTTTCCTTGAGCGCGGTCTTGGCAACCTCTGCGCCGTTTAAGTAGCCGATGATGGGGTTAAGCGCTGTGACAAGAATGGGGTTATTGGCCAGCCAGGATTGCGCTTTTTCGGCATTGGCTTCTAGCCCGACGACGCATTTCTCGGTAAAGGCGTCCACCGCACCGATCATCACGTGCATCATTTCAAAAAGGTTATGCGCAATGATCGGCATCATCACGTTGAGTTCAAGCTGACCGGCCTGCCCGCACATCAGCACGGTGGTGTCGTTGCCGATGACGTGGAACATTGCCATGTTCAGCATCTCGGCCAGCACCGGGTTAACCTTGCCGGGCATAATGCTAGAGCCGGGCTGCACGGTCGGTAGCTGGATTTCTGCGAGGCCGGTGGTGGGACCGCTTGACAGCAGTCGAAAGTCATTCGAAATGCGGGTGAGGTCTTGTGCAGTGGTGCGCAGTGCGCTGGAGAAGAAAACGGCGTCCTGCATACTCTGCATGCTCTCGAAGAGGTTATCGCTGGTGTAAAGCTCCATACCGAGCAACCGCCCCAGCACCTCGACCATACGCGGGTGATATTCAGCGTGGGCGTTCAAGCCTGTGCCGGCCGCTGTGCCACCAATGCCAAGCCGCCGTAGCCCTTCTGCCGCAAACTTGATCTTCTCGATGTTGCGTTCGACGGCCTTGGCATAGCCGCTGAACTCTTGACCTAACCGTACTGGCACCGCGTCTTGAAGGTGGGTGCGGCCGCTTTTGACGATAGGGTCAAATTCACGGGCTTTGTCATCCAGCGCTTGACGCAGATTGTCTAACGATGCGATTAGTTCATCCAAACGCCACAAACACCCCAACCGGATGGCTGTTGGAATCGTGTCATTGGTAGACTGGGCCATATTGACATGATCGTTCGGATGCACAGGCTTATTGGGATCATCAATGGCGTAGCCGAGAATCTGGTTGGCACGGTTGGCCATAACTTCATTGGTATTCATGTTCTGGCTGGTGCCGGCCCCCGCCTGGAACGGGTCTACGACAAAGTGGTGATTGTGCTGGCCCGCAATAACTTCGTCGCCTGCCTGTATCACGGCGTTGGCAATCTCATCGGCGGTGGTTGTTCTGCCGTCTTTTTCAACATCTTTAAAGAGCCCCAACCCGTGATTGACCTCTGCCGCCGCACGCTTCACAGTCGACATCGCCCAGATAAACGCCGGGTAGGGCTTCATGCCGCTGACGGGGAAGTTTTGCACAGCGCGTTGGGTTTGCGCACCATAGAGAGCGTCTGCTGGAACTTGCAGTTCGCCGAGAGAGTCTTTTTCAATACGATAATCGCTCATGGCGGTAACATTTACTCCTGATCAGGTAGTTGTCTCAATGAGAGTTTTGGTTAAATCGTACAAAGTCTAACGCAGTCTGTAGATGCCGACAAATTTGCATGTGAATACCTTTCCGGCATAGTCAGGTAGGGCCGAACGCTCTACAATAGAGGCATTGAGTAGGAAAGTTTAAGAGTAGATTGTTACTGTGCAGCAGTCACCACCTTCAGTTATGTCATTTCGTATGCGGCGCAGACGTCGATTGCTTTCGCGTCGGCAGTTTTTAGCGCTGGCCGGGTGCGCTACCGGGAGCATTGCGGCGACATGTGCGGCGGGCAGTGTTGGGCTATATGCGCTTGTGGCCGGTGTCTGGTCAGGCAACGATGACACCACTGGTCGAACAGCATCCGTCGCCAGTGTCCCGAGTACACCGGACCTGGACAATATCTTACGGGCACTGCCCCAACCCCGCATATACTCGCGCGCAGAATGGGGGGCACGTCCGGTTAATCTTAACGCTGAAAATGAACACGGTATTTACAGCAACACCAACCCGGAAGGCTGGCTCGTATATGACCTACCCTTGAATGAGGCGTACCAAACCGTTGTAATTCATCATTCCGCGCTCTATGAAAACGATGACTTGTCTACCTTGTATGCTGTACAGGATTTGCACATGGATGACCGTGGATGGGCAGACATCGGCTACCATTACATGGTCGGGCGTGATGGAGGCATCTATGCGGGGCGCGATGTGTCGGTGCGGGGTACACACACGGCACTGCACAATACGGGCAGTGTTGGCGTCTGTTTGCTCGGTGACCTTGAGACTAACGACCCGACTGAACCACAATTGGCTGCATCACAGGCGCTGGTAGACTGGCTTGCGATTCGTCTGCAACTGACGCACCTGGCCGGGCATGGCGACTTCAACGTCGACACCGTGTGCCCCGGCGCACAGTTGACGCCGCATTTGGAAACAATGGCAGCTATTGCTGGCGTAGCCTATGGTACCGAAGGTTATGTTCTGCCACCCGGGATTACCCCCGCTGAGACAGCAACCCCAGAGGCACTAGCGGCGTTGTGTTGCTGCTGTGGTGCGGCATAAGCCCGGGCGTTTTGCTACAATGAGTGTTGTTACGATGAAATGTGTTGTATTGGAATTTGAGCAATGATGCTCACACTGTTCCGTTAAGGGATTTATGTATGACGAATAATAACGAATCACAGCGCGACCCACGTGCTGTGCTGGAAACCGTAAACGATAATATGATGGAAGGCCTTGGGCAGCTCGCGTCGTATTTTGGCTACAATAAATTGATGGGGCAGCTCTATGGTGCGTTATTTCTAAGCCCAGAAGCGTTGAGCCTGGACGACTTGACGGAACTGTTAAGCAAAAGCAAAGCCAGTATCAGCATGAATATGCGGGCTTTAGAACAGATGGGGGTGGTGCGCGAGGTTTGGGTGCGTGACAGCCGCAAGAAGTTCTACGAAGCCGAAAGTGACCTCTGGAAAGCACTGACAAATGTGGTGCGTCAACGTGAAATGCGTGACTTGCAGCGCGCTCTTGAAATTCTTGGTGACAGTATCGAGAAAATTAAAACGACACGCCCTGCCATGAGTGAAACGCAACAAGCGACGGCTGACCACTACGTTAAACGCATTGACCAGCTACAGGACTTCTTTCGGCTGGCGGTGGCTGTGCTAAACAGCTTGATGCAATATGGGTTTGAATTCGACGTTAATCAGTTCACAGGGGATTCTGAGACATGATCCGAACTGTGCCCGACACAGGGAGTGAAGATATTGACCTCTACATGCGCACCTATTATTCTCTGTTGCGCACGACTGATGCGATCAAGATTCAATCTTTGGTAGAAACCCACATGTCCATTGATTCATCGCTGCATGTTCATGCCCGTGATGAGAAAATTGACGTTTCTACACTGGTGTATGCTACCTTACGCTTGCCAGCCGCGATTATCTACGTACGGCAGGTTATCCTTGGCCAGTTGATTGAAGATTTTCGGCGTGTGGGGCATCATACGGTCGATCAATGGCAACGTGTCCATGCGCCGGGACGTCGGCGGCGCACCCATTGGAACGGTAGCGATATCCTCGCGGTGATGATCGCCAGTCGCTCTGATATTGATGACATTATCCCTATTCTGACCTCATTACAGATTGAATGGAACAAGGTACATCAGGCGTTCCAGCGCAACCCACAGGCGCATAAACTCCTCAAAACGATGTCTGACAATGACCAGAAGCCGGGCAATATCGACACCAACACGTTGCTATCGCTGGGGAAATACATCGGTATTGAGGTGGCAGACCTGTCGCGTTTGCAGTCGGCATGGAAGGGGCATTTTTTCCAGACATTGCAGGCGATGGCGTCGCGCAAAGCCGATTTTCAGTTGCAACTTCTGGCGGGGTCGGCGGTTAACTATCGTAAGGCGGCCGGGCGCTGGTGGGGCCATCTGTATCATTGTTGTGACACTGAAGGACAGGCGCTCAACAACCGTGCAATATACTTTGTGTCCAGCAATACGCATGCAATTGCCAACCTCGTTTCTGGTCATGCGTCAGCGCTACGTGACAAGCTAAGCAGCTTTATGCATGAGTTGAATAACGCTGATCTGTTGGGTGAATTCGAAGCTCTGGAGGATGAGTTTCGCGAGCATGTTCACAACAACTTTTACTACTACCTGCTCAAGAAATATCACAGTGCCCATCCGCAGGCGGTACAGGCGGCGCTAGATGCTGAGAAAGCTGCTGGTTTGTTGCGTGTGCCACCCAAACAGGGCTTTGACATTGAAAGCCAGATAATCGACATACGAAAGTTGAGCAAAGATCGCCTTGATCCGCGTGTGTGTGACGGGCTAGAAATTGAAACACTTGCCCACAGCGACGCCGCAATCATCAATATAGACTATCCGCTTGGCCTGGCGGCATTCGAGCTACTGTCGCGGGTGGTCGAGGGCACAGACACGGTGCTTGGTGTGTATGTTATGGGTAAGGCCGCGACGCTCAACGGCCGCATCGGCGATGTTATGCTCGCCAATGTCGTCCATGATGAACACTCGCAGAACACCTATATCTTTGATAATTGCTTCAAGTCTGGTGATATTGTGCCGTACATGGCCTATGGGAGTGTGCTGGATAATCAGAAGGCCATCACTGCACGTGGAACCTTTTTGCAAAATCGTAACTATATGGATGTCTTCTATCGTGAGGGCTACACGGTGCTTGAAATGGAAGCCGGCCCTTATCTTTCGGTCTTGTATGAAATGATTCGCCCGGTGCGGCATCCCTATAACGAGATTGTCAATCTCTACCCGGCTCCCTTTGACGTTGGGTTCATTCACTATGCCAGCGACACGCCATTCAGCCGGGGGCACAACCTCGGTGCAGGGAGCCTTGGGTATCATGGGATGGACTCAACGTATGGGTCGGCTGTTGCAATTTTACGTAAAATTTTTCAGTGTGAAATTCAGAGAATAAAACAACATGAGCCTGCAATTTCTGGATGAAGCCCGCATTTTCGTCAAAAGTGGTACGGGCGGTGACGGCATGGTTAGCTTTCGGCGCGAGAAATATGTGCCGCATGGTGGCCCCAACGGCGGTGATGGTGGCAATGGTGGCAATGTAGCACTGATCGCGAACCCGAAAATCAACACGTTGCGTGCTTTTGGGCGACAGGTGCATTTCCGTGCCAAAGATGGTGAACGCGGTGGTTCTAGCAACAAAACGGGCGCGACAGCCGACGATCTCGAAATCGAAGTCCCACTTGGCACCATTGTGCGCGATGACGATGGCTATATCATGGCCGACCTCAATCGACCAGGACAACGTTATGTGGTGGCCAAAGGTGGGCGCGGGGGTCGCGGAAACTCGCGTTTCAAAAACAGTGTGCAGCAAGCCCCACGCATTGCCGAAAAAGGTGAGCCGGGGCAAGAATTCTGGATTCAACTTGAACTCAAGCTGGTCGCAGATGTTGGTATTGTTGGGGTGCCGAATGCGGGGAAATCGACGTTATTGTCCGTGATTTCCAACGCCAAGCCACGCATCGCGAACTATCCATTTACGACGCTGGTACCCAATCTTGGTATGGTGCGTGTCGGGTATGAGGATATGGTTGTCGCAGATATTCCAGGACTGGTAGAAGGAGCGCATCAAGGTGTGGGGCTGGGGCATGATTTCCTGCGACATGTTCAACGTACACGCATACTGGTGCATTTACTGGATGGCACTGCCGAAAATCCGCTGGCTGACTTTCATCAGATCAACACGGAGCTGGCGTTGTTTGATGAACGCTTGCGTCAGCGCCCCATGATCGTGGTGGTCAACAAAATCGACATCCCCGAAGCACGGGCGGCACTCCCCCAAATTCAGGCTGAAGTTGAGAAATTCGACTACGAGGTGATGGCGATTTCAGCGGCAACACAAGAGAATGTGCAAGAATTGGTGCGGCGCGTATTCAGGATGCTTGAAACGGTTGCTGAGGAAGAACCATTTACCTTTGAAGCTGAGGCTCGTGATGACGAAATGCCCATTTACAGCCTCGAAACTGATGAAAACGAGTTCACGATTGAAAAGCTCCATACTGGCGCATATCAGGTGTGTGGGCAGCGTATTGAGCGAGCAGCGGCAATGACCTACTGGGACTATGACGACGCACTTGAACGCTTCCAACGTATTCTGGAGGCCATGGGCGTCAGTGAAGCCTTAGAAAAGGCGGGCGTTGGCTCTGGAGATACGGTTTTCATTGGAGAGGTTGAACTCGAATGGAGCAACGAGTTCGAGGAATACGACGATGAATTTGAAGACGAATAGGTAGCTAGTCGAAGCTGATGTCTGGCAACTGCTCGGCGACGATACGAAAACCAATTTCGTTAAAGCGGGTGGTGGGCTCTTTGCCTTGACGCCGTGCTGTGTGGGCAAATAAGCGGTCATTGCTCCATGAGCCACCACGCATTGCCCGTAACCCATCGCCACCAAGTTCGATATGGGTCGGATTGCGAAAGTCATTGAGGCACCATTCCCATACATTACCGATCATATCATGCACCCCATAGGTGGATTGGGCGTGCGGAAACATGCCCACAGCACAGGGTTCGCGCAGGTGGGTGCTGCTGATACCGCTGATCGCTTCGTTAATGTTGCTGTAACCCGCGATGTAGGAACTACCCCACGGGTAAATTGCTCCGTTGGGGCCACGTGCGGCTTTTTCCCATTCTTCTTCAGTGGGTAGACGTATAGTGAAGCCCAATTGAGCGCTCAACCAGCGGCAAAACGCAACAGCACCATACCACGACACCCGCACACGCGGATAATTTGGCTGTTCCCAGCGAATTTCTTCGGGGCCGTCCTCTTGGACTGCCAGCCCTTCCCACCAACGAGCGTCTGAAAAACCATTATCATTGATAAATGCTTCGAATTGCGCGTTGGTGACTGTATAGCGTGCGATGTAGTACTCATTCAGGTCAATGCGTCGGTCAAAGCCGAAAATGAAGTCCCCTGCCGGAATTTTCGCCCACGGAATATCTGGCAAACCGTCTTTGCGTAACCCAACGCCGGGGCGAGGATCACCGTGTTCATTCAATTCACGGCCAGCAGAAAGTCGCTGGGAACTGGTTGTCTCTGGTGAGCTAACAGCATCGAGGAGTACACGTGCTGGTGAGCTTTGGTAGCGTACCTGTGCCATCAGGTTATCTGGGTCGCCTACTTCGGGGTATCTGGCAATGAAGTGTGATAGCTTTTCAGTGGCTTCAATGGGGTCGTATTCAATCAGTTGGCGGATGCGTTCATAAATGGGGGAACCGTCACGGATTTGCAGCCGTTTTCTGAGGGTTTTAATGCGCTGTGCAATCTGGAGCCGAAATGGGCGCGGTATAACGCCATACTGGTAAATATCTTCTAAATACATGATCGCATCAGCAAGCCGTTCTTCTGCAAGGGCACGCTCAAATTGTGAGTAGTGAACGTCAACGTCAATGCGATCTAGCATTTCATCGTGTTGCTGTTCGGTAACATAGAGATTATGAATCACCGCTTGCATGTTTTCTTCAAAATTGCCGCCCGTTTGCAGCACGCTATAGGTGTTGGTCGCGACAAGGCTCAGGTCTGGTGGTAAGTCAATTTCACGGAGCGGTGATGCGCCAGCGATGTAAACGGGGGCAATTGCAAGGGTTTCTTCGATGGCGATCCGTGCTTCAACCCGGGCTTTGTCTTCTTCGCCAGACTCCATATACATATGCAACAGTTGCAACCACTCTGGGCCAACAATGGGGACAAAGATATCGCAGTCGCGCATGTAGTTGCGGATGTAGGCATCAACGGATTCTGCAAAGGGTGGTATATCGACATCAATGACGACATTCATGGGGCTGAGGCGCAGCATGAACCAGTCGCGAATTGAACGGACAATGCGCTCGTTATCTTCTGCCCGATAGCTGATGTAGACCGAGGGTGCGAAGCCTTTTTCGTCTTCGTATGCGCTGGAAGCACCGGGGATTTCTTGATTATTCATACCATTAAACCAGGCTGCAATTGATGGACTGCTATCGTTGAGTATAATCAGGATGAATCAAAAATCTATTATTAACCGTTTAAGATCATTTAATGCTTAGAGATTGAGGTGATTGACAGGTGTTGCTGCACGTCACTAACCCTACAAAGCCCGTACAACAGAGGATTTAGTACCGTCGGCATGATGCTGCAAACATTGACTTTTGAACCCGCTCATATGGAACAAATAGTCAATACCGTGCGTGCCCAGCCTGATGTTGAAGTGTGTGGGTTGTTGGGAGGCATGTTCAACTGGCGTCTGACACGGGCGCGTGCGCAGACGGTCTATGTGGTGCCAAACATCGCGCATACACCCCAGACACGCTTTGTGCTTGAGCCGGCCAGCCAGATTGCAACCCTCATGACCATGCTCAACGCGGGGCAAGAACTGGTTGGCATATTTCACAGCCACCCACACGGCCCGCCACATCCGTCGGCAACCGACCTGGCTGAAAGCGCTTATCCTGATGTGGCATATTGCATTTTGTTTCCGGCAAGTGTGGATGCGTCGTCACAGACTGCGAATGTCTGGACACACGGCGACTGGCAACTGGGAGCCTGGCAAATCAAAGCGGGTCAGGCCAGGCCTATTGCCTTGATGGTGGATTAAACTGGCGTTCTGTCATGCAGTCGTGGCCGGAAAACTGCTTTCGGCTTCAGCAATTGCAGTTTGCATCGCGGGCTGTGGGTTTTCAAGGACGGGGCCATGCCCAACAGCAAGCCTTGCAGGGTTCAGTTCAAGCAGGCGTTTAGCACTCCGCAGGGCGGTCGGTTTGTCCCAGGTTGCAAGCGCAGGGAAGGGAAATAGCAGTTTCATTTTTCCGGCGACAACAGTGCCAAACTGCGTAGCAAAGGCATCCCCAGCGATGAGGGTCTGGTCGCGGGTGTCAAATAGGGCAATGTGGCCCGGGGTATGCCCGGGGCTGGCAACCACCTGTAATGAACCGATCATATCTTGATCGTGAACAGTTGTGGTTGGTGTGGTTTTTGTGGTGATGTAGCCACCACGAAGTTTGCTCTGTGGTTCGTCTGCACGGAGTTGCATATTGCCAGCGAGGAGCGGTGTTTCCCGTTCAGAAATGATCACTTCGATTTCAGGCAGTGTGGCGACAATGTCATCTAACGAGGCAGCGTGATCATTATGCGCATGAGTAATCACAATACGGCGAATCGACTCACCGAGGGCCTGCGCCGCCTCAATAATCTGCGAGGCACTCCCGGGTAAGTTGGTGTCAATAAGCGTCAGACCGTCAGAATCCTTGACGATATAACTGTTGAAAGCTCCCAGACGGCGTAGCTGAATAAGGTTGCCGTACAGATTTTGTTTCATGAACTCAACTCCTTAGCGCGATTAGGTGGCTTCAGTGTACTGGCAGGCATGACAGCCGGAACCGTACGACTATTTGGAAATACGGGTTTTATGCGTTAGCCAGATTCACCATCTTTCGTGTCGTGTTCTACATCTTGCACATCAGCTAGCTCAACTTCATCCAGACTGGTAATATCGACCATCGGCTTCACAAGTCGTAGGGTCAGCGCACGTTCGCCCATATTCAGCGTGAAGAACATATCACCTTTGTAGTCACGTTTGGTTTCTGGCGCTTCAAAGGGGTCCAGCGTCAATACGCGACCGTGAGTGGTTTCGAGCAACAAAATATCTTCAGGTGTAAAGACCGCGCCTGTGGCCAGTAGATTTGGTTGCCCTTTGGCGGCTTTGAGTGTGCGTACACCGCCACCACCACGCCCTTGCACCGGGTATTCTTCAAGCGTTGAGCGTTTACCGCGTCCGTCTGGTGTCAACACAAGCACTTGTGCGTCGGGGCGTATGATGCCCATGCTGACAACGTGATCGTCGTCGTCTTTCAACCGCACCCCACGCACCCCACCAGCACTGAGTCCAGTCGGCCGTACGTCATCGACGCTGAAGGTGATGGACTGTGCCTGGTGGGTGATCAACATAACTTCATCATCATCAAAAACGACGTCAACTGCGATGAGCTGGTCGTCGTCTGGCACATTGAAGACGGTGAACGGCTCAGGTCGAATACCCGGTAAGTCGGCTATGCGGCTACGCTTGACCTCTCCCCCACGTGTTGCCTGCAAAACGTAGCCATCGTGCAACGTTGGTGGCAGGCTCAAGATTCCCACAACGTGGTCGTCTTCGTTGAGTCCACACAATCGGTGGAAAGAGTCGCCATCATTGGGGTTAACTGCCTGTGACAGTTGCGAAACTGGAATCGTCGAAGCCTCGCCAGCACTATTGAAGACGTATAAGACATCAGCGGTTGTGCCGTGTATGATGTGAACTGGTGCATCCTTCGCATTTTTGCGGAAACGGGGCATGTCATTTTCGTAGGTGCGGCTGAGGCGGCCTTCCTGCGTGAACGAGATATAAGTTTCCTCACGCGGCAGCAATAAATCGACCTCGCCAATGTCCGATGGCTGGTCGTAGACGACGGATGTGCTGCGATGGTCGCCAAAATCTTTGCGAATCGCGTTCAATTCGCGTTTAATTTCAAGACGCATCAGTTGTTGGCTACTCAACAACGCTTTCAAATCACGGATTAACGCCAGTACTTCGTCGTAGTCTTCCTGTAATTTTTGACGTTCAAGCGCAGCGAGTCGTCGTAACCGCATGTCGAGGATGGCGCTGGCCTGGCGCTCGGTCAGATCAAAGTTTTCCATCAGGTTTACACGAGCGTCGTCGGTTGATTCGGATTCACGAATGGTGCTGATAATCTCATCGAGCGAATTAAGCGCAATAAGCAACCCTTCAAGCACATGGGCACGGTCCTCAGCGTTGGCGAGGTCGTGTTCGCTGCGCCGCCGGATGATTTCAAGGCGATGTTCGATATAGATGCGCAGCAACTGCTTGAGCGTAAGCATCCGTGGTTGCCCATCGACGAGGGCCAGCATGATGACGCCGAACGTTGATTCAAGCGGCGTGTATTTGAACAGCGATTGCAGCACCTCGCTTACCTCGGCGTTGCGTGACAGTTCAAGTACAATCCGCAAGCCTTCACGGTCAGACTCGTCGCGCATGTCGCTCAGGCCTTCGATCTTGCCTGTATGCACCAGATGCACAATGCGTTCGAGCAAGCTGCCTTTATTGATTTGATACGGAATTTCAGTGATGATGATGCGTTGCCGGCCACGCCCAAGGTCTTCAAGGTGGGCTTTGGCCCGCATGGTGAGTTTGCCGCGCCCGGTGGCGTAGGCTGCTGTGAGCTGGTCTTCGCCGTTTTTGTCGCGTGAATAGACCAGGCCACCTGTTGGGAAGTCTGGCCCCTTAATAAACTGCATCAGGTCGTGTACGCCGACATCTTCCAGTGCTTCCCAGTTGTCTAGCATGTGGTCCAGCGCATCGCACACTTCGTTAAGGTTATGCGGTGGAATGTTGGTACTCATGCCCACGGCAATCCCCGAAGCACCATTGACGAGCAAATTAGGGATGCTGGCTGGTAAGACAACGGGTTCTTGCAGCGTGCCATCGAAGTTGTCAGCAAAATTGACCGTTTCTTTGGTGATGTCTTCGAGCAACCGACCGCCGATAGTCGCCATCCGTGCCTCAGTGTAGCGCATGGCAGCGGCACTATCCCCGTCGATGCTACCGAAATTGCCCTGTCCGTCGATCAGTTCATAGCGCATTGAAAAGTCCTGCGCCATTCGCACCATCGCATCGTAGACCGCCTGGTCGCCGTGAGGGTGATATTTACCGAGTACTTCACCAACAATACGGGCACTCTTGCGGTAGGGGGCGCTGGGGCCAGAACCCATCGCATGCATAGCGTAGAGTATCCGACGATGCACAGGCTTCAGACCATCACGGGCGTCAGGTAGGGCCCGCGACACGATTACGCTCATGGCGTAGTCAAGGTATGAGTCGCGCATTTCATCGTTAATATTACGCTGCAAGGTTGTGGTTGCTTCTGACATAGACACCCCTGGGCCGATCTAAGTGAAATATAGTAGTGCTGATAGTTGATTGTACAGAGTTTGTAGGCGCAAACTATAGGGCAAGCTGTACAACTTTGTCAAGCACAAGCCTTTATGGTAGAAATTTTGTTCTATTCTAATGTAGAAACCGACAACACTCAAGAGGCAGTGCGACAGCGAGACGCAAAAAGACGTAGCCTTTAAGCTACGTCTCCCTGCAAAATGGTGCTTGTAATTGCCTACGGGGGGTGCTACGACAGCGCACCCGGTACCGAAATTTAGTTGTCGAAGCCAGACTCGTCTAGCATTTCCTCATCGAGTTCTTCTTCGTCTTCTTCATCGCCATCGTCTTCATCATCGATGTCGTAGTCATCATCGTCGATATCGTACTCGTCATCGAATTCCTCGTCCATTTCTTCGCTGGGCGGGGCGTCGAATTCAAGTTGTGGGGCGATCATGTCACGGTCTTTGTAGGTATGGAAGCCTGTACCAGCCGGGATCAGCTTACCAATGATAACGTTTTCCTTCAGGCCAAAGAGATTATCGACCTTGCCCTCAATCGCAGCACCTGCCAGCACACGAATGGTGTGTTGGAAGCTCGCCGCGCTCAGGAAGCTGTCGGTACTCAGTGCCGCCTTGGTGATACCCAGCAATACGGGTACGCCTGCGGCTGGTTCTTTGCCTTCAGAAATCAGGCGTTCGTTGAGGTCCAACAGTGCCAGCTTATCGATAAGTTCACCGGGGAGCATTCCGCTACCACCGCTGCGCGTGATTTGAACCTTGCCGAGCATCTTGCGGATAATAATCTCGAAGTGCTTGTCTGCAATGTTCACACCCTGGTTACGGTACACCAGTTGCAGTTCCTTCATGAGATAGGTCTGCGTGGCGTCTTGCCCAAGGATACGCAAAATTCGGTGCGGATTACGCGAACCCTCGGTGAGTTGCGTGCCAGCATCGACCTCCGCGCCATCGACAATCCCTTCACGCAAACGTGCATTAGAAGGGATTTCGTAGGTGGCTTCTTCGGTCTGTTCGTAGCGGATGATCAGTTCATGACCGTCGATGTAAGCGATACCATTCATGCGGGCATAAACTTCGCCATCACCCTCCACTTCTTCCATCAAGAGTTGGCTTTCTTTGATTTCGGCGTCGTCTTCGACCTTCAAGTCCCAGCCAATCTTGATTTCGTGGCGTTCGGTTTGCACCTGACTGTTGATAATGCGGGCCATACGCACACCACCTTCGCGGGTGAGGCGCAAAACACCGCCGATATCGGTCATCACGGCTTCACCTTTAGGGTTCTTACGCGCTTCAAAGATTTCTTCCACACGCGGCAGACCCGAAGTGATGTCACCAGACGCCTGCGCCACACCACCCTGATGGAATGTACGCAAGGTTAGCTGTGTCCCCGGTTCACCGATAGACTGTGCAGCAACGATACCGACTGCTTCACCGATACCGACCAGTTCACCGCGACCGAGGTCACGCCCATAGCATTGCACACAAATACCGTGAATCAATGCACAGGTCATGGGGCTACGAACATACACTTTTTCAAGGTTGGCAGCGGCGATGGCGTCCGCGATTTGCTCGTCGATAAGCTCGTTGCGATCTACGATCATTTCGCCCGTTTCGGGGTTGAAAATAGCCCGCGCTGCGTTACGACCGATGATGCGTTCCTGGATTGACTGACCAGCAATGTCTGCGTCCGGGTTGTTGATGTAGGTCGGGTGTGCCGGGTTCTGAATCCATATGCCAGCATGAGTGCCACAATCGTGACGGTTTACGATGACATCCTGTGCTACGTCTACGAGGCGGCGGGTCATGTACCCAGCGTCGGCAGTACGGAGGGCGGTGTCTGCCTGCCCCTTGCGCGCACCGTGCGTACTGATGAAGTATTCCAGCGCGGTGAGCCCCATGCGGAAGTGGCTACGAATCGGTAGGTCAATGATGCGCCCGGATGGGTCTGCCATCAAGCCGCGCATACCTGCGATTTGCGTGATCGGGCCGAAACCACCTTTGGTCGAGCCGGACAGCGCCATGACTGCAATCGGGCCGAAGGGGTCCATCGTGTTACGGATGACGTTTTGCAGGTGGTCTTTGGCACCATTCCAGCTATCAATGGTGATCTGGTAGCGTTCTTCTTCAGTCAGTAGACCACGGCGGAATTGCCGCTCAGCGTCGCCCACTGTGCTTTCAGCACTGGTCAAGATGCCAGCACGCTCTTCTGGAATTGAGATGTCGTAGATCGAAATCGTTGTTCCAGAGACGGTCGCGTAGTGGAAACCGAGGTCTTTGATACTGTCTACAAAGTTTGTGGTGGCCTCACCACCATAGCGCTGATAAATCTGGGCAACCAAACCTGTTACCTGTTTACGAGCGAACGTGCCCTGGACAAAACGCATCTGTTCTGGAATGGAACGATTGAAAATTGCACGTCCAACCGTACAGGGCACCGGCGGTCCGTCGTATGGTGTAGAAGAATCGTCATAGAAATTGCCTAACATGATTGGCGTGTGAACGTCCACTACCCCAAGTTGGTAGAGGCTATCCATCTCGTCCATGTCAGCGACCAGACGCCGTTCGTGCAAGTTGGCTACGGCCAGCGGTAGGTCGTGCTTCTCAAAGAGTTGTTGTGCGTCGAAGGCATTATAGAGTAGCACGTCAATGTCACGATCCATCAACGCCTGGAATAGCAACGTGGTCGCGTCCTGGTTGGGGACTGTCTTGCCCATCTCATCCGTGACATCACGGAACATGACGATTTCGTTATGCTCATCAAGTTCGCGAATCTTTGCCTGGCGGGCCCCGGCTGTGTTGCGTGCCACACCGATGCGGATACCAGCCTGCTTGAGGGCTTCCCACGTGCGGTACTGTTCGATGTCCTCAACGTTGCAGACAATCTCGGCGGTGGTGTCCATGGTCAGGTAGTAAATACCCAGCACCATGTCCTTATTCGGCCCTACGATCGGTGAACCGTCAGCCGGTTTCAGCAGGTTACGGCTACTGAGCATTAGTTCGCGGGCTTCACGTACGGACTTCGAGCTTAGCGGAACATGCATCGCCATCTGGTCGCCGTCGAAGTCTGCATTAAACGCTGAGCAGACGAGTGGGTGGATCTGAATCGCTTTACCTTCGACAAGCTGTGGTTCAAAGGCCTGAATACCAAGGCGGTGCAGCGTTGGCGCGCGGTTCAGTAACACTGGACGGTCTTTAATGACGTCTTCGAGAACTTCCCACACTTCAGGGCGTTCACGTTCAATGTAGCGCTTGGCACCCTTTACGTTGCTGGCGTAGCCATCTGCAACAAGTCGGCCAATCACAAAGGGGCGATAGAGTTCGAGGGCCATCGTCTTTGGTAGGCCGCACTGGTGCAGCTTCAACGTTGGACCGATGACAATCACACTACGCCCAGAGTAGTCCACGCGCTTACCGAGCAAGTTACGGCGGAAGCGCCCCTTCTTACCCTTGAGCATATTACTGAGCGACTTCAGTTCACGCCGCCCGCGTCGGCTCAAAGCGCGTCCACGTTGACTGTTGTCGATCAGGCTATCGACCGCTTCTTGCAACATGCGCTTTTCATTGCGTACGATGACGTCTGGTGCGCCAAGTTCAAGCAGACGCTTCAGGCGGTTGTTGCGGTTAATCACACGCCGATAGAGGTCATTGAGGTCACTCGTCGCAAAGCGCCCACCGTCTAGCTGCACCATCGGCCGCAGGTCCGGCGGAATGACGGGCAGGGTGGTCATAATCATCCACTCAGGGCGGTTGTTGCTCTTGCGCAGTGCCTCAACGACGCGCAGGCGTTGGGTGGCTTTCTTGCGGCGCTGTTTGGAACGGGTGGTGCGGACTTCAATCCACAACTCTTTGCTGAGTGTGTCGAGGTCCATATATTTCAGGATTTCGTAGAAGGCCTCAGCACCCATGTCTGCTTTAAAGACGTTACCGTAGCGGGTTTTGAGTTCACGGTATTCCTGTTCGCCCAGGAACTGAATAACCTTCATAGCCTCAAGGTCACGGCGTGTGGACTGTAGCTTCTCGCGGAACTCTTCCAGGCGCGCTTCTGACTTATCCTGAAGTTCCTCAATTTGAAGCGAATATTCCTCGTTGATACGGTCTGCTTCTGCGTCGAGGTGGGCGAGTTCAGCGCTACGGTCTTCTTCAATGTCGTTGACGATTTCGTTCAGGCGAGCTGTTGCGGCTGACTGCACCAACTCGACATGTTGATAAGACAGTTCATCACCCTTGCGTGCAATGATGGTGTCCGCCGCTTCGAACGTTAAGTCAGCATCCAGCACGGTGCCGATGCTTTTCTCAATTTTTTCTTGCAGCCTGCGCCCTTCAGACGTTACCGCGTCGGAAAGCTCATCTTGCTGCCCATTGAACTTGTCATAGATGGTGTCAATCTTCTCTTGCAGCTCACCGAGTTTGCCGTCGCGCTGCGAAAGCATTTCTTTGATGACGTCGTCCAGGTCGCCAGTGAGGGTTTGCTCTTGTTTGCGTTCTTCGTCTTCTAGCCGTTTGAGGGCACGGTTGCGAGCATCTTCGTCAACATGAGTTACCACATACTGTGCAAAGTACAGTACGCGGTCGAGGTCGCGGCGGTTAACGTCTAGCAACAAGCCCAGATAGCTGGGAACACGTCGCGTGTACCAGACATGCGCCACAGGGGCTGCAAGCTCAATATGCCCCATGCGTTCGCGGCGCACTGAGGACCGGGTAACTTCAACGCCACATTTTTCGCATACGATACCTTTGTAGCGGATATTCTTATACTTGCCACAGTAGCACTGGTAGTCCTTCGTCGGGCCGAAGATGGCTTCACAGAATAGCCCATCTTTTTCAGGACGTAGGCGGCGGTAATTAATGGTCTCGGGTTTGGTCACCTCACCATAAGACCATGAGCCAATCTGCTCTGGCGAAGCAAGACTGATGCGCAAAGCGCTAAAATCTTTCGCCTCCAAGGGGTACCCTCCTGTACGCTATTCACTATGTAATGAGTGGAAAACTATCGAGGTACTCATAAACTGTGCATGGGGGATACTTACATATTTAAAGCACAACACCAGCAGTGGCACAGTATACACACCCAATACCTATAAAAGACACAAAAGCAGCGCTGAGTACCCCAACGGTACTTTACGCCGCATTTGATCTTTTAGGAAACAAACGAATTTATCAACAATACAACCTTATTTACGACGTCAAGTATATGATGCTGAGTGTACTTTGTCAAGCAATTTTTGTGATAGCACGATACCGAGAAGCGAATGGCTATTGGCGCGTTTTGTCGACATGCGTACAATGCTAGGCGGGTGCTACCCGGCAAATAGCATTCTTTTTCTTGGACCTCTTACTTTTTAGCGAATGTATAGGGCGCACACGACTTATGCGACTACGACGAGACTTTTTGCGATCAATCGAAGCGGCTGTGATGGGGCTTTTTTTGATTCAGGCTATCCGCTTCTTGTACGGAACAATCTATGCACATATTAGCAGCGCAGACCTGGTGCGGCGTGTAGCGAATCCAGAGATGCTGGCGATGCTCCCCGGCTATATTGAACCGGCCACCGTAGAACGTGAAGCCGTAGCCATCGGTATCGCGTTGTTGTCGCCGTTACTGGCATTGTTCCTGGCGCGAACACTGTGGAGCATTCCGCTGGCTGTGGCGGTTGGTGTGGTGGGGCGCAGCATGGCGCTGCAAGTCCCAGAGTCAGCGGCGCTGGCAGCGGCGTTAGTGGTTGGTGCCGCGTTGACCTATATGATTATTCTGATTGTGCGTCGCCCGAATCATTTCCCGGGGATGTTGCTGATGGGCGTGTTACTTGACCAGTTATTGCGTGCGACAGAAAGCACCCGTGACCTGACATGGAATCCTGAGTATGAGATGTTCAATATCCCGATGGATCAGCTTTCGTTGGGGGTGGCGGTGGTGACACTGCTCATTTCTGGGCTAGCAACTCTGAATGATCTTGAAATAGAACGCCTTACGGAAGGAGACACCCCGCGCGGCACGCTCAGCGGGTGGGGTAGCTTTGCGTTGGGGGCGTTCTTCTTTATCGAATTGACATTGCTGGGCTTGCCAAACGCAGTTGCGCGGTGGGCAGAGGTGTCTTATGCGATGACGGTACCGTGGTTGCTGCTGGCGACGGCCCTGCCACTGGTGCCATTTGTACGGACACGCGCCCGGGCTTTCCTGGGGGCATTTGATGGTGTTTGGCGTGGATGGCTGTGGGCGCTGGTGCTGGGGTTGTTTTTTGTGTTAGGCAATCGCTTTGATGGTGAATTGGCGCTGGTGGTGCTGGTGGCGGCGCAATTTATCACTGGCTTGACGTTGTGGTGGATGGTTAAACCGGCCAACTCGTCCTTGCCAAACCCGACACCTATTCTGGTGCTATTTTCGGTGGTGGTGTTTGCATTGCTCAGTGTCGGGGATTACTTCACGTATGACTATGCTTATGTCCGTGACCTTGAAGACCCCTTTGCACCACTGGCAGACATATTGCGTGCCTTTGAGGATTTCGGGTTGCCATTGTTCCTCGTCGCGGCATTGATCCTTTGTATGCCAATGATTCTGGAACGGCGTGTTATTCCGTGGCGTGGTGGCCGCAATGCTGAGAGCTTTTTCAACGTGATGCTGATTGTGACGCTGGTCGTCTCCAGCATTTCCATCGTCGCGCCGCCTACAGTACAACGTCCTGATAATTTTAATTGCCTGCGTGTGGGATCGTTAAATATTCATAGTGGCTATACGCTTCTGTTTGACCAGAACCTTGACCGGGTGGCTCAGGCTTTGTCAGTACGCGACAATCTAGACATTGATCTGGACGTTGTGTTGCTCCAGGAAGTTGATACGGGTCGGCTTTCTAGTTTTGGTGTAGATCAAGTCGAGTGGCTGGCGCGCGAACTGGGCATGGAAGCCGCCTATTTTCCTCAAAACGAAGCACTGCATGGGCTTGCGATCCTCAGCCGTGTACCGATCCGTGAAGTGCAGGCGGAATTGCTCGAAAGTGAGGGACCACAGGCTGGGTTGCTCTATGTTGAGCTGGCGCTGGACGAAAATCCATTTCATGTCTACAACGTTTGGCTTGGCTACCAGACGCTAGACCCAACCGGGGTACCAGAACCGCTCGAAGTGCAAGACCAAACACGCCAGACCGAGGAAATTGAATCGATTATTGTGCGTAACCATAACGCAGAGAATTTCACATCGCGCATCGTACTTGGTGGTACCTTCAACTACGACCGCAACACACCCCTTTACAACTTCTGGGAGAACCAGACGACATTCTTCGACCCTTTCAGCGATTTACTGATCGAAGAAGCACACACCATTTTCCTGGTCGATGGCTCCTCGGCGCGTTACGACTACATCTGGCTGATGAATCTAGAAGCGTCGGGTGTTGTCATTGATCGTGACTTTGTGGTTTCAGACCATCGTTTGTCTGTTGTGGAAGTCAAGCGGACGCCTGAGCAGCAGTGTGGGGCGTCTTAGGGGGGTAAGGGAGCGCGCCAACACGGGCCTGTGAGATTGCCTGGCCAGCGGCGGCCTGTTCAGCGGTTTGCTTATTGCGCCCTTCACCGATGCCAACGATAGTGGTATCTAGCACAACTGCAACACGGAAGGTTTTCTCGTGTTCAGCGCCAAGTTCCTCGATCAAGTTGTAGGTCGGGGTCAGGCGGAAAATTGCCTGCGACCATTCCTGGAACAGGCTCTTGGCGTCTTTGTCTTTCTGGCGGGTGAGGATATCAACCAGCATTGGCTCGAAAAATGGCATCACGAAGCGGCGTACTGTGCCAGGATCGCTGTCAAGGTACATCGCGCCGACCACAGCCTCGAATGTGTCGCACAGGATAGAGTCACGGTCGCGGCCGCCTTCAATTTCCTCACCGCGTGCCATACGAATGGCCTCACCCAGCCCCATCTCACGCCCAAATGCAGCCAGAGTCTCGGTGCGTACCAACCAGGCGCGGAGCCGAGTCATGCGGCCTTCTGGCATAGCGGGGAAACGGTCGTACAAAAAGTCACTGGCGATGAGTTGAAGCACTGCATCCCCAAGAAATTCAAGCCGTTCGTTGTGCCCAAGAGAGTAGTCAGGATGCTCGTTTAGGTATGACCGATGGGTCATCGCCTGTAACAGCAGGTCTTGGTCGGTAAACTGATAGTGAAGTTGCTGTTGAAGTTGAGTAATCATAGCGCTCGTCTGCGGTTTGGCTTATGTGTCTGGACTGGAAACAGTTCTATTGTTAGTGGAAGGGCTGTAGGGCGGATGACGCTCCGTACCTTTAGTGCGGAGCTAAAAAGGGCAAGCGTACCCTCGCGGGCACGCGCTAGAATATATTCCGTATGATGGTTCGGTCGGGGACACGCAAGCATGTGCCCGCAGGGTACAGTTGCTTTTCCTGGCGCCATAATTCATTGCGGCGGCGGTCTGATTGTGCTTTAGCTTACCCTACCCCTATGTGACAAACCGGGTGTCCGAGGGTTACTCTTCCTCTGTGTCAGTGTCCTCGTTACCATCAGTATCATCGGTTTGGCCGTCATCTGCATCGCCGTCGTCAATAACCGGGTCAATAGGGTCATCGGTCAACGCTGGGTCATTTTGGTCACCGAGGGTGCGTGGTCCAACAGGGAGAATCTGGAAGATGAAGGTATCATCACAAACTTTCCAGTCGTCGCCTTCTTTCGTCATCACCAGCGCGAAAAGTTCAGTGTCATCTTTGGAATGACGGCGGACTTCGAGGTCCTCAATGTCACTTTCAGCGCGGTAGCGGGTTGTGCCAAAAGCATGCACAATGGCACTATCATCATTCTCTTCATCGGTGACGAATTTGAGGTCAAAGTTAAAATCCAGTTCGAGTTCGTCGTCTTCATCAACATCCAGCAAAAAGCGGCTGGCGTCAAGGTCTTCACAGAGCGCGTCGTTGAGAGCGTCTTCATCTTGCGCTTCGAATGCCGTAAAGAAAGAGTCAGCGGCGGCGTCTGGGCTACCAAAGCCCGGGCTGCACGCGCTCAGGGCAATGAGTGCCAGCAGCGCAATCGACAAAATGCTCAGGTTTTTGGTGGTCAAGGTTACTTTCCTCCGGCGAATGCCAGGTTGTGAGTGTATTGTGTAATTGAGGGGATATTATACAAATCTGCCCCCGATAGTCAAAGAGATAAAGCCAACGCTGCGAAACATTTCATGGGTAAGCGGTGGTTGCCGCCAAATGAGAAATACTTTAAAATCGCGCAGGTAGTCGGGATGTTCTAGACGTGTTCTAGGCGGTAATGAGTTAATGCTACTGAGCCTGCTGTGTCTTTATGGACGACCCGCAAACACTGCAAAAACACATCATTAAAGATTAGTTCTTGAGGATAACGGCCATGCTGGTGCGCTTCTTCCGGCTGACCGACAAATTAAGCAACTCTATACTCAAAATTGCTGTCTGGCTGAGCGGTGGCTTACTGGACCAGGTTGTGTACTTACGCATGTCGGTTGCTACGATTGTGGTGACGGTTTTTGGTGTTGTGACAGGCGTAACCCGGCGTTCTGTCGAGGTGTCACAACAGGCCCAGAAGCAGGCCGCGCGTGCAGTGGCTGCAACCGATGAACGGCGGCGAGTGATGGCCCAGCGGGCGACATCAATTGCCACACGGACAGGTGAAATCACTGGCATTGATATTGTGCCGCCTCGTGGCGAAAGAACCATTGAAGACCCCTTGATTCAGCAAAATCGAGTCCTCTCTACTTTCGCCGTTCTCCTGATGATTGCGCTCATTGGTATTGTCTTGTGGGCGACAAGCCGCGATTCTGGAAATGGAAGTGCTGGTGATGATTTTGTGGGGGTATTGCCACAGAATACTGTGAATCCCACGGTGGCAGAAGGGCTTCCATCTCCCATACCACCGACGCCTATACCTGCTCAGGTGTTCTCTGATTGGCAAGGAACGCTTGCATTTTCCGTGCGCGAAGCTGGCCAGCTTGACATTTTCACCCTCAAGCGTGGAGACAGCCAACCTCGACGCCTGACCAATAACCCTGCTGACGACCGTGACCCTGCCTGGAGCCCGGATGGTAATGCGCTTGCCTTTGCCAGCAACCGTGACGGCCCCTGGCAGCTTTATATTATGGATGTCGTAACCCGCCAGCCGCGCCGCTTGACCTCTGGCACGCATTTCGTCGGCGCACCGACATGGAGCCCGGACGGAGCCTTCCTCGCTTATGAAGGGTATAACCCGGAAACAAACGGACTCGACATATTCATCATTGAGGTAAACCCGGTACAGGGCTCACCGTCACCTGTCGCGATTACCAACAACCCCGGGCCAGACTTCGAACCTGCGTGGGATCCATCAGGTGGCCGCCAGATTGCCTATACCAGCATTCGTGGCGCACAGCAGGATATTTTTGTCCTGAACCTGGACAACCCGAACGAATTTGCGGCCCTGAACCTGACCAATACCCGAGAAATTCACGAAGATCACGCTGCGTGGAGCCCGAACGGGGCGCGTGTGGCCTACAGTGCGCGGGTGGCTGGTGTTGATGGCGTGTATGTACGGGCACTGGATGATCCTACGGCGGAGACGATCGTCGGGCGTGGTGTCGAACCGACGTGGAATCCGATTACGGGTAACAGTATTTTCTACACGCAGCAACTCTCACCGCAGCGCTCAACAATCAGTGGTGGTTTCCCGGGGACATTCGGCACCAGCGGCAATGCAACGATTGTGAATGGACTTGTCGCTGATCTCGACTGGACGGTGGCCGAACCTGAAGGTGCAGCGGTCATTGCGAGCTACCCGCCAGTACCGCCCGTTTCAGAGGTGCAGCCAGACGCCAACGGACTCTATCCGCTGGCGATTTTGCAGGGGGTGCGGACCGCAAACGCAACCACGGCCTATTTGAATGCAGACATCGTGGCCGCTTTCAATGCGCTGCGTCTGGAAACCGTCAATCAGCTTGGGTGGGATTTTTTGGCCTCGCTGGAATCGACCTTCTGGGATACGCAACGTCAACCTGAAATCGGTCAGCCGCGCCAGAGCTGGCACTATACCGGCCGGGCCTTCTCCTTTGAGCGCGACTTCGCTTTTGAAGAACGTAATGATCCCCGTGTGGTGATTGTGCGCGAAGACCGTGAGCTGGGTGTCTATTGGCGTGTGTACGTGCGGGTGGCTGAACAGGCGCAAAATGGTGCCCTGGGCGAACCACTACGCGATATGCCATGGAATTTGCTGGCCCGCACCACTGGTGACCCTGAAGCCTTTGAACAGGGTGGGGAGTTGTCACGGTCGGTGCCGGGTGGGTACTACATTGATTTCACGCGATTGGCGGCAGACTACGAATTCTACCCGGTTGCGTCCGATGTGACCTGGCGGGCGAATGTCTCTGGGTTGCTGTTCTGGCAGTTCGTGAAATACGACGACAATTCCTGGCGAGATGCCATGCGTCAACTCTATACAGCGTCACAGGTGCAAGGTTTTCTGAACGAAGGGCCGGGTGAAGTAGACATTGATCGCCCTGAAATTGAGGGCGGCCCCGTACCAACTGCGACGCCCTCAGTGGTTCCTGACGACGCGATACCGACAGGGGCGCGGGATGATGTGCCGACCACTGAAGATGAGGACCGTGAAACTGAAACACCCCCTGAAGCAGCCACTGAGGCCCCATCGGAGGAGCAGCCATGAGCGCATTTTTCAGGAATTTGCAGGGGATAGTGGTTCTGGTTGCCATTCTCGGGATTGCTGCCTTCGTGTTGCTGGGTGATGACGAACCCACGCCGCAGACGTTTGTCTTGCCGAATGCGGCACAACCGACGATTGCGCAACAACCGGCCTGGCAGTCTGCGCTGGAATCACGGATTGATAACTCGCTGACCCGTGTCCCTACTGAGGAAGTCCCTACGCTGGACTTTGTGCCACCGACGGCCAACATCCAAATTGACGCGCCGCTGGAAATTGTTGGGCTGACTGAAATCGCGGTGCAGCAGCTCCCAACCTCAACGCCGCCGCCGACACTGCCTGGTGCTGACCCAACCGCCGCCAATGACGACCCGGTTTCGCGTAGCGGTTCAACCCCTGTTCCTAGCCCGACCGGGGTCGCGGTTGCTGCCAACGACGGTTCAGCCGTTGAACAGTTCCAACTTCCACCTGAGCAGGTACCCTTAAGCCTGCATCCGTGGGATCATTTCGTGTTCCGCCGGCCAGTCGATGCCAGTGGCAATAGTGAATCGTTGTTTTACTATCCCTATGGCGCACGGTGGCAAAATACAACGCGAGTACATCATGGCATTGATATTCCGAATCCCATTGGTGAACAGGTGCTGGCGGCTGCGGATGGCGTCGTCTTTTATTCTGGGCGAGTCGAGCGCGAGGACGAGTTTGAGGGCATGGAACTGTACCCCTCGTATGGTAATATCGTTGTGATTCAACACGACTTCGAGGTCGATGGTGAGCCGGTTTACACGCTATATGCGCATTTGCAAGCCCGCTCTGTGCAGACAGGTACTCGCGTTGAAATGGGTGATGTCATTGGCGTTGTCGGTAATACGGGCATTGTCACCGGGCCGCATGTTCATTTTGAGGTGCGGCATGGCGAAAACAGCTACTGGAACACCCGCAACCCGCTGTTGTGGATTGCCCCCTATATCAACCACGGGGTTATAGCCGGGCGCGTTGTGGATGCAGAAGGAAACTATATCGACGAGGTAACCGTGCAGCTAGCGCAGGGTGGCCGCACCCGCGACCGTACGGTGACCTATGCGCAGCCACGCGGGGGTGTCAATACACCTTATCGTGTTGTGCCAGACAATAACCGCCAGGAAAACTTCGTCTTTGGGGATGTCCCGGCGGGGATGTATCAGGTGATTGTAACGGTCAATGGGCGCACATTTCGTCAAACCATTGAGGTTCGCCGTGCGATGGTGAATTGGATGCCAGAGTTTCGCATCAACCCACCGGCCTCAACACCAATTCCAGAATAGGCGTTGAAGTTAACCGCGTGTTGGCATGAAAAACAGCGTGAAAGCAGCATAACAGCAATATGTGCCTTGCCTACGCTCAACTTACCCTATTGCACTGTATGGTGGCTTTAGCTACACTTTGCCACGATTTAAACGTATGAAATAAACTTCTCAGGAGGAACAATGCAAGCGCCTATCGTGCGACGCATTGCTATAGTGACGACATTGCTACTGGCTTTCGGTCTGGTATTAACGTCGTTGACTTATGCGCAGGACGGCCCGCGTCAACTGACCCCCGGTGAGCCAGTAACGGGCACCCTGAGTACTGATAATTTTGCAGAAAGCTATGTTTTTGCGGCGTCGGCCGGTGACACGATTACCCTCCGTGCTACCACAACTGCTGACGATCTTTCACTATCCTTATTACTGACTGACCCGGATGGTAGCCTTAGCTCGGCAACGGGTGACGAGGCTGCGATTATCTCCAATACAACGCTGGAAGTTGACGGTGCCTATGTGGTGACGGTACTGCGCTCTTCAGGTGCTGATGGTGAGGGCGAAGGTGACTATACCCTGAGCCTTGTTGGCCAGATCACACCGCCGGATGAAGGCGAAGATACTGCCAGCGCAAACAATACCCCCCCAGTTGTGTTCAGCGGCAACGACACCTTTATTTCGCTGAATAATGGCGGTGTTGACTTCTCCCTCGAATGGTTTGCACCCGTTGACCTTGACCTTGAGGTGCGTGACCCGGTTGGTGGGGCGCTGTTCTTCGATAACCTGAGCGTGTCTAGCGGCGGTCAGCACGATGGTAACGTGAACAACCTGTGTGAAGATGCTGTTGAAAGCCCGGTCGAAACGGCGCTATGGCCGCAGGGTTTTGTGCCGGCTGGCAGCTACGAAGTGATTATCTACTACCAGAATCCGTGCGCAACGGGCGGCCCGCAGACTTTTGAACTTGCGGCCAGTGTTGATAATGAAGATACTGCGACGATTTCGGGTGTGCTGAATCCCGGTCAGCGCTATCTGGCACGTGTTGAGATTGATGCTACCGGGGCATGGACATTGTTCAACGGTGGTGTTGACACGGGCGCGTTGGACCTCTCGCGTGTGGCAGAACCCATCGACGCTGAAATTGGGCAATCCTACACCGGGAATATCAGCAATGATAAACCCAAAGACGCTTATATCTTCCAGGGCACTGCTGGTCAGGCGGTCGAAATCTCTATGACCGCGACATCGGGCAGTCTGGATACGTTGGTGATCTTGCAAGACCCCACCGGCCAGAGCCTCGCCAGCAATGACGACCTTGACGTTGGCATTACGAATTCTTTGATCACTGCCACATTGCCGAGCAATGGTGAATATACCGTTTTGGCGACCCGTTATGGACAGGTCATCGGTGGGACAGAAGGCGACTACACGCTGACCATCGGCACCCCGGCTCAGGTTGTGGCCGCACCAGATGCCGACACAGGTGACACAGGCGTGACAGCAACCCAGCCTGCGACCACCAACATCGCCGGGCCGCCACAGGGTAGCATTGAAGTGCGGCTTGATTGGGCGACCAACGCTGACCTCCAGCTACTGGTACGTGAACCGGGGCAGGGCGAAACGATCTTTGACGATAACCCCAGTGGCTTCTCTGGCGGTATTCTGGATCAAAATTTCGTTGGTAATCGCAACTGCGATAACACCACGACCTCTCCGACATCCTATATCTACTGGCCAGTGAACCGTGACCCCGCTGTGGGTACCTATGAAGTTGAAATCTGGTTCCAGAACGATTGCGACGATCCACGACCAGTAACCTTTGATCTGTCGATTGAAATTGAGGGGCAACTCCTCGCTCCGCCGGGGGCTACCAGCACCGTGACGAATACCGCTACTCAAGAAGGTAACCGTTACATGATTACGTTTGTGTATGACCCGGCCGGCGGCTTTGTGTTGGGGGATGGTGGGTTCTTCCAGATGAACAGCCCCAATACGCTCAACTATGGTGCTGAACTGCCAACTGCCCAGACGATCACGATTGATGTGCCCATCACAGGACAGATTACGCAGGAGCAACGCTTCATTGTGTATGCGTTCGAAGGGCGCAGCGGTGACCGTATCAGCATTTCGATGAATCGACTCAACGGTACGCTTGACCCGGCGCTGTTTTTGCTCGACCCTAACGGCGTTCCACTCGACAATAACGACGATATTGATCCCGGTGAAATAACGGACTCGCTGATTGACGACATCACGCTTCAGGTGGACGGTACCTATTTCATCATTGCGACCCATTATGGCTTGCAATATGGCGCTACCGAAGGTGACTTCCAACTGTTGGTGTCTGGACTGTAGGTACTACTGACACAATAGTCGCGCACCGACAAGTTACAATGCCCCACAGAAAGCGCCTCTTAGCAGGCGTTTTCTCTGTTTAGCAGACAAAATGCAACGTACAAATACCAGCCCAAATATGCTATACTGACGTAGGAGAGGTCATATCTTCTGGCAAAAATACTGACCTTGACAAACGCCTTCGCCATCGTGAAATCAACGGGTATGGGCAGCCTACCTGGACGGGGCTAACGCCTTCGTGTTGTCGCCTTCACCTTTTGTCGGAAAGGCGGTCAACGAACCTCAACCCTTCAACAGGGGAGCGTTATCAGAGAGAACGTATCAATCTTTTCTTCTGCCTTGATTTTCACGGTGGCGACAGGTATAGTTAGAACATATGTTCTTACCTCATGAGGGCCCCTCCAATGGCAAAACGGAAATCAAAGAAAAAAACGGAAGCGCTTGAAGATATTCAAGATAGCGAAAAGCAGAAAAAAGTCATCGAAGCGACGATTGCTGAACTAGAAAAACGCTTTGGTGAAAATACCGTCATGCGGCTCGGTGATGCTGACCATATCATCAATATTGACGTTATTCCGACCGGGTCACTGGCAGTGGACCTTGCACTTGGTATTGGGGGTATTCCGCGTGGTCGTGTGACCGAAATCTACGGGCCAGAAAGTTCGGGGAAAACGACACTATGCCTTAGCGTGATTGCTGAAGCACAAAAACTTGATGGCACCGCTGCATTTGTGGATATGGAACACGCGCTGGACCCCCTCTATGCTGAATCTATCGGCGTAGATATTGACAACCTCTACGTTTCACAACCAGACACAGGCGAACAGGCACTCGACATCGTTGAAGCGTTGATTCGCTCCGGTGCAATGGATATTGTGGTGCTGGACAGCGTTGCGGCGCTGGTGCCTCGTGCTGAAATTGAGGGTGAGATGGGGCAGTCGCACGTGGGGTTGCAGGCCCGCTTGATGAGCCAGGCCCTGCGCAAGATTTCAGGCGCGATTCAGCAAACCAATACTGCAATGCTCTTTACCAACCAGCTTCGCGAGAAAGTCGGCGTGATGTTTGGTAATCCTGAAACAACGTCCGGCGGCCGGGCATTGAAGTTCTATTCAAGCGTACGCCTTGACATCCGGCGCATTCAGTCGATTAAACAGGGTACAGACATCGTTGGGAACCGCACCCGTGTGAAAGTCACCAAGAATAAAGTCGCACCACCTTTCCGGCAAGCTGAGTTTGATATTATGTATGGCGAAGGCTTCAGCAAAGCCGGTGATATTCTGGACCTGGGCACTGATTTGGGCATTATAGAAAAGCGTGGTGCGTTCTATCGCTACAACGATGGCTTGATTGGGCAAGGGCGCGAAAACGCGAAGGTTTATCTGAACGAAAACCCGGAGTTATTGTTTGAACTGGAAATGCTCATTCGCGAAGCGGCTGAGGTGAATGTTCCGGTGCGCTCTGCAGATGATGATGAGGCTGACGATACCCCGGCAGATGACGAGTAAAGCAACCAGCGGCAAGTGTTAACATTTATGAACATCCTCCATAACTGCCCGACAGCATACGCCCCCACGGGCGTTTTGTTGTATTTGATATAGTGTACGAAAGTTTTTCGAGAACCGCGGCATCGTCTATACTGAAGCTGTAGTGGAAAAGAACAACAACAGAGTGGGAATTTGAAAATATGTCTGACTTGAAAACAAAATTGCTTGCCGATGTGGAACGCAATTCCGCACCAGCGCGCCGATACAATCTGCCGATGTTGCTCATGCTCTCGGTGGTAGGGGGACTGGCATTGTTGCTGAGTGCGGTATTCCTGTTCGGCTCAGATGATAACAACGTCGCTGTGGCGGGTGAGCAGCCTGCGCATGGCTTTATGGACGTTCGCCCGGACATGCAAACGACTGCGACTCTCGGCGCAATCCTGAATACACAGGTACCAGATGGCGACGCGCGTGCGACGCTGGATGCGGCTATCCAGACGGAAATTGACGCGGCTGTGCAGGCGACCTTTATCGCCTTAACCCCAACTGCAACGCTGCCACCGACTGCTGCTCCTATCGACACAACCTTTACCGAGGATAATCCTACATTGGGTCCTGAAGACGCCCCGATTACGATTGTCGAATTCTCGGACTATTTCTGTGGTTTTTGTGGGCGTTTCCATTCGCAGACCTTACAACCCCTGTTGGACCACTATGGCGATCTGGTGCGTTTTGTCTATCGTGAATATCCGATCATCGGTGGGCAACAGAGCGCTGATGTGGGTGCGGCGGCACAATGTGCAGGTTTTCAGGGCAAGTACTGGGAATTTTCTGACCTGATTTGGGAGAACCGCACCAGTCCGGAACGCCCGGCAATTGACGGTAATCTGCTCACTGAATGGGCCAATGAAGTCGAACTGGACTTTGATGAGTTCGCTACCTGTATCGAAGAAGGGCGCGGCTTTGAAATTGTCTTAGCCGACTTTGAAGCTGGTCGTGACTACGAAATCACCGGAACGCCAACCTTTTTCATCAACGGGGTGCGTTTTGTCGGCGCGCAACCGCTCGAAAACTTCCAGAACATTATTGACGCTGAGTTGCGTGAACTGGGCATTGAGCCACCACCGCGCAGCTAGTCAGCGAGGATATAGATTAAGGTAAGCTGTCCCTTGCCAGAGCAAGCATCACCGCCACAGGCGAACAACCTGACACTTGTCATAACGGCAGGTGTTTTTTTCGCGCTGGGTTTTCTAATTGCCTATGTGCTATTTGTTGAAGATGGTCTGCGCAGCTCTGAAGACACAGAACAACGGGTTATGGATGCCGTGCAAGGTACCTTTACTGCGTTAACACCCAGCCCCACGCCTCACCCTACAGCCGTACCTGTCGAGCAGACCTACACGGATGAAAACCCGCTACAGGGAAACGCTGATGCGCCGGTGATGATGGTTGAGTTTGCGTCGTATACCTGTGAATTTTGTGGTGCGTTTCGCCGTGAAGTATTACCAGCGCTACAACAGCATTATGGCGACCTGTTGGCCTTTGTCTCGCGAGATTTCCCACGTGGCAACGTAGAATTTCAATTGAATGTGGCGGCGGCCTGTGCCCAACAACAGGATGCCTTCTGGGTATATACCAATCAATTCTGGATGAATCAGGTGGTGCGTCAACCGCTTGACATCTTTGAAGAAACAACGCTACTGACATTTGCTGATGCTGTTGATCTTGATACAGATGCTTTCGCCACCTGCCTGGACGACACTGCTACGTTTGCGGCCGTACAGCGCGATTTGAGTGCTGGCCGCCGATTTGGTGTTGTTGCGACACCTACATTTTTTATTAACGGTCAACGGGTGCTTGGATCGTTGCCATTTGAAGCGTATGCAGACATCATTGATGCTGAGCTTGAAGCGCAGGGTATCACACCGCCGCCGCGTTTGTGACTTGTGTGCATTGGGTTACGCGCTATACTGTGTTACGATGAAGTTGGGAATAGATTGAAATGGTGTTATGTTCCGAATAATTTAGTTCATCATGTGACATCCATTGTATTGTATTCCTAATTGTGATAAATGGTGCATGTACCACAGATCGGGCATTGCCAAAGCGTGGATCGCAACGTTATAATTTGCCCGTATTTGTGCATGTTTGAGGAGTAAATTTACAGATGGCAAGCGACGCAGTAGAAAAGATGGAAGACCCGCAAAACACTGCGGAGAATGAAACCGCGACCCCCGACGCGGCTACACCTTCCAACGGTGAAAACGATGCACCGCCAACCGAGCCCGTCGCAGAGGCAACGGAGCCGGCTGAAAGCATCGCTGCACCTGGTGCTGATTCTGCTGACACGGTTGCCGATGCTACTGAGTCGAGTGAGGATACGGTGGACGATGCCGCAGCCTCTGAAACTGTTGAGACTGGTGACGTAACGGAAGCTGACGCCGCCACGCAGGAAGACACCCCCGACCTGGTGGCTGAGGTGGCTGAAGAAGCAGAAGCCGTTGAAGAAGAAACGGCAGAAGCGATTGAAGATAAGGTGATTGAGGCGTCTACAGAATCGACGGTAGAAGCAGCCCCTGAATCGACAGAAGGCGAGGATGCTGTGGTTGCCGAAGACGATGGTCCCAAAACTATTGCTGACATTCAACTGAAGCAGGAAATCCACGGTAAAGTGGTGAAAACCACGCTTGGTGGTGCTTTTGTTGATTTTGGGATTGATGTGCTGGGCTTTTTGCACATTTCACAGCTCAGTGAAAACCCGATTAAGAATGTCACTGACGTTGTGGAAGAAGGTGCTGACGTTACGGCCTACGTACTCGGGATCAAGCATTCTGAAGGGCGCGTTTCGCTGAGTTTGTTGAAGCCACCCGCATTATTGTGGTCCGAACTGGCAGCAATGGTCAATGAAACCGTAACGGGTGAAGTTAAGCGCATCGAGAAATTTGGTGCCTTTGTAGATATTGGTGCAGAACGCGATGGCTTGATCCATGTGTCGGAATTGTCCGACGAGTATGTTGGGTCGCCTGAATCTGTGGTTAGCATCGGTGAACAGGTTACGGCCCGCATCATCAATGTTGATACCCGCAAGAAGCAGGTTGACTTGAGTATCAAAGCGCTGAATGTTCCCGTCATTGAGGAAGAAGAAGAGGACGAGGAAGAATCAGTCACTGCGATGGAACTGGCAATGCGTAAGGCTATGGACCGCGACAAGAAGAAGAACCGCCGCAAGAAAAGTCGTGGTCGGCGCAACGAACAGGCCGACATCATCGCCCGTACACTACAAGCACAGCGCGACAATAAGTAAGTATAGCAAAACATCAACTGTAGCGTCGATTCAAGGCGCTACCCCTATTTGAAATGCGAAAACCCCTGCACAGAGAGGTGAGGGGTTTTTTGTGTTCTATCTGGTATGGTTATTCTGTTGTTTGGTGGCTGGTGGGGGTGCTTAAGCCTCAGCCTCGTCTGTCTCATCGAATTCATCGGTCTGCATGGAGCGGAACAACCGTACCCCTGAAAGTACGAAGAGTCCTGTCATCAATAGCGCCGACGCGACACACCACTGGCACCACTTTTCAAGAATGAAGGCTTCAACATAGATCAAGTATGCGGAATATGTGAACCCGAAAAGTGTCACGCTGAATAGCAGTGCTGTGCCATAGTCAGCAAGGAAATTGATGCGGTCATTCAGCAGCAGCATCCCCAGAATCATGCCGTAGCCAGCGACTCCTAGATATGCGATAGGAACCCCAAAGAACGAGGCGTAGGCGCTGCTTTGAACCCCTTTGCAGTCAATGACGCCTGTACTCACACAGGTGACCTCAGTGTCGGCAAGTTTAACATAGCTAAGGTAAAGTGAAATTCCGATGCCAATAAGCGCCATCAGAACCCCGAGCCAGCGTAACAGGTCACCGCGCTCGACATCGTGCATGACGGTTGATGTAACTGAAGAATTGATGGTATTGGTTGTCATGGCTTTTTTTCTCCTCAAAAGTGCTTTATCCTGATAGTAGAGGATATGTGTGTCGGGCGGCACTGTACATTGTCACGTTATGCCATGACACTGCTCATGATCTGTTAAACTGTGTTCCTTATTGCAATGGTCCCAGCGGCCAGATGTCAACCATCTCGCCCGCTTCAATCGTTTTGGTGCCTGCTGGAATGATGAGCAATGCGTCGGCGTGAACCAGTGAAGAAATGGCACCGCTGCTCTGAATCCCGGTGCTGTAGGCTACCGTGCGGCCGGCTTCGTGTTCGAGCCGTACCCGTGCAAAGGTCATGCGGCCGTCACTGAACATGGGTTCGCCTGCGGTGGCCTGCATGGTAGTGCGTGTGGCGTCGAGCCCAAGCATTTTGAGCATCGCTGGCCGTACGAAAACCATAAACGTGACCATTGCCGAAACAGGATTACCGGGGAGCCCTACGAATGGAATGCCACGTAAACTGCCAACCGTGAGCGGTTTGCCGGGGCGCATGTTAACCTTCCACATGTCCAGATGCCCCAATTCGTTCAGGACATGCCGCACCACATCGAACGCCCCCACCGACACGCCGGCTGAACTGATGACCAGATCAACATCTTGTTCAAGTGCGGTTTCTAGTTTGGTGCGAACGTCCTCAACTGTGTCGCGGGCGATACCAAGTCGCAGCGGTATGGCCCCATGTCTCTCTACCAATGCAGGGAGCGTATAGCCGTTCATATCGCGAATTTTGCCGGGTGCTAGTGTGTCGTCAGGCGTGAGCAATTCATCACCTGTGGAAAGTACCGCTACTCGTGGTTGCCGTACTACCTCCACAGTTGAATTGCCCAGCCCGGCCAGAATGCCAAGGTCAGCCGCCCGTAACTTATGCCCTGCTGCGAGGATTAAATCCCCGGCTTGCACGTCTTCTCCCTGTTGACGGATGTTGGCGTTGGGTGCAACTTGCTGCTGAATCGTAACCTGTGGTGGCAGGGCGCTGATCCCACTATCTGCGTCGGTGAGTTCAACCGGGACGACTGTATCGGCACCATCTGGAACAGGTGCGCCAGTCATAATCCGGATCGCCTGACCGGGTTGCAGGCTTCCAGGGTAAGCATACCCGGCCGGGACATCGCCGACCACTTGCAGGGTGATGGGCGGGGCGCTGAGGTCTGCACCACTGATGGCAAAACCATCCATCCCGCTGTTATTGAAGGGGGGGAGATCGTGCGAGGCATGGACATCACTGGCCAGCACACGCCCATACGCCTGTGCGATTGGGATACGCTCACCTGATAACTGCTGGATAGGGCGTAGGATGATTTCGAGTGCATCTTCAACGGAAAGCATAGGTTCTCCTCAAGTCTTTTTGACGAACAGTGCTGCGCAGCTATCGCGCCAGTGCCCAGAAATACGCTACAATGTATCATACTATATATGCGATGTCAGGAGAGATATGAGCGATGACCGAACCAGGATCAAAAGACGGTCCCTTGTTATACATCACCGAAGGTGAACAGGCAGGGCAGCGCTGGCAGATCAATCGCGAGCCGTTTGTGGTAGGTCGAGGTGGTGAATGTGACCTCATCTTGCCAGAACGCCAGGTTTCTCGCGAACATATTCGCATCTATAAGAAGGATGAGCAGTTTATCGTTGAAGACCTCGATAGTAAAAACGGGACGTGGCTCAACGCCGATCAGCTTCAGGCAGAAAGCGCTATTCTCAAAGATGGTGATGAAATCACGATAGCAATGGCGGTACGCATGACATTCATCGACAGCGAATCGACCGCACCCATTATGATGGATGAGGCCATTGCACCACGCGGGCAACGGCGCTTGCGGCTCGAACCTAATGCGCGGCGAGTGTTCATTGCGAATGCAGAAGTTGACCCACCCTTGAGCTTGCCGCAATATCGTCTGCTCGAATTACTCTATGAAGGTGACGGCTCAGTGCGAACCCGCGAAGAGGTTGTCAACCATGTGTGGCCCGATGCTGCTGCTGATGGGGTGAGTGAACAGGCGATTGATGCACTGGTGCGACGCTTGCGTGACCGCTTGAGTGAAGTGGACGATTCTTATCAATATGTTGTTACGGTGCGCGGGCATGGTTTTCGGCTAGACAACCCGACAATTGAATGACGGACTTTCTCACAATGCAAACTGAGTGAAACGGTAGCTTCTCAACCATGAACGACCATAGAGACGACGTACAGGGTTACGATGCATTCGATGAATTTGACGCTTCCACAACCACCGACGTTCCTGCATCCCCATACATTACGCATTTTTCGTGGGGAAAGGTCCGGGTTGAAGGGTATACCCGGACGTTTAAGGACGTTCAGATATATCCCGGTGGCGTCCAGGAATGGGATTGGAATGTCAATGGTACGCGCCACGACCCCGGGATTCACCCACTCGATGCCTTACCTCTGCTTCATGCCGGTGCGCGGATCATTATTTTGAGCAGGGGTGTGCAGGAAATGCTCAAGGTACAGTCGCACATGGTCGAGATGCTCGAAAAGAAGGGTTTTGAAGTGCATGCCCTGCAAAGTGAGGCTGCTGTTGAACGCTACAACGAACTTGCCAACGCCGGGGAAGCTGTCGGCATGTTGCTACACTCTACCTGTTAGGAAAAGCGTGCCTCCTGCCCGTAGCTGGACAGGAGGGTTGCCAGTGCAGGGAGGTTATGTTGTGGTTGCCATGTCCACATATTCCATTGGAATGCGTTCGGAAATGGCCAGTTCAAGCACGTCGTTTACGATTTCAGACGCTAATGATGCTTTGTATTCAGCGTCGCTCAAGGACCATGTCTTTGACTTGACCTCCAGATAGCGGTGGTCTGCGCCGGGTGTAAGGATTTCGTCCAGATTAATGTAGAAAAGCACGCCTTTATAGAGAATATGCCAGCGCTTGCGCTCCTTATGGATTTCGCGTTCTTCAGGGGCGTTGAAATATTCACGGTAGAAGCGCAACGGACGGTCTGCCGGCGCGAGGAACTGTGACCGTGAAAGCAAGACTGCTTTGCCAAACTCACGTTCTTTTGTTGGGGCTGTGTAGGTGAGTCGTGTTCGTACATTTTCGACATTTCCGCCTTCCCCAATGAAGTCGTCTTCGCGATAACGTACACGCCCGCTGTCAGGTTCTGGCCACAGAAAATAGGTGTCATACTGGCGATAATGCGAATGTTTGACGATCCGCACGTCGGGATGATCGAAGAGTTTTCCAATGTCCTGTGGTGCATCAAAAATCGTTTTAAGCTGAATCTCGAAACTTTCTTGCTGTTCAAGGCTGGCGATACTCACCAGTTTTGAAAGTACATTCTGTGAGAACTCACGCAGATAAGCGTCAATTTCAACAGCCAGTGCTTGTGCTTCTACCAATATCGGCTCCACATCAACCGTCAGCAGTTCACGCTGACGCATCAGCCAGCGTCCGTTGCACATTACATCTTCTACATCTGTGCTTTTCGCTGCGTAGACAATCTGTGCATAAACGCTGTCGGGGTCGTGGCTGAACCGCGGTGTGTTGTGCAGATTACGTTGATTGATGGTAATGATGTCAGCGCGTTTGCCAACGTCGAGGCTGCCTGTGATGTCGTCAATGTGGCAGGCTTGCGCCCCCATCCGGGTTGCCATCAACAGGGCTTGCCTGGCCGGCAGCGTAGTAGGGTCGTTGGACGCGGTTTTGGCTAGAATTGCGGCGAGATGAATCTCAGTGAACATATCGAGGTCGTTGTTGCTGGCGGTGCCGTCAGTGCCAATACCAACATTCACCCCCTGGGCAAGCATTTCTGCGACGGGGGCAATACCGCTGGCTAGCTTCAGGTTGCTGGTGGGGTTGTGTGCGACCCCGGCATTGTGGTTATGCAGCGTGCGGATTTCGCCCTGGTCAATATGCACGCAATGGGCACACAGGCACTTGTGATCGAGTACGCCCAACTTTTTGATGCGTGGTACGGGTGGCATCCCAAAATCGCGCCGGCTGTCTTCAACCTCTTGGTTGGTCTCCGAAACATGAATAATCAGCGGCACATCATGCTTGTGAGCAAGCGCGGCGCATTGTTCCAGCATGTCATCGGTGCTGGTGTATGGTGCGTGGGGCGCAACAGACGGAATGACTGTCGGGTGCCCTTTCCAGCGTTCAATAAAGGCTTCGGTATAGGCGAGGCTGGTCTCATAGCTTTCGGCGTCTGGGGCGAGGAACTTGAGTATCGTCTGCCCGCACAACCCGCGCATACCGATTTCGGCGGCTGCTTTCGCGACTTCTTCTTCGAAATAGTACATATCGGCAAAGGTCGTTGTCCCGCCGCGTATGAGTTCAGCCATGGCCAATTTTGCACCCAAAGACACAAAGTTCTCATCTACGAACATGCGCTCGGTAGGCATGATGTAGCCTAGCAGCCACACATCAAGCCGTAGGTCATCGGCTAGCCCGCGAACCAGTGTCATAGAAAGGTGTGTGTGCGTGTTGACAAGGCCCGGCATGATGACCTGTCCGGTGCAGTCGATCACATCTTCAGCGCTATAGTCCGCTTCGATCTTTTCTCTTTCACCAATGGCAACGATTTTGTCGGCCTGGACGGCAACTGCACCCGGCGCGAAGATGTCCATATCTTCGTTCATCGTTAGTACAGTGCCGCCCACAAACAAAACATCTACATGTTGCATGTGCTTCACCCTCTGAATGTGTGAAAATTTGTCGGATTATAGCGCAAAGTTGGTCACACGCGAACCGTTTTTGTCAGCCTGCACGATTCAGCGGTAAAACGGTGAGGAGATTTCAGGATTGTACTTGCAGGCCGGGTGTCTCTTTTGCGAGGGCGTTGACTTCTTTAAGCATCGTAAATGTGGCCTGGATAAACGTTTCGATCAGGTCTATAAATTGTGCTTCGCTAATGGTGTGCAACGGCCAGTGTTGAACCCCAACCAGTACATCTATATCGTTCATGTCTTGAATAGCAAAGCTCGCCGCACCGAGCTGGTCTGCATCGAACTGTCGCCGCAGCAAATGCAGTAATGGTGCGCTTTCCAATTCATGTGTGACGATAGCCAGCGGTGAATGTAGACTGAAAAACTGTCCGCTACTGGCAACGCGAATCTGAATATTCAGTTCATCTTTGTGCAGCTTGACTGGCGCAGCCGCGAAAGGGATCAGGATATTGCCCCAGCCACGGTCCTTGAGTTGATTCTGAATGTCGTAGTTACGATCTGCTATGGCCGACAGCCCCCGTTTAAGATCATCAACGATACGCATCACTGGTGCCTCAAGATGTCTTGACCGATGAGTTCCCCGGCCGTAGCGGCGTAGTTATCACGGTAACCATGTCCGCCAGACACTTTGGTCATCGTTGACTCATCATGCCCCGAAACCCACCAGTCTTTGGTGCCCCATTCGCTATAGGTGCCGACCAGCATACTGATGGCGTCATAGCTACCGACGATGTAGTCAACCGGAAGTACCGTGGAGGGGAACTCGACTGCGTTGCCAGCGTAAACGAGGTTAATATACTTGTCCATTTCTTCTTTGGCCCGGGTTTCCGCGATGTCTTTGATGACGGATGACACCAGAAAGCGCTGAAAACGATTGAGTGTCAAAACCTGTTCGGCCTCTTCCCAGACCTGCGGCAAGTATTCCTGTGTAAGCGCCGCATGTGTCTGGCGCACGGCATTGTCAGTTTTAATGGTGCCGCGACTATGTGCTGAAACCGTGGTGCGCTGTTGGTTATGCACGGCGTCGAGCATGATCTGCCGCTGACTTGCAGTAACATCGTCAGAAAAGGACAATTTGCCTTTGATGCAATCCCAGACATCTGAGCCAAAGCCCAGCGTAGTACTGTAGGTGTACAATACGTCTACGGCGTCTTGCCCCAGCGCGACCTCTTCGTCACTATCCAGTGTTTCATTGACACTGTTTTGCAGCGACACCGCATCACGAATGCCACTTTCAGGTTTAACATTCATGCCGTTGACGTGGGTCACCTGTGGATACCAATCTCCCAGATTGATTGGTTCCGGGTAATAGTCTACGACGGGTTTGTTCGCGTTAAACCCGACCACAACACCCATCGCAACATATTGAACATCGCCTTGTGGGGTTTCAGTGCGTTTGACTTCTTCAATTTTGCGGTTGGGCTCACGACCACTGACGCGGTACTGCTTGCCATCAAAGTCAGTATATTGCTTGCCAGAGCCATCGTTGCGAGTGTTGCCTTCAGCAACTGGGGGTAAATCATTTTGACGCTGCACGCGCTGTTGCAGCACCTGACCAGTAGCCCGGTTGCCTACTGTGCGCTGAAGCTGAATAATGCTTGCTGTGGTGAATGTTGGGGCGGATGCAAGGTCTGTTGTATTGGGTTTGGTCAACTCGCGATCTTGTGGTTGCAAGCCGCTAGTGTTGCTGGACTTTATATGTTCTCGGGGCATTGGACCGTCGCTCACAAATCAACGATAACTCAATATTAACTCGTATACAGTGTAGCATATTCTTTGCTCAGCCACCACAAGCCAAAGTGAACAACATCAAACGAGTTTGCTGCAACTCAATCTCGGTTTATCCTGCTATGGCCTGGCAACTGCCTGGAGCGTACTATCATAAATGGGTGCCAGCATCTGCCAGTCATTTACCGCGATATGATCGCGCAGGTGTTGCGCGGCAGGGCGATGGCAGGGGGGCTGTAAATGTGCTGCAAGCCGATGGTAAAGACCTTCATCGGTGTTATATAGAGCCTGTTGATGGTGCAGATGTGGCAACAGATAGGGGTAATTCAATCGATTGGGCAAGACCGGCCAACATCTACAGTAGAGCGCTTCAACGGTACTGATGCCGAAAAATTCCTGTATGGCTGTGCTGACAACGATGTCTGCTTGCCACAGCAGTCTGGCGTAATCTTCAAAGCGTGGCAGGTAGCCGAGCTGCACCACACGTTCGCCAAGTTGTTGTGGCAAGTTAGCAAACTCAACCGGGTTTTGTTGAAAGTTCTCGCCTGTAATCGCAACACGGAAATCATAACCAGCGGCGTGCAGGCGCAAAATGGTCTTTGTGAACAGTTCTGGATTCTTGTCAAATTCCCAGCGGTGGTTCCACAGAATAAGCGGCGGCTGTTTCTCGTGAGAGGGGGTGCTGGTGGGAGCATAGGTGTCGAAACGGGCCAGATCAACCCCAAGTGACAATACGTCACTTTTCTTGCGGATGGCGTCGATGGTTTCAAGATTATTATGATCAGGAAAATGTTTTAACAGGCGCGGCAATTCATCAATAAAGGCGTGAAGATGAAACTGGCTGTTAAAGCGGACCGCATCTGCAACGAGAGCGCTGGTGTAATTGATAAAAGCATAATGATTCTGCAATTTCTGGCGCGGCCCACGTGGGTAGAGCAGTTGGTTTTCATGGAAATAGAGCATCACCGGGCAGTCAGGCTTTGCCAGCGCGACGAATGTTGCAACATCTAACATGTCAGAAGCGATTATGAGGTCGGGCTGTGCTGAGCGTGATTTGTATTGTGTTGCGAGTGTCACAGCACCCCCAAGCAAACGCCACTGCCAGAACTGCCCGGGTAGACTTAAAATTGTGATGCTGTGACGGCTGTGTTGTGCATAACCGCGCATCCAGGCGGCGTGAGAGCCTGTGTCGTATGGCTCAATAAAAAGAATCTGCATCGCAATATAGTTATGTGTGCGATGCGTGCTTTTGTATGGATTGGATGAGAGCCTTTGTCTTGTCGGCAGGGCTCGTGTTGAAAGCATTTTTGAGTGCGACGGTGTGCCGGCGATAAATCGCGCGAGCATGATCATAGTGGTGTGCAGCAATGTATAACTCAATGAGTGTGTAGGTGATATCCTCGCGTTCAGGGGCCAGTGAATGTGCCCGGGCAAACAACCCCAGTGCATAGTCAGCCTGAGCCTGTCTATGGTTAATACGAGCCAGCCCAACCAGTGCTTCGATATATAACAGACGCATCTCATCGCGACGGCGGATGGCCCATGCGCTGTCAACGGCCGTAAGAAATTCCTCGCGGTAGAGTTCAATTGCACGATTGTAAAGCGTTACAGCGCGGTTTTCATCTGCAATTGCAGCTTCTTGCATTGCTTCTTGAAATAAGACAACATCATATCGAAGATCAAGATCTGGAGAGAGGCGATAAAAACCGCTGCTGTAGGTGGTTAATGTGACGCCGAGAATTTCGCTGATTTTGCGCTTGGTCACATGAAAAACATTGGTGGCTTCACGGTTAGTCAGCGTTGGCCAGAAGGTTGCAAATATTTCGTCACGGGTAACCAGTGCGCGGTCCACGAAGAAGAAGAACAAGGCGCGGGGCAAAAGCCCTTCCCACCGTTCAACGGATTGGCTGTTTACCATGACCATGCCCTGACCGAAAGCACGCACTTCAAGCGTTGTTTTTCCATCCAACAGTGCCGCGTAATCAATCAACATGCGATCACTATCGACCGGGAGAACAGCGGTTCTGGGATGGATATTCGGGTCTGTCAGTAAGCCTGACGAAAATGAACGCCCTTTGATGATGATACGCTTGTCTGGCGGCAAGCTCAATAGCATGGCACGGACCATGGGCAAGATCACGCGCTCACTTTGCCCATCGCAGCCATCAATGAACAAAATCTGTGTGTTGGTACGAAGCATCGCTGCGCAAAGCCGATCGGCAAGCACCACAGCGTCCCCAACCGTGTCGATCAGCTCGGCGTGGGTTTGGGCGCGAAATGCCTCTGCAAAGACGATGCCAAGTTGTGAAAGGTCGCTGGCGTGTGCAGGTAAATGAACGTAAACAGCATCTAAAGACCTGAGTACATACTGCTGAAAAAAGCGATGTTCGTTCGGTGCTTTGGGGTGTAACACAACGCAGCGTTTTTGAGTAGAAAGTGCTTTATATTGAATGTTAATCTGAGCATAATCATATGGTTTCGAGGCAGGTTTCAAAACGAACTCCCCACTTGTATACACCGTAATCATACGTGATGTTAATGTAAATTACAACCTTGTTACATGAATGCGTAATGCTTCCAGAAGCAACGAGAAGGTTGTAAGCGACTACCCACCGAAGCGCAAGGGCGGCGGTGTAGTCGAGGATGGTGCTTCAGTAGGGGTCGTGGTTGTGGTTGGTAGGCGGGTTGGGGCGGGCTCGCCTGATGACCGTAAGGTTGCGCAGGAGAGCGTGGCACCTAGCAATAGAAAGGCGACAAACGCCAGGACAGAAGGACGTGAAGTTTTCAATGTTCGACAACCTTCTGTGCTGGAAATACGCGCCGGACATACATGACTTCTTGCAACATATCAATTTTGGTCAGCACGAGGCTAAGCTGGTCAATATGAGAGACTTCCATTGTTAAGCGAAAGATCGCCGTATGATTGCTCGCCGTGCTGATGTTGACGTTCGTCATATTGATGTTTTGCTCGGCAATAACCGCGCCGATGTCGCGCATGAGCCCTTCGCGGTCACGGGCACAGATTTCGACAGGGACTGAATAAATGTGCTGGTCTGTATCGCTCCAGTTGACTTCAATCAGGCGCTGTGGCTCGGTTGTATTGAGTACGTTTTTGCAATCGCGCCGATGTACGGTGACGCCCCGTGAGCGCGTAATAAAGCCGAGAATTGGGTCCCCCGGTGCCGGATGACAGCATGATGCCAGCGAAACAAGCAGCCCACCCAACCCGGCGATGTCGATGCCATGATGCTGGTCTTTGCCATTGGTGGAAGGCTTGCTCGGAACCAATTCGTCGCGGCTGGCTTCGGCCGCACGTGCTTCGAGCTGCACCACCCGCGAGGCAATGCTGGACGCGGTGACGTCCCCAAACCCAATGGCCGCCAACATATGGTCAATGCTTGGAAAGCCAGCAATTGCAGCGATTTCACTCCGTTGGTGGTCGTCTACACTAAGGCGCTTGAGTTCACGTTCTAGCGCGTCACGGCCCAACGAGATGTTTTTCTCACGGTCCAGCTTGCGGAACCACTGGCGAATTTTGGTGCGGGCACGGGTGGTTTGTACATAGCCGAGTGCTTCGTTTAACCAGTCCAGGCTGGGGCCACCTCGATTGGCCGTCACAATTTCAACGCGGTCACCAGTGCTGAGCTTGTAGTCTAGCGCGACCATTTTGTTATTGACCCGTGCGCCACGGCAACGGTGCCCGACTTCGGTGTGAATATGATAGGCGAAGTCGATGGGGGTTGCGCCTTCTGGCAAGTCAATGATGTCATTGCGTGGCGTAAATACATAGATGCGCTCGTCTTGAATAGACTCTTTCATGGCCGCGATGAACTGTTCAGCGTCTTGTTCATCGTCCTGCACGTTTTCGATCAAGCGGCGCATGTAACTGATGCGTTGCTCGAAGGCGGCGTCTGTTTTGCGACCCTTTTCTTTGTAGCGCCAGTGAGCCGCAATACCGTATTCGCTGTCTTGATGCATCTCGAAGGTGCGAATCTGTACTTCGAGTGTTTTGCCTTCGTCATCGATAATAGCGGTGTGCAGGCTACGGTAACCGTTTTCTTTTGGCGCGGCGATGTAGTCGTCAAATTCACCATGAATCGGTCGCCACATGGTATGCACAATACCGAGGACTTGATAGCAAGTCGGAACGTCTTCTACAAGAACACGGACGGCGCGCACGTCAAAAATCTGTTCGAAGCCAACCTGTTTCCGCTTCATTTTGCGCCAGATGCTATAGATATGTTTGGGGCGTCCTTGCACGTCGGCGTGGATGCTGTGTTTGTCGAGCGTCTGCCGAACTTTGACGATCACACGGTCAAGGTGTTTTTCGCGGCTGGCTCGCCGTTCTGCGAGTTGCATAGCCAGGTCGCGGTATTGTTCAGGTTCGAGGTAGCGGAAAGCAAGGTCTTCGAGTTGCCATTTCAAATGCCCAATGCCAAGACGGTTGGCCATTGGTGCAAAGATGTCCATCGTTTCACGCGCATTGTTGCGGCGGCTACTTTCAGACATGACGCCCAGAGTACGCATATTGTCGAGACGGTCTGCAAGTTTGACAAGAATAACACGCACATCGTTACCCATTGCCATAAAGATTTGGCGCAAGTATTCAGCCTGGCGGTCGCTGTTGCTTTTACGCTGGCCGGCGTTGGCCTGGTGGGGCAATTCGCCCATTTTTGTGACGCCATGCACTAACCGTGCGACATCGGCACCAAATTCTATTTCAAGCTGCCCGAGGGTGACATCACAGTCTTCGACGACATCATGCAAAAAGGCCGCAGCAATCGTAGATGCATCCAGACGCATTTCTGCGAGGATAAGCGCTGTATTAAAGGGATGCACGATGTAGGGCTGACCAGATTTGCGGCGCTGGTCTTTGTGGGCTTCGCGTGCAAACAGGTACGCTTTTTCGATAATGTCGCGGTCGGCGATGGAAAGCGATGGTAGCTGGGCGAAAATGTCTTCTAAGTTCATAAGAATCACCTGAAATGGGCATTCAGTTTAATACGTATTATAGCATCAATGGCGTAAAGATTGTGTTGAAGGCTAAGCAAGACTTTATCTTTTCGTAGACGAAACTTGAAACCTTACGGCACCCGCTCTAGTATACTCTAGAGATATTTGCCGCATAAGGAGCTACACCATTGAAAAAGACACTTCTTATTTTGAGTGCTGTTGCGCTGGCGTTGACGGTGCTACCATTCACCCCGTCGCAGACCCCAATTGCCGCGCAGGACGACACGAGTATCATTCGCATCGGTACGCTAGATTTACCCACAACGCTTGATCCCGCTACCGCAGACACATTTGCTGAATGGGAAATTTTTAGCCATTTGTATACCGGATTAACGCAGCGAGTGCCGGGCAGCACCGAGGTCGAACTAGCAGCGGCCAGTGACCATGCTGTGAGTGAAGATGGGCTTACCCATACGTTTACATTGCGTGATGATCTGGCGTTTAATGACGGAACGCCGCTCACTGCGATCAATTTCCGCGATAGTATTGAGCGTGTTCAGTTGCTGAACGAGGGCGGGGCCGACATTATGAACGGTGTTGTTGAAGATGTTGAAGCACCAGACGCCACGACGCTTGTTTTTACCCTCACAGCACCAGTGCCCTATTTCCTTGAACTGGTTTCGAAAGCACCATTTTATGCTGTGCATCCAGACGACTTTGCAGCGGGTGAAGTACGCCGCTCGACGGAACCCCTCGTTGGGAACGGGGTCTATATAATGGGAGGCTACGAGCTAAATGCATTCCTCGAGCTTCGCCCCAACCCTGACTATACCTCTGGCGAGCCAGCACAAAATAATGGTGTACGATTGCAGCACTACACCGCGACCGAAGACTTACGACTGGCAATTGTTGCGGGGGACGTTGATGTTGCCTGGCGAGAGGTTCGTGTGGTGGATGCAGTGGCGACGGCTGAAGGTAACGCGCCCATCAACATCTTGCAACGCCCCAGCACCCGTATGTGGTACTGGGTCATCAACCTCGGCGAGCAATTCGCAGAATTCAACAGCGATATTGTGCTGCGTGAAGTGATTGCCCGCACCATTGACCGTGACAATTTGGTGACAGGCTATTTCGACAATAACGTTTATCGTGTCGATAGCTATGTGCCTGAACTGGTGGGTGACGCCTTTAACCCGGTCTATACCCCATTTGAGGACCGTGATTCGCGCGGGGTGGAACTGCTTGTGGAAAATGGCTACTCACCAAATCGCCCGGTGCCAATGAGCTTTGCATCGTCGCGCTCTGCTTATGGCGACTACTATGCCGACGTTTTGACCCGTCTGCGCACCACACTGACCCCCATAAACCGTTATGTGCAAACCAATAGTGGGGTGGGGACGAATCCGCGTGCCTGGCTCGAAAGCCTGGAAGATGGTGCGTTCCAGTCTGCGTTGTTTGCGTTTACACCAGTGGCGATGCATCCTGAGGCCTACCTGCGCCCCATGTTGCATTCGCAGTCGATGTTGCCGAGTGCTACCAACTACGCTTTGACCGAGGTCGATGTCTTGCTAAACCAGGCCCGTCGGACTCAGGATACTGAAGCAGCAAATGAACTCTATCGCGAGGCACAGGCTTTGATGCTGGAAACTTATGCGCTATTTCCAATGTGGCAGGGGAGTGTGCATATTTTGTACCGTGATACCGTCAGCGGGGTTACGATTGAACCTGATTACTATCTGCACTATGACCTGCTGGAACTTAACTAATCTGGCAGCATCGAACAGCCGCGTGAGTCTCACTGAACGGTGGTGTGAATAATATGCTGCGCACCATTTTGACGTAGGGCGGTGGCAACTTGTTCGCGGGTGTCGGCGGTGACAAGGGCGATCATGTTGCCGCCACGCCCACCCCCAGAGAGCTTCGCGCCCAGTGCGCCGTTAACGTTTGCGACATGGCAAAAGTCGTCCAATGTGTCGTCCGATACGGTTAGCGTACGGAGCAAGTCATGGTTCTGCGTCATCAAGGGGCCGAGCTTCAATACGTCACCATTCTGGATAGCATCTTGTGCGGCATTTACAATGTCGCCAATTGCCTCAAAGACAGCGCCAATGCGTTGAGGTTCAGCGGCGTACAGGTCACCGACTGCGCCAACCGTGATGTGCGTAGCGGTGGCGTGCCCGACATGGGCAACAATCAATTCGAACGGCTGCGGAATGGCAAAGGTCTGGATTGGTTCCCCTCGAACGAAATAGACAGGCTTTTCGTAGACGATGACTGTGTTATCAATGCCGCTGGGAGTGCCGTGGTGTAGTTTTTCAGCCTCATATACAAGGTCGTTCAATTCTTTCATTGAGGGCGTGTGGCCGAGGTAGTCAAATATGGTTGTCATGAGCGCTTTACTGAGTGCAGCCCCGCTACCAAACCCGGATGCAATCGGAATGTTTGACTGAATGTGTAGTTCAAGGTCAGGCACAGTTGGGTGTTGTAGGTGGTGTAACGCTAGCTCGATAGGACGTATCAGGGCTAGATCTGTGTGAGAAGGGATATTTGGCCCGGTGATGTCCAGCGGAATGGGTAAGTGGACGGTTGCGCCAGTACGTTCTAAATGGACGGTAATGCCGTGTCTCTTCTGTGCCGGGGTAGCTTCGATCGCTACGGAGACTGCCTGAAGGGGAACCGCGATGGCTGGCTGCCCGTGGACAACGGCGTGTTCTCCAAAGAGGATCAATTTTCCGTTTGCACTCGCCATAGTGTGACCTCTATGCCTAGCCGATGACGTAGAGCAGCACAAAGATCATCAACACCCACAGCCCGAGGGTAACTTGAAGGGGACGATCTTCGAACAAGACTTCGGTCGGGTCGCCACCTTTGCCCAGCCGATGAATAATGTACATGTACCGAAAAAGCCCCATATAGACGAAAGGCACAGTCAGCAGCATGTATTCTGGGTCGGCTTCTAACAGAATCGTCTCAGCTTCAGTGGCGTAGAGCGTATAGGCGACGGCCGCGCTCGTAACGACCATCCGCAGCATGTCATCCAATAGTGGCATATTGTAGCCCTTATACGTGTCACGCACCTGGGTGATGTCGTCCACGAAATCGGATTCTTGCAGCAGCACCAGCTCCTGCCGACGTTTGCCGATAGCGAGGAATAGTGCCAGCAAGCCCACGCATATATACAGCCACGGCGAAAAATTGGTGACGGTTATGACAACGATCCCGGCGATGGTGCGCAATACAAACCCGGCCGCAATACAGAATACATCGACCAACACTATGTTTTTCAAGCCAAAGCTATAGCCAATTTGCAACACAAAATAAGCCCCCAGCACCAGCGCCAGTTCAGGGCTTACCAGCAACGATGCACCGAGCGCCACGACCGGAAGAATAACATTGGCTGTCACCGCTAGCCGAACTGGGAGTTGCCCGGAAGGGAGCGGCCGGTCTTTTTTCTTGGGGTGGGCGCGGTCGCGCTCGATATCCACCAGATCATTCATGATGTATACAGCACTGGCCATGAGCGAAAACATAAAGAACGCGAAGATCACGCGCAGCAGAGCGTCAATATCGTCGAGTTGTCGGTCAAATAAAATGGCGACAAAGACGAAGGCATTCTTGGACCACTGCTTCGGGCGCATGGTACGGATAAGACCGCGCAGCGCTGGTGGTAGTATTCCCGTTGTGACAGGAGTGGACTTCGATGTTTCGGCGTTAGACACGCACAACTGCTCCCGGTGAATAATGTGCAGAACAGGCAAACAGCGGCGATTATAGCATAAAGCGTGCTATCATGGTGGCGACAATTTTCAGAATAGATTGAACAATATATGAAAAAACAAAGACTCGATGTGCTGGTCTATGAGCGCGGACTCGCCCCGAGCCGTGAGATGGCGCAGCGTTATATACAGGCTGGTGAGATTTCAGTTGACGGCGAACGGCGCACCAAGCCGGGTATGCGTGTTCCTGTAGACGCAGATATCACCTTGAAGGAGGCGGCTCGTTTCGTAAGCCGAGGGGGGCTGAAATTGCTCAGCGCCTTAGAAGCCTTTGACATTTCTGTTGCGGGGAAAGTCTGTGCAGATGTCGGGGCTAGCACTGGCGGCTTTACCGATTGCCTGCTGCAATTTGGCGCAACGAAGGTGTATGCACTTGATGTGGGGTATGGCCAGCTAGCCGTTAAGCTCCGCAATGATCCGCGTGTGATTGTCATGGAACGTGTTAACGTCCGGCATCTGGCCCAACTGGACGAACCTGTTTCGATAGTGGTTGTTGATGTCAGTTTCATATCATTACAATTGGTGCTGCCGGTGATACAGCAATGGTTGACCCCGCAGGCTGACGTGATTCCACTCATCAAGCCACAATTTGAAGCGGGCAAAGCTGACGTTGGCAAAGGTGGCATTATCAAAGATCACGATGTCCATCGGCGTGTGTTAGAAGAAATACTGGGCTTTGCGGCAGCACAGGGCTTTGGTGTGGAAGCCGTTATTCAAAGTGGGATTAAAGGCAGCAAAGGCAACGTCGAGTTTTTGGCATGGCTTTCGCGGGGGCGTGAAAAACCTGCTGTTTCTCACACCATATTGATTGAGCCGCTGATTGCTGCGCTGGTGACAGACGAAGAAAAAGACCCTCCCGACTAGGCAGAAAGGGTCTTTTGTGCAGTAACAAGTGTTGTTGTGTACCTAAAGGAACCCACCGTCATCGCCGACGCGGTGTACCTTGAGGAAGTTGGTATGGCCACCAGCACCAAACGGCACCCCGGCAATGATAACCATAATGTCGTCTGTTTCGACGTATTTGGCTTCTTGCGCCGCCGTAACAACGACTCTCAGCATTTCGTCAATGGTATGGAACTCATCAACCATCATTGGGAGTACTCCCCAGATGAGTGCCATACGGTTGAAGGTCGCGTTGTTGGGGGTTACACACAAAATCGGTGTATTGGGACGCTCACGGGCAACGCGGCGCGCCGTGTAGCCGGTCCAGGTACTGGTGACCAGCAGCTTGGCTCCCAGAATATCGGCTATTTGTTTGGTCGCAAAGCTGATGGCGTTGGCAGTCAGGTTGCCACTGCTACGACTAACGCGGGTCGTTTCACGCTCTGGGTGTTTGCCATAATAGGGTAGGTTCTTTTCAGATATCGCAGCAATGGCGGCCATGGTTGTTACGGCTTCAACGGGATACTTGCCCGAGGCGGTTTCACCAGAGAGCATGACTGCATCAGTGCCGTCAAAAATCGCATTTGCGACGTCAGATGCTTCGGCACGGGTTGGGCGCGGAGACTCAATCATGCTATTGAGCATTTGAGTCGCTGTGATAACGGGTTTGCCAACTTTGTTGCACATACTGATGATGCGCTTTTGCTGGATGGGCACTTCGGCCGCTGGAATTTCTAACCCGAGATCGCCACGAGCCACCATAATGCCGTCTGAGTGCTTGAGGATATTCTCAAAGTTGTCAATAGCCTCGAACTTCTCAATCTTGGCGATGAGCCACACGTCACCACCATGATGGCGCAGCAGCCACCGCAATTCACGCATATCGTCAGCGTTGCGTACAAACGACATGGCCATGAAATCAACGCCTTGTTTCAGTGCAAAAACTGCATCGTCACGATCTTTTTCGGTCAGGGCCGACAACGACGACAGCTTTGCGTCTGGCGACGATACGCCTTTGCGACTTTTCAGGAGCCCACCGACAACGACCTCACAGACAAGCGCATCGCCAGTCGTGCTGCGGACAACCATTTCAAGCTCACCGTCGTCCAGTAGCAATCGATTGCCAGCATGGACATCCACGATGAACTCTGGATGGGGGAGGGGGAGTTGACGCTTGCTCTGGTCTGGGTTCTCGCGCGTTGTCAGGATAATCTGGTCGCCGGGTTGAATGTCAATACCGTCGTTCTCAAGTTTGCCGAGGCGAATTTTGGGCCCCTGCAAGTCAGCGAGAACGCCGACCACAGCGCCTTCTTCCTGAGCGACTTTGCGAATCCGTTTGATAACTTCAGCATGACCCTCCTGGCTACCATGACTGAAGTTGATACGGGCGACGTCTAACCCGGCACGGATCATTTTGCGGAGCGTTTCTTCGTCCTGTGACGTCGGGCCGATAGTGGCAACAATTTTAGTCCGTTTGTTTTTCAGCGAGCGTAGCATAACGTTCCTTTATAGCTCTCTGGAAATGTTAGGGAAGGCGTTCTTTCCGGCGAACGTTGCTGTTGTACCGAGATCATCTTCAATCCGTAACAGTTGATTGTATTTAGCAACACGGTCACTACGGGCGGGCGCGCCAGTCTTAATCTGTCCAGCGTTAAGCGCAACAACCAGGTCGGCAATTGTGGCGTCTTCCGTTTCGCCGCTGCGGTGGCTAACGACGACGGTCCAGCCTGCTTGTTGGCTCATCCGACTGGCAGCAATGGCTTCAGTCAATGAACCAATCTGGTTGACCTTGCACAGCAGTGAATTGGCATTCTTGCCCGTAATGGCACGCTGCACGCGGTCAACATTGGTTACGAGGAGGTCATCGCCGACAATCTGAACTTTATCACCAACAGCGGCGACCAGATCCGCCCAGGCGTCCCAGTCGTTTTCGTCAAGGCCATCTTCGAGGCTAACGATCGGGTATTTCTCGGCCCAGTTCGTCCAGAATTTGACCATTTCAGCGCTGCTGAGTGCTTTGCCTTCGGTGGCAAGTTGATATTTGCCATCTTCATAGATTTCGCTGGCGGCGGGGTCCAGTGCCAGATAGATGTCGTCACCCGGTGTGAAGCCTGCTTTCTGTATCGCTTCGAGGATGATTTCAATAGCGGCTTCGTTAGTGGACAAGCTCGGTGCAAAACCACCTTCGTCGCCAACAGTTGTCCCCATCCCACGATCATGCAGCACTTTCTTCAAAGTATGGTAGATTTCAGCACCCCAGCGCAGGCCTTCCGAAAAGCTGGACGCGCCAACCGGCATGACCATAAATTCTTGAAAGTCGGTGCTATTGGTAGCGTGTTTACCGCCGTTCATGATGTTCATCATCGGCACGGGAAGTTGATGTGCATAAACGCCGCCCAGATAACGGTACAGCGGCATGCCAACACTGGCGGCAGCGGCATGAGCAACTGCGAGTGAAACGCCCAGAATTGCGTTTGCTCCGAGCTTGCCTTTGTTGGGTGTGCCGTCGAGTTCAAGCATCGCATGGTCAATCGCCATCTGATCCAGCGCGGAATATTCACCAATCAGGGCATCGGCAATAGTCTCGTTGACGTTTTGAACCGCCTGCTCAACGCTCTTGCCCATGTAGTAGCTTTTGTCCCCGTCGCGCAATTCAACGGCTTCGTGTTCCCCCGTAGACGCGCCACTGGGAACCATCGCCCGGCCATATGCCCCGTCTTCAAGCTGGACTTCAACCTCAACGGTTGGGTTGCCACGTGAGTCAAGGACCTGACGCCCAAAAATGGTTTCGATAATTGTCATAGTTGTTTTGTCCTCTCAAGGTCAGTAAATAAGCGATCATAGTCAAGGTGTTGGGCCAACACAGCCTGGAAACGATTTAGCTTTTCAGCCTGGCCCAGCGGTGTTTTTCCGAAAACTCGTTCGATCTTCTCCAGTGCTTGCATGGTCGCATCTTGTACAGATAATACCGCAATTCCGACATCTTCGGCACGCTGAAGGATGTGCGAATTGACAGTTTCTGTTCCTGTTAAGATTAGACATGCGACCGAACTAGACTCAAGTGCAGCGCCCTGTAAGTCTGCACGATCAGCCCCGGTGATCACACCTGTATTGCTGGCAGCACGCAGAATTGGCAGCGCCGATTCAACCGACATCGCACCGATGGAAAACCCCTCGATCAAACGCTGGTGTTGCGCTTCCCCAACAAGTATCTCAGCACCAAGCAAACGGGTAAGTTCACCAATGCTGATCGCACGTAGCTGGGGCTGCAACGGGAGGCTGCCATAGAGCGTGACCTTGTGCTGGTTCAGATAGGGCTGTACCAGCGACTCGATAAGTGCCTGTTCATCGTCTGGAACGCTATTGATAATCGCGCCCAACAACCGCTCTCCTAGAAGTTCACGGGCTGCCAGTATGTCGTCGAGTGTGAGTACACTCCCGCGCCAGCCACTGACAATCAACACCGGGAGGTTGTAACGTTCCGGGACAGAGCGAATATGCACCCCGGTTGCGAAGCCATCACGCAGCGTGCCACCACCTTCAATGAGCAAAAAGTCACGCCCCTGTCGAAGTGTGGCAATCGACGAGTCGATGCGTTGCCACAGTGCGTCAACATCCACAGTTTGTTGCTGAAGATCATTCAGTAAGTCCTTATCGGCGCGCACCGGGGCTATGATCGTGGTATCGACGGATGTCAGCCCAAAAACACGGCGTGCAAACTGCGCGTCCTGGTCAACGTCTCCGCTTAAATCGTTCGGATAATAACCCTGCACGCTGAGCGGCTTGAAATAGGCAACGGCATGGCCGCGTGATCGCGCATGCAACCCAATGCCAAGCGCCAGTGCTGTTTTGCCAGAATAAGCAGTGGTTGATGCGATATAAAGGGACTTCATAAATGATTTACGTCCTTTGTTGTTACGCTTATCGTTTTTATACAGTCAGTGTAAAGCCAAGATCAAAGTAGAGTAATATAAATTTAAACTGCTAGCGGTGTAACAACCTGACAGCTTCACCGGGTAGCGCGACGATGCTCCAACCTTCACCGACACGCTCCTGTGAGGTCTGCAGGCGCATTTGATGATGCCAGAGCGCTTGCTGCCCGTGTACTTCAACAACCGCACTGTTGATTTCAACCACGTCTTCGGCCTGCGCCGCAGCACGATACTCAAACTCATGAGCCAGAATGCTCGTATCGTCTGGATCAATGCCATCTTGTGTGACATCTTGAAGAATCCGGTCTTCAAGCCAGCGGATGTAATGCGCGTTATTGACGTGTTTTGCGCGGTCAATTTCGAAGTGCCGGGCCCGGCATGTGCGCGCTGTGTAGACTGGATTTGAGACTGCCGTGCTGCCAGACAAGCGGGTCTGGATAGGTTCAGGCGGTGTGTTTTGCATCGGGCCGTAGTTATCAACGAAACTTTCCAATAGACGTGCTGGCCGCCCACGGTTACGATCAACGAATACCCAATTTGCTCGGGCGCGCACAATCCGGTTGTCTCCTCGCCACAATTCATACTCACGGTGCGACTGCACACGCTTCATGTCCGAAATCCACGACTTACCCAGCAAACGGTCGCCATAGTAGGCGGGCTGTTCAAAGCGGACATACCATTTCCGAATCAACCACAGGTAGCCATGCGTGTCAAACCAGTTATTGTCATACCCGGCGCGACTGCTGGCTTGTACAGCCATTTCTTCTAAATAGTTCATGATAGTGCCATGTAGCAATGTATTATTGTGCCCGATTTCGTAAGAGCGTACGGTGAATTCCAGCGTTGTAACATTTGGTGTGTTGCTGTCCACTGTGGCCTGTCCTGTGTATTCCCGGTAGATTTCGATTATACTAATAAAAGACAGTTCTAACACACTCTGGCTTTTGATATGGAGGGGCAATGTCTTCTACACTACCGCATATTTACCTTGACCACAGCGCAACGACTCCCGTTGATGAGCGCGTTGTTGCGGCAATGCATCCCTATTTTCAGCAGATTTACGGCAATCCTTCCTCGGTGCATCGATTTGGGCAAGAAGCCGACGGTGCTGTCGAACAGGCCCGCTATCGCGTGGCACAGGTGTTTGGGTGTTTGCCCAAAGAAGTCGTTTTCACCAGTTGCGGTTCTGAAAGCGATAATCTGGGTGTGCGTGGGGCGGCTTTAGCAGCGCGTCAGGCTGGCAAAGGGGCGCATATTGTTACGCAACCACTGGAACATACCGCAGTCGGGCGTACTGCACAACAACTTGCTGAGGTCTTCGGGTTTGAGATGAGTCATGCCCCGGTAGACAAACACGGCCGCGTAACGCCAGAAGCATTGCGTTCAGTCATGCGTGAGGATACTGTGCTGGTGTCACTGATGCACGCGAACAATGAGATCGGTACGGTTAATCCGATTGCGGAACTGGCCGAGGTGGCGCACGAGTTTGGTGCAGTGTTCCATACTGACGCCGTGCAGTCCCCGGGGCAGCTTCCCCTGAATGTTGACGCACTAAACGTGGATTTGCTCTCTATTTCTGGACATAAATTTTATGGCCCGAAGGGCGTTGGGGCGCTCTATGTGCGGCAGGGGACCGATATGCTGCCGATGCAAACCGGGGGCAGCCATGAATTCGGACTGCGTAGCGGGACACATAATGTCCCGCTGATTATCGGTATGGCAGAAGCGTTGACCATTGCCGAGCAAGAACGGGCCACCCATGTCTCGCATCATCTGAAGCTGCGCGATGCGCTCATTGCTGGCATTCTCAAAGGTGTGCCAGACACCGAATTGACCGGCTGTCCAGAAGATCGCTTGCCTTCACATGCGAGTTTTGTCTTCCGTCACGTTGACGCCAACAACCTGCTCATGCAACTCGACGCGCAGGGAATCGCTGCCTCGTCGGGAAGTGCCTGCAAGACGGGCAACCCAGAACCCTCTGGTGTGATTGTGGCGCTTGGCTATGATAATGAGTGGTCGATGGGGAGCCTGCGCCTAACGGTAGGGCGGCAAAACACGATGACAGAAATTAACATCTTGCTCGACACCCTCCCCGCAATTGTTGAAACCGCCCGCAAGCTATGGATGCCTGTTTAGCGTTTCCTGCTTCTATAATATTGGGTCGTCATTGTCAGACGTGAAGGTCTGCACGACGACCCGCATATATACGGTATCTTCTAGTTATAGAACCAGTTCAGCGCGAAGAAGCCGCCAGAAGTCGTGACTTCGACCGCGACTGTATTGGCATTCTGTAATGCGGAAGGAATTGACACCTGGACGAAAAATTCACCGTTGGCATCCGTCGTCGCTGTATAGTAGGGCACATAGGGTCGGTTGCCGAGTGTCGTTAGCGCGATGGTGACGGTGCGGTTAGCCGGGAAGTTGTAGCCGAACAATTGGAAGCTCTGGCCCAGTGTTGCCTGTGGAAAGAAGATACGCGGCTCTGTCGTTGGGCCAAAGGGGTTCCCCGGAAAAACAACCTGCGACGGTGGTGGCGTTGGATGAACCGGGCTAGCAGCCGTTGCAAAGCCATCAATGCATAGCCGTTGCCCCACACGAATCTGGTTGGCGTTGGGCAGGTAATTCCACGCTTGCAATGTCGGCCAGCTTACCCCATAGCGTAGACCAATGCGGAACAGATTTTCGCCGGGCTGAACGATATGCGTCTGGGTGCAGACCGGGCTTTGCGCTTCGGCAACATCGACGCCATTCAGCGCATCCATGGGGGCGAAACTGGCGACCATCCCTGCGATGAGCGCAATGGTAATAGTCATCAAGCGAAAGCGTTTAAACATTGTTTTCTCCCTATGTTTTGAGTTTGTACAGTCAATTGAACGTGTGAACAATTCACATGATCTGAAAACGACTTAATAGCGTACCGAAACGGGTGTCCCAACTTCTGCCCAGCGGAAGAACCATTCTGCGTCCGTTGTCGGTAAGTTAATACAGCCACGACTCATTGGTTGCCCGAAATTGTTGTGCCAGTACGTTCCATGAATGCCGTAGCCCTGATAAAAGTACATCACCCACGGCACACCGGGTAAATAATAGCCCGGCCCGCTCATTGTCTGCGAGGTCAGCTTCCAGTAGATGCGGTAGTCTCCGGTAACGGTTGGGGTGCTTGGCAACCCTGATGACATGATTTGTGACCGTAAGAGTTCGCCATCTTCGTAGGCGTAAATGCGTTGCTCGGTCAGGTTGATGATAATCTGCTTACCTGTGAGCAAGGTTGGCGCTGCGGCTGCCGGGACGCCGCCATTCGGTTCAAGGAAGGTGCCGGGGGCGTCGTCTGTGACAGGAATCGTGAGTTCTTGCCCGGCGAAGATGGTGTTGGGGTTCGTGATGCCGTTGGCCCGCGCAATCGTCGTCCAGTCAAGGTTGAATTGCTCGGCAATACTGGCGAGACGATCACCTTGTTGAACGGTGTAGGTTGTACTTTGTGCGCTGGGTGTGTTGGTGGCGTCAAGTGGGTCGGCTTCGACGATGGTCGGGCCGGCGACGGCCGTTAAGTCTGGCGTCGTGTTGTCAGCAGTGGTGGTGATAACCAATCGTTGCCCGGCAAATATCTGGTTCGGGTCCAGAATGTTATTGAGTGCGGCGATGTCTTGCCAGGTCATGCCATATTGTCGGGCGATGGCGTTGAGCGTTTCACCGATGCGGACAATATGATAGGCCGTTGTGGTGACAGAAGCAGCGGGTGTCTCATCGGTGGCAGTGTCGGTTGTAGCGGACTCGCTATTGGCAGGCTCGGTGTCAGCGGGCGCGTCTTGTGTGGCTGCTGGTTGTTCACCCGGGATCATTAAAATTTGCCCGGCATAGATGCGCGTTGGGTCCGTGATACCGTTCGCTGCTGCCAGTTCACTAACCGTCAAATCATAACGTAGCGCGATGCGGTAGAGGTTTTCGCCCGCTTGCACAATATGCTGGCGGCCCCCTTCTTGTGCATCAGAAGTGGAAAGCCCGCCCGCGAGGGGGCTTGCGACAAGACCAATGATGACGAATGCTAGTGCAAGCCAGCGCCACCGTATCCGAAATAGAGATTCAGCATTCCGCATTATGTTTTGTGTCCTCACTGCCTACTGGTGATCGCGGTTCATTGACTGTTGTGAACTTAGTATTAAAAGACTATCGCATGGCTTGACTTTTTGTGCAAGCAATGTACCCTTATTTGCAGAAATTTGCATATTTGCAAATATGGACGAATCATTATATGGAACTTATCGTTTCTCCCGCAAAAATTGCGATTCATTTTCGACAGTCGCTGATCCATACCCTGATGACCGTTGTTGGGCTGTTATACGTTGGCCATCGGCTAGAAGGACTCAGTGACTGGTTGCGTCATGCAGAAGGCCGACTTGGCCAGGAGACTGCTGATGCCCTGAAGCTCGCCGCAATGTTCAATCTGCTAGCCACAGGCGTACAGGGCTATCTTGTTGATTCGGTGCCACCTGATAGTGAAGCTAATGAAGACTTTGACGCTTTGTGGAAGCACCTTAACAGTATAGACACACACGCGCTGCAAAAGGTTGCATTTGAATCGATGCGACAGTCGATGATTCGCCTCGAATTGTTAGCAGAAGATGAGCATTTGCCCGCTGGCCGTAATGAACGCCGTGCGTTGATTGCGCGTGCTTACGAAAAAAGCGCCAGTTTGCAATGGGATCCGCCTGTCGAAATTCCGATGGACCCATCTATCTTTAGTGACGTTTTGGATGATGCTACGGTACTGCATCAAGGATTACTCAACTCGTTGTGGCACTTGTGGCATGACGTTTACCATGAACAAGCCGCCGAAGACCAGCAACGTCACTATTACGCATTACGCTATCACCAGCAACAGGTTCATTCTGATGATCTGCGGACGGTCTTCCGAGAAGTGACGGGCCGTCGAGCACCTTCCTGGTTTCTCAACAGCCGTGTTAAAACTATCAATTTTGTACCCACGAGCCATACCGGGGCGTTGGTGGTGTTTTCGATGTTAAAAGAAAATGCCTGGATCGGGTTTAATGCCAACCTTGTTCCGGCTGACCGTGGCAACGTGTCTTATTCAGCGGAGTTGTATCCGCTCCTCAAGGCGCTTGCTGATGAAACACGCTTGAAAATTGTCGCGTTACTGACTGAGGGAGAATTCAATGTAGGCGATATTGCAGAAGCACTGAAGCTCACACAATCGACCGCGTCGCGCCACTTGAGTTTGCTGGCCAAAACTGAAATTCTACATACTCGGCGCGATGGCACGATGCGTTACTACATGCTCAACCCTTCGACTTTACAGGACATCAGTGAGCGGCTCGGGCAATTGGCTCGCACGCTCCCGAATCAAGGAGATAACCCGGCGTGAGCAATTTCCAAATATGGTTGCGGATGATGCGCTATATGCGGCCCTACCTGCATTGGGTGACTGTCGCGTTTGTTGGCATCATCGGCAGTACAGCACTCATGATCGCAATCCCTACTATTTTGCGTGACGTTATCGACATCGGTATTGGTCACCGTGACGCGGACTATATGTTGGCGGCTGGCTTGTTGATTGTCGGCCTTGGCGTGGTGCGTGGTTTTATGGGGTATTTGTCACGCTTCTATAGCGAGCGGCTTTCGCACCATATCGCGTATGACATCCGCAACGAAACATACAACAAAGTGCAGCATCTGTCTTTTTCTTATCACAATCAGGCGCATACGGGAACATTGATCACCCGTGCCATCAGTGATGTGAACGAGATGCAACGCTACTATGCGTTTGGGCTACTGGACGGACTGAACGTGGTGATGTTAACGACAGGTGTAGCGATTGTAATGTTTATCCAGAGCCCTCCACTGGCTGTTGCTGCCTTGCTGCCACTCATCCCACTGGCGTTTCTCTCGCATAAATTTGCGATGGATGTTCGTCCCCGCTGGGAGAAAGTTATGGAACGGGTGCAAGAACTCAGCGACCATTTACAGGAGAATGTCGTTGGGGCGCAGGTTGTGCGCGCCTTTGCACGTGAAAACCATGAGATTGACAAGTTTAACAACAAGAACAACGAACTCTATGAAGACCGTCTTGACCTGATTATGCGCTGGATCACGTTTTTGCCGATTAGCCAGTTCATCGTCGCCACTTCAATTGCGTTAGTTCTGGTGGTGGGTGGTTTTATGGAAGCGGCAGAGTTTCCGGGTATTACGGTGGGGACGATTGTGGCGTTCAACGCTTACGTATTGATGCTGGGACAACCACTACGCTTTGTCGGTTTCATCTTGCTGTTGCAGACCCAGGCTATCGCCAGTGGGCAACGTATTTTTGAAATCATTGATGAAGAGCTTGACATCAAAAACAAAGAAGATGCTCCTGCAATGCCACCTATCAAAGGGCATATTCAGCTTGATCACGTCAATTTTGCATACCCTGACGCGCCAGACCGACCGGTGCTGCGTGACATTACCCTTGATGTGCAACCGGGGGAAGTGGTGGCGCTGCTAGGTAAAACGGGCGCTGGTAAGAGTACCCTGATTAACTTGATCATGCGTTTCTTTGACACCAATGAAGGCAGTGTCAAAATTGACGGTGTTGATGTACGTGACGTTGAAATCAAAAGCCTGCGCAAGCAAATCGGCATGGTATTGCAAGAATCCACGTTGTTTTCAGCGACGATTGGTGAAAATATCGCGTACGGCAACCCGGACGCTAGTGAGGCGGACATCATTGAGGTTGCTAAAGCGGCCAACGCGCATCCTTTCATCATGGAGTTTCCAGAAGGGTATGACACACGGATTGGTGAACGTGGGGTGACACTTTCTGGTGGTCAGCGTCAACGTGTGGCCATTGCACGTGCGTTACTCATTGACCCTGCCATTTTGATTCTGGACGATAGCACCAGCAGCGTTGACACCAAAACCGAATTTGAGATTCAAGAAGCGCTAAGCCGTCTGATGGAAAATCGAACCACGTTTATCATCGCGCAACGCCTGACCTCCGTCCAACAAGCTGACAAGATTGTCGTCCTTGAAGAAGGCAGTATTGTTGAAGTTGGGGCACACCAGGAACTGCTAACACTCAACGGACGTTACGCTGAAATTTATCGCTTGCAACTGGCTGACCAGGACCGTTTGAAGCAAGAACTGCTCACGCTGGGTGGTCTGGTGGACGATGACGGTGATAAGCATTCCACCAAAGAAATCCAGGTTGAACAACGCTATTCAAATTTCAGCGGTGACTAACGGACTAAACACAGGGATAAACCATTCATGACAATCTATGAAGATGAAGTGCAATCTAAAGCATTCGACTGGCGGGTCACACGGCGTTTGTTGTCGTACCTCGCTCCACATAAACGGCGCGTCTGGATTGCACTGCTGGGCGCACTGATGACCGTGGGTGCGAACATCATGGGGCCGCCGCTGGTCGGGTATGCTGTTGACGAAGGCATTGAAGAAGAGAACATGGGCCTGGTTGTGATGGGGGTCATTGGCTACCTGATTATACAGGCATTTGGTGTGCTTGGTTTCCGTGTGCAGTTGGGGAACATGGCAGTTGCCGGGCAGCGCATTATTCAGACATTGCGCGAAGAACTGTTCGAGCATATTCAGCGGCTTTCGATGACGTTTTTCTCGACATACGAGACGGGGCGTGTGATTGCCCGTGTGATTAGTGACGTGAATACGCTACGTGAAGCCATCACGTTTGCGGCAGTCGGTGCTTTCCGTGACTTCCTCATTCTGATCGGTATTTTGATTGCGATGATGATTATCAATTTACCGCTGACAGGTGTTGCGGTTGGTGTGATGATTGTGCTGGCGCTGATTGCAAACGTCTGGCGTGTTTATGCCCGGCGAGCATACCTCCGTGTCGTGGAAACCAATGCGATTGTGAACGCAGAACTTTCTGAGGCATTCAATGGGGTGCGCGTGACACAGGCATTCGCCCGCGAGAATCACAACTATGCGCGTTTCACCGACGACATCAATATGGATCATCGTTCTGCACATGTGCGTGCGGCGCGTATTTCGGGGGTGTTCTTCCCCAGCGTAGACCTCGTTGGTGGTGTGGCGACAGGTATTCTTGTGTATGTGGGCGGGCGTCTGGTACTGAACAATCAGCTAGACATCTTCACATTGCTGACCTTCGTGCTGTACATTGAGCAATTCTTTTTCCCCATTCGTATGCTGGCGCAACGCTACAATCTGTTTCAGTCTGTGATGGCTGCTGGCGACAAGATTTTCACGATTATGGATATGCCGATCACGGTACAGGATAAGCCCGACGCCAAAGCGCTGCCTGAGATTGAAGGACATGTCAAATTTGATGGCGTGTACTTCGCCTATGACACCTATGGCGACAAGCGCACCGAATATGTGTTGCGGGACATCAATTTGGATATTCCAGCCGGGCAAAGTGTGGCTCTGGTGGGGCATACCGGGGCCGGTAAGAGTAGTATCATCAAGCTGGTGATGCGTATGTACGACATTACAGAAGGTAGCCTGACCATTGACGGGTACGAACTTGGTGCTGTGCAGCAGATGAGCCTGCGCAAACAGATGGGCGTGGTGCTACAAGAACCGCACCTGTTCAGCGGCACTGTGTTTGAAAACATCCAGTACGGCCGTCTTGATGCAACGCGCGAAGAAGTTATTGAAGCTGCGCAGGCAGTCGGCGCGCATGACTTCATTGCCGCGATGGAAGAAGGCTACGACACTGAAATCCGTGAAGGTGGTAACAACCTGTCGTCGGGGCAAAAACAACTATTGTCGTTCGCACGTGCCCTGCTGGCTGACCCACGTATCTTGATTTTAGACGAAGCCACCAGCAACATTGACACGCAAACCGAAAAAGTCATCCAGATGGGGCTTGAACGGTTATTGAAAGGGCGCACCAGCTTCGTGATTGCACACCGCCTGAGCACGATTACCTCAGCCGATAAAATCGTCGTGATGGATCACGGTCAGATTATGGAGGTTGGCACACACGAGGAACTGCTCAAGCAGGGCGGTATGTACTATGACCTGTATACGATGGCTTATGCTCGTCCGTTGGAAGGCACGGTTGAAGCAGAGTCCAAGCCGCAGGAAAAAGAGACTGTCAACTAAACGTTGGTAAGCTCAACCATACTCGATAATTGAACTTTCGGCTTGATAGGTATACTATCGGGCCGAATTTTCTTTTCTTGAGCAGGAGTCTGGCGCGTTGCTTGACTACCAATTACTTTCGCCTGAAGAAAACGTCGATGAAGTCTACCCCTATCGCCGCGTGTGGCGTAGTTTGGTGACAGAATTGCTGTTGGTGTTGTTGCTTTGTGGTGGGCTATATTTTGCAGTTGGCTTTGGGGTGCTGCAAGACACATTTACACCTCTGGCAAAGGTCGGCTTGTCGCTGGCACCCGTTGTTTTCTTTTACGCTGTCTCGATTCGTCGCGAACGTCGCGCAATTCGTCCACGCGGGGGCTTGTTGCGGTTGTTTGTGTACAGCACCATTGCAACCAACGGTCTTGTCATCCCAATTACTGAGCTGTTGATTACGCCGGAATTGTGGCTGGCAGAAGGGGGCTTTTTTGCGCGCGTCATCGGCTATACCTTGACATTGGGTGTGGTGGCCGCCGGGCTATTTTACGCCGTACCGCGCTATACTGTTTGGCCAGATGCGTTTCAGGTTCGCGTAGATGGTATCGCCTACAGTGTTCCGGTCGCGCTTGGGTATGCAACGGTGTTAAATCTGCGGCTGGTGCTTGACGGTGAGCCGACGATGGATGCAATGGCGTTGCGCGTACTCGTTAACGTCTATTTCTACACCACAATCAGCGCGATTATGGGCTATTTTCTGGCCGAACTGGCGATTGGAAAAGTGCAGGTGTTCTGGTTGCCGCTTGGGTTGTTTACGGCCGCATTTGTGGGAGGGGTATTTTTCTCGTTTCGTCGCATTGCAATTGTTGCCGGGCTTGGTAGCCGTGATATTGGCGCCTTTTTTCTGGTGATTGGTTTTGCTGTTGTGGTGCTGTTTGCACTGAGTTTCCTGATTGAAAATGCGGACGAACGTATGGCTGCTTTGCAAGGAGTGCGTCGTATCCGATGAGACCTTTTGAACGCGAGGACGCTACCGATAAAACCCCGCGCCGTGTTACAGTCAACAGTCTACTGTTGATCGTCGTTGGGCTAGGAATGTTTGCATTGGGTATGAATTACCGCAACAATGCACTCAGCGCGACGGTGGTATTTGAAGACCAGATCAATGGCATTACGGCGCAGTTACCTGCCAATTGGCTGATCGACACTGAAAGCGAAGCCTATGTGCTGCGCGTTGAAGATGTCGGCGGCGGCACCTTTAACCCTGTCATTCAGATTGACGTTGAAACCGTTGGCGAAAACGCCGTGCCACGTAATGTTGTTGACCAGATTAATTTGCGGTTGTCGGTAGAGCTGGACAATTACAAAACGCTAGAAATCGCGCCAGTGCAGTTTGGTGAAGACGAGGCCACGCAGATTACTTATGCTTTTGTCTCTGCAGAGCTAAACCCGTTTTTGCAAGCGGTGCCTGTGGTTGTTCAGGGAGTAGACCTCGTGGTTATTCGTGGCAACCAGGCATTAATTTTTAGTTTCCGAGATAATCGCGAGACATTTGAGGTCAACCGAGACTACTTTGAACGCTTCCTGGCCAGTGTGGAGTACTAAAGAATGTTGAGAAAATCAATTTCAATATTGCTGTTGTTATTGCTTGTATTGTTGGTTGTACCGTCAGTAAATGCGCAGGATGGTGACGACGCCGAACCACTGGTGATCCTCAATGAAAATAACATCAAGCAGGCCACGGTCATGATTATGCAAGTCTCGGATGAAACCGGACGGCCCGTCATTCAATGTGTGGGTTCAGGGACACTGGTTAGTGCCGATGGCTTGATTTTGACGAATGCACACCTTGTTGTGGGTAATCGTGATTGTGTATCCGACCGTCTGGTTATTGCATTGACGTTGCGCGTCGATGAGCCGCCTGTACCCGTCTATGTTGCAGATATTGTTGAGATAAATTTGGGGTATGACCTTGCAGTGCTTGAAATCTCACGCTTTCTCGATGGGCGCAGTGTGGATACCAGCGAACTACAATTGCCTTTTGTTGAGCTTGGCGACTCCAACGCCGTTGAACTGGACGACACCCTCTACTTTTTTGGCTATCCTGACATTCAAGATGACCCGGTGGATGTGGTGCGCGGCACGATGAGTGGTTTTACAGCAGAGGCACGTGTTGGTGAGCGGGCCTGGCTGCGGACTAACGCGGATGTTCCTGGCTTGTTCAGTGGTGGTGGTGCGTACAATCTTAACGGCGAGTTGATCGGGGTGCCGACAGTGCTGCCGGGTCGGGTTGCTGGCCAGGTCGTTGACTGCCGCCAGGTTTATGACACCAACGGGGACGGCCAGATTGAAGAAAGCGACCGCTGCATTCCGATTGGGGGTACGATTCGGGCGATCCGGCCAACGCGGTTGGCACGTGGGTTGGTGCAGGCGGCCGCGCTAGGAATTCAACCCGGGCCACAACTGGCTACTTATGAAACGCCACCTGCCCAGAGCAACCCCATTTTTGATAACCTCTTTATGTCGACGGGGGTTAACGAAGCGGGAATGCCCGTTAACATTGTGCAGTCTGCACCACAGGGGATCAGTAGCCTGTACCTGTTCTTTGACTATCGCAACATGGAAAATGGTCTGATCTACGAGCTGCGGACAACCATCAATGGACGTCCCAGCCCAACGTATAGTCTGCCACCCGTGACATGGAATGGTGGCACCGCCGGGTTGTGGTACATTGGCAATTCGAGTGTGCCATACAGCAACGGCACCTATGAGTTCACGCTATTCATTGAAGGTCGGCAAATCAATAGTCTGTCGTTTGTTGTGGGTGGCGGCGTTTCAACAGAAGCGCAGTTTACGGATCTGGTGTTTGGCGTTGTCAACAGTCTGGATGAACTGGTTGGTGTAAATTACGTCATTCCCGAAAGCAATATCATTCGGGCCCGGTGGCGTTTTCGCAACATGCAGCCGGGCATGACTGTGCGTTACGCCTGGAGCCTGAACGGAAATTTGTTAGGTGGGGGTAGTGGGACATTCACATGGGAAGTTGAAGCCACCGAAGGCACTTATGAAGACCTCTCTATTATATCTGAGGAGGGCTTCGTTTCGGGGCGCTATCGACTGACGCTTGAAATCGAGGGGGCGCAGGGTTTCCGGCTGGCAGCGTTGAGCGACTTTGTTGTCGCCGGGGCAGCAGGTGGTATTAATGATGCACAGGCGCAAATTTTTGAGAGTTTCCGCTTTTCGCAAAACCAACAAGGTGGTGTACCGCTTGGTGTTGTGACGGATGGCTTTGCGTCGGGTGTACAGAGTATTTATGCCTTTTTTGACTGGCGGCAAATCTCGCCGGGTACGCCCTGGACTTACCGCTGGCTGTTGGATGGCGATGTTCTGTTTGAATACAATACCCAGTGGCCGACAGCCGCAACGGGCTCAAATTTCTACCTGTCACTTGCAGGAACGCCGCGTTTGCCGGATGCCAATTACACGCTGGAAATCATCTTGAATGGCATTCCCATTGCGCGTCAGGTGTCGGCCGATGTCGGACTGGGGCAACTGCCTGTGGAAACATTTGCAAGTGCTGAAGGTGTGCAGATGCAGGGCCGCATCATTGACGCCGAGACAGGGCAGGGCATTCCCGGCGCGACTTTCATTGTGCTTGAATCTGACTTCAGCATTGAAGATTGGATTTGGGACAGCAGTCAGGTTCTCGGCACCACACAGGCAGACCGCAATGGCTTTTTCGTATTACCTGCTTTGTTGGAGCGTGGCACAGTGGAAACCCCCGTGTTGTACAGTGTGCTGGCGCGTGCAGATGGGTATTATCCGGTCGCTACCGACGGTATTCCTGTCTCTGATGCCACGGTAAGCCCGCTTATTGTTGAAGTTGAACTCAATCGCGATTAAAGGAACTGTGGCATGACTGGGAAATATCGTGTTTTGCTGCTGGTCATTGTGGCAGTTGTACTCTCGGTTTTTGTGCTGGGGCTTTCCGTGACATTGTTGCCAGATGCGCCCGTTAGCCCGACGCCAACTTACCCCGAAGGAATTGATTTTCCAGATGGTCGCGATGTACCGCGCCGTTAGACAGAGGGAATTATGCTGCTTGATATACTAACGTTTGTGTTGGGCCTTGTGCTGGGTTTCCTCGCCGGGGTGCTGATTAATGCTTTTGCAGATGCGTTGCCACGATTACGTCGCCCGGCGTTGCCTACATATTCTGACGGTTCAGCACGACCATTGCCGGAATGGTCCGGAATCATTGCCTATTTTAGCGGGGGACGGAAAAAATACGACGGCACGCCCCCAGAACCCGTTATGGTTGAACAACCGGATGGCACAATGGTTGAAATGTACAAAGTACCTCCTCACCGCATTACTATTCGTCATCCACTGGTTGAAATTGGTACGGCGCTTTTTTTCGCCTTCGTCGCCGTTAACTGGTCAGGTGATCCGCGCCTGCCAATCTGGTTTTTGTATTTGACGATTTTGATTCTGATCAGCGTGATCGACATTGAGCATTACATTATTATCACGCCTGTCATCGCGGTGAGTTGTGCCCTGGCGATGGCGATTGCGGTATTATTCCCGGAAGATGACGTCGAAACACGCGAGTACTTTATCGGTGGGGGGGTTGGGCTTGCAATCTTCCTGTTGATGTATTGGGGCGGTCTGTTATTTGCCAGTCTGGTTGGAGCAGCCCGGGGTCAAAAGCTGGACGAGGTTGCGTTTGGCTTTGGCGATGTGATGCTGGCGACCTTGTGTGGGTTGATGATCGGCTGGGCCGCGCTGATTTTCGCTCTGCTGATTACCGTCTTCATCGGAGCGTTAGGAGCGCTACTGTATATGGTCGGTCGGCAGTTCACCTCGGACAAATATGCGCTCTTTACGCCCCTGCCCTATGGACCCTATATTGTTATCGGTACCATTATCATGATGTTGTGGCGCGAAGACGTGCGGCGTTTGCTTGGTAGTGATTAGGGTGTCGGCTGCGGGGTTGGTTCGCGCTGGATAATTCCGCTACCGAGGCACCAGTCGCCTTGATACACAACCGCACCCTGACCCGGCGTGATGTCGCGGAGGGGGTCATTAAATTGTATATGAACTGTGCCATCATCGCGTGGGGTGACGATTCCTGCGCGTGGTTTGGCCTTGTAGCGAATCTTAACCTCTGCCTCAAATGGTGTTGTGGGTGCTGTGCCAGCAATCCAGTTGAAGATGTCCGTAGTCAGTGCATCGCGGCCGAGTTCAGCGCGGGTGCCGACAATAAGCGCATTCCGCTTGCGGTCGAGCTTCAGTACATAGAGTGGTTCGCTGTAGGCAATGCCAAGTCCTTTGCGTTGCCCGATGGTGTAGTTGGGAAGGCCTTCGTGGGTACCAAGCTCGGTGCCATCCGTCATGACAATTGGTCCCGCTTCAAACATGTCGGCGGGGCCGTGTTCACGCAAGAAGCGCCGATAATCCCCATCCCCTAAAAAGCATAAATCCTGCGAATCGCCCTTGCTGGCGACGGGCAACCCAAACTTTGCAGCAAGTTCGCGCACCTCTGGCTTGGTGTAGCCGCCGATAGGGAATAGTGCCCGGCTCAGCTTTTTCTGGTTGAGTACACTCAGCACATAGGACTGATCTTTTTCGTCCGTGATGGCTTTATGCAGCCGCGATTCATTTTCTAGATGCTCAACGCGGGCATAGTGCCCCGTCGCCAGATAATCGGCATCCATTGACAGGGCATGATTCAGCAACCACTCAAAGCGGATATGTCGATTACAGGCCATGCATGGATTCGGCGTCACACCCTGGGCGTGTTGTTCAATAAAGAAATCAACGATCTGTTTGCGAAAAAATTGCTGGGTGTCGATGACGTAGAATGGAATGCCAAGTTGATTGGCGATGCGCCGTGCATCGGCCATCTGGTCGGGGGTGCAGCAGCGGTTATGTCCACCGAAACCCGCAGTCGTCTGTTCAGCCCAAAGGCGCATCATCATACCGATGACGTTATATCCCTGTTCAACCAACAGCGCTGCTGAAACAGAACTATCTACGCCGCCACTCATTGCGACTACAACGGTCGGAGCCATAATTTTTTCAATCCATTTTCTACTTATTCGCCGCCAGTAGTCTACCGTATACGCAAAGGGACGGTCAAGCGTAGCCCTGCATTGACCGGGGTTGATGTGGAAACGCTGAGGCAGGCTTCACATGCGGCTTAGCGCGATTTAACGTTTAAGGGTTAGGCTTTTACACTTGTAGGTTAGTTTACTTGTATAACACAGCAAAGAGCAGTAGATGACGAATTACGATGCGTTGATTATTGGAGCCGGGCACAATGGGTTGATTTGTGCCGGATACCTTGCCAAAGCCGGGTACAAAGTCGCGGTGGTAGAACGGCGTCCGATTGTGGGTGGGGCGGTCGTGACTGAGGAGCATGTACCGGGCTTTAAGTTTGACCTCGGCGGCTCAGGGCACATGCTCATTAATAGTATGCCGGTGATTGATGACCTGAATTTACATGACTATGGTCTGGAATACATCGACTGCGACCCTATCTTTTTTGCGCCTTTCCCGGATGGTTCACACCTATTCATGTACCGTAGCATTGAAAAAACGTGCGAGAGTATTGCGCAGATTTCTCAGCATGACGCCGATGCCTATTATGAGTTCATTCAGCGCTGGACCCCGCTGTCAAAAGCGATGCTTGAGACGTTTAAATCTGTGCCAACGCCGTGGAATCTCTTTCGCAAGCTGATTATGGGTGCGAAGTTTGGGCGCAAATGGCAAGAACGCTTGAATGTCATCATTCGTAGCTATGGACATGTGATTCAACAGACGTTTGAAAGTCCTCAGATGCAAGGATTTATGGCGTGGGTCGCGGCACAATCTGGCCCGCCACCGGGGGAAGCGTTTACAGCACCATTCGCACTCTGGCACCCGCTTTATCATGAAGGTGGCTTGCGGCGGCCGAAGGGTGGGTCGGGGATGTTGACACAGGCGATTGCGAAGATGGTTGAGGCGCATGGGGGAGATATTGTTGTAGATCAGCCAGTTGTCGAGATTCTGGTCGAAAATGGTGCGGCGGTCGGTGTAAAAACCATGTCTGGTGAGCAGTTCATGGCCAAGAAAGTAATCGCAGCTTCGCATGTTCATACCACAATGCGAATGCTTGGCGACAATGCACCTGCCGGAATGCGTGAGCGTGTTGAGCAAACTCGCATCGGTAATGGTTTCGGTGCGATTGTGCGCTTTGCAATCCACGAATTGCCAAATTACAGTGCATTACCCTCCCCGGCTGATGGTTCACCCGGTCCGCAGCATATTGCGATGCAAATGATTTCCCCAGATATTCCTTACCTGGAACGAGCTTACGGTGATTTTCTGGCGATGCAGCCCTCGCGCGAGCCGTCGCTGATTTCGATGACATTTTCAGCCGTTGACCCCTCGCTTGCTCCGGAAAACAAGCATACGTTGTTCTTGTGGGGGCAGTATTATCCATATGAACTGGCGAACGGCGAAACCTGGGACAATATCGCCCAGCGTGAACGCGATCGGATGTTACACACACTAGCGAAGTATGCGCCGAATATGACGGAAGATAATGTCATTGGAGAACTAATCGAGACACCTGAGTACCTTGAACGCACACTGGGCTTGTTACGTGGCAATGTGATGCATTTGGAAATGACGTTGGATCAGATGATGGCGATGCGTCCTGTAATTGGAATGAGCAATTATCGTGGACCGCTCAAGCATCTCTATATCACAGGGGCGAGTACCCATCCGGGCGGGGGGATTATGGGCGCATCAGGACGTAATGCCGCGCATGTTGTCCTACGTGATATTGAGCGGCGGCGCTAAAGTGATCATTGTCATGTCAAGGTTTGGTAAAATGCATTTATCCTTTGGATAAGCCAAGAACGTGAAGCGGCGTTGGGTAGGTTACGAAAAAGTTACGAAAGAGGCCTTGCGAGGGTGGAATAAAGTGTGATATGCTTTGCGCACCCTGATGAAAACAACCC
>DAOTTU010000032.1:0-28054 GCA_034437655.1 Anaerolineae bacterium
CCTTTTCGCCGCCGTAAACGACGGCGCTATCAAGTCGGGCGAACGCACAAGCCTAAAGGCAGCGCGTTCGGTTGGTACCAGGACCTTACCGAATTTATTTTACCAAACCCATAATCCCACCCGCGCGGTGAGGCGTGCGTCACGACGCGGAAAAACGCCCCCCGGCTCTCGGTCAGGCGGACTTGAGTCCTGTCTGACCGCCACACCATACTAGCCCCGTACTTCAGCGCGGGGCCTGAACACGGCATATCCTATTTATCGGTCAATTCTCGAAAGTCCGCCTGCTACACATACTAGCCGCATCCAACCGTGCGGGCCAAGGGTATCGTCAGGAAAGCGCCGTGTAACCCTTTGCAACACCCACCCCGCAACAAAAAAATCCCCCGCCAACACACGACGGGAGATTTCTGCGAAACGAGGGGGCGCGCAGTGTATACGCGCAACACCTATTCGGCGGGTTCTTCGGTCGCTTCGGTTTCTGCTTCTTCAGCGTCGTCGCCTTCAGCCATGTCCTCGTCGGCCATGTCTTCTTCGGCGTCCATCGGCGGCACAATCACGCTTTCAATCGGGATAATGCTACCGTTGGCGGCTTCAACCACGTCACCGAGTACGAGCGTCATCATGTCGTCACCCCATGTCAGCGTCACGTTCTCGTCTTCGTCAATGGCGACGGTCAGCGTGAAGTCTTCCAGCAGGGTTTCGAATTCAGCGTCGGCTTCGAGGTCTTCCAGCGTCAGAACACCTTCAACCACATGTGCCAGCAGGACGTTGGTCAACAGTTCTTGCGCGTCTTCTTCCAGCAGCATGTCGAGCGTGCCTTCCGGCAGGTCTTCAAAGGCCTCGTTGGTCGGTGCGAAGACGGTCAGTTCAGCTTCTTCGTCGCTGAGGGCTTCAGCTACAGCGGGGTCAGCAGCTTCAACAGCGGCAAAGAGCGTGCTGAAGTCTTCGGCTTCGCTGGCAATGGCGGCGATGGTCTGCGGTTCTTCAGCCATGTCGTCGCCTTCAGCCATGTCATCGTCGGCTTCTGGCAGGAACAACACACCGTCAATGACGTGAATCACACCGTTGCTGGCCATCAGATCGACTTCGATCACATTGATTTCACCGTTAATCACGACGCCTTCTTCACCCATGCTGAGCGTGAGTTCGGTGCCTTCAACGGTGGTCACGGTTTCGCCTGCTTCGGCGGCGGCGATCACATCTTCAGAGGTCAACACGCCTTCGATAATGTGGTATTCGAGCAGCGCAGTGACAGCTTCCATGTCAGTCAACATGCCGGAAAGCTGATTGAACACAGCGGTGAAGGCTTCATCGTTGGGGGCGAGGACTGTGTATTCTGCTTCGCCCGTGAGCAAATCACCAGCACCAACGGTGTCAACTGCATCGAGGAAAAAGCCGAGGTCATTGGCTTCTGCAACGGCTTGCAGATTTTGCTCGCCATCTTCACCGTCGGCCATACCACCGTCCATGTCATCACCGTCACCGTCGGGCTGGCCCGGGGCGGGCGGGACAATCACGCCATCAATGACGATGATGGTACCGTTACTGGCTTCGATCACGTCACCGAGCGTAATCATACCGTCGAGCAGGGTGGCGTTCCCGTCTTCGTCCACGCTCACGGTCAGGGTGAACATCGGCAGGGCGGTTTCGAATTCAGCGCCATCTTCGAGGTCGTCAGCGGTCAGCGCCATTTCGGGCACGACATGCGCAGAGAGGACGCCAATCAATGATGGTGGGCTGTTGAGTACGCTTTCAAGCACCCCTTCGGGCAGGGCGTCAAAGGCGTCGTTGGTGGGCGCAAAGACAGTGATGGGGCCTTCGCCGCCAAGTACACTGGTGATTGGTTCACCGGCGGTGCTTGCAGCTTCAACGAGCGTGGAGAAGTCTTCGTTACCGCTGGCGATGTCGAGGATAGTGCCGGGGTCTTCCTGACCATCTTCGCCACCGTCCATCTCGCCTTCAGCCATGTCATCGCCTTCGGCCATGTCATCGCCTTCGGTCATGTCGTCGCCTTCAGCCATGTCATCGCCTTCGGCCATGTCGTCGCCTTCAGCCATGTCGTCGCCGCCCATGTCGCCCGGTGGTGGTGGGACAATCACGCCATCAATGACGATAATGGTACCGTTGCTGGCTTCGATCACGTCACCGAGCGTAATCATACCGTCGGCAATGGTGGCGTTCCCGTCTTCGTCCACACTCACGGTCAGAGTGAACATCGGCAGGGCGGTTTCGAACTCAGCGCCATCTTCGAGGTCGTCAGCGGTCAGCGCCATTTCGGGCACGACATGTGCGGAGAGGACGCCCATCAGCGAGGGTGGGCTGTTGAGTACGCTTTCAAGCACGCCTTCGGGCAGGGCATCAAAGGCGTCGTTGGTGGGCGCAAAGACAGTAATGGGGCCTTCGCCACCGAGTACACTGGTGATCGGTTCACCGGCGGTGCTTGCAGCTTCAACAAGGGTGGAGAAGTCTTCATTGCCGCTGGCGATGTCGAGGATAGTGCCGGGGTCTTCGGCATCGTCACCCTCGGTCATGTCGTCGCCTTCAGCCATGTCGTCGCCTTCGGTCATGTCGCCTTCCATAGCGTCATCGCCCGTGGCAACGTCCAGCATGGGGTTGCCATCGTCGTCGGTGGTGGCGGTGACGGTGTAGGCTTCACCTGCTTCGAGGGTGACGTCGGCTTCAATCAGCACGGGGCCAAATGCGCCGGCCGGCACCACAAACAGGGTATAGTCACCAGCGGGGACTTCGGCTTCTACGCTGTCTTCAAAGTCGAGACCAGCGAGGAGCGGGTCACCTTCAAGTGTATTGGCAAAAATATCTACAGGGGGGGCGGTTTCAATGGCATGTACCACCGTTACGGTCGCGGGGTCTTCATCCTGCGCAAGGGCAGTAGACACGGTGACGGGTACCGTGGCGACCACCAACATTGCGAGAATGGTAGTGAGTACAGCCAATTTCTGGTGCAATCTTCTCACAGGGGTTGCTCCTTATTTCGATTTAGACATTCTGTAATAAGCAAACTGTTTCAAAGCATAGCGTAGCGTCCCTTGCAGTGCGACAAATGAGGCCAAGATGAAAATATGGTGTTTAATGCCGGGGTGGTGGTTGGGCGCGTTTTGGGTCGTCTGCAAGGACTTTGCCAACATGGGGGGCAGTCACGATTTGGGGGCAGCGCAGGCCCGGGCAATGATGGGTTTTCGAAAATTGACCGCTGAATAGGATGCGGGTGCAAAATCTTCAATCTGAAAGGTTTCCATTGCGGGTAGCCGACCCATTACTGGCTACACAACCACACGCGGCGTGCGGCGCACCGTCCCCACCACAGCGGCCAGCACCAGCACCACAACCGCCCCACCGATGACGCCCCAACCCCAGGCATAGTCACCGGCAATGTCACTCGACGCGGCCGCATCTTGATAGAGGAACAACACCCCCACCACGGCCACGCACGTCAACGCCAGTGTCCATAGCCGCGTCGGAGTGGGGGACAACGCCGCCAGCCCCCCCAATACACTCATCAGCACCAGCACCAGCCCCGACAATGAGGCCGAGAAACCGGCTTCAACATCATCGCTGAAGCAGTCGAGCGCGACGAACTGCTCTTGCGGCACACCGAGCGTGCAGGCCGGCACCGTCACCCCGTTGAGGTCATTGGTGGGCAAAAAGGCCCCCACCGCCAGCAGCAACAACCCCGCCAGCGCTAATACACGTGGGAATGAGATAATCATTTGTCGTCGTCATCCTTATCGTCGTCTGCGCCAGCGGCCGGCATATCGAGCATTGTTTTGTCCGCGCCAGCCGCGTCAGCGTCGGGTGTGTTGGTAGGGTTGTCACGGCTCGCGACGTCTTCGGCTGAAGGGCCGGGCCCTGCGTCGTCAGTTTTGTTCTGGACGAAAGTTGGTTCATCGGCCAGCGGTTGCGCATCACCCGTTGCGCCGGGGATGTCGCCCGTTTTTGCCGGGCCCTGTGGGCTTAGCGGTGCCTGGATTTCGGCCATGGTTGCCTGATTGTCGAAATCAGCCGCACTGTCGTCATCATCAGCATCATCAGTTTCCGCGTCGGGGCCGGGTGGCGATGGCAGCGGCTTCTGCGCGGCATCCTCAGCGGCAGGTGACTGCGTAGATACTTGCACGGTGCCTTGATCGGCGTCGTCTGCGGTTGGTGCCGGGAATTTACCCGTGTTGACGGCCGGCATCATATTGGTCGAGTCCGGGTCTTGCGGCAAGTTGACGGGGCGCATATTGGTACGTTCGAGTGCGGCTTCGGCATCTTCCGCTTCCAGCCGGGCCGATTCTTCCATTTGACGCGCGGCCGCGGCCTTGCGTTCCGCTTCTTCAGCGACTTTTAATTGCTGAGATTGCCGGGCCGCAGCAGCTTTGCGCGCTTCTTCGTCAGCCTGTTGGCGGGCTTCTTCTTCGCGTTTACGGGCGAGTTCGGCCGCCTCACGCACGATGCGGGCTGCTTCTTCGGCTTCTTGTTGTTTTTCGAGTTCTTTTTTCCATGCCCACGGATCAATTTCTTCGGGCTCTGGGGCGGCAATTTTGTCGATCATGGTGCGGTCGGCATGGGCGTAGTTTTCAGGCGGCGTAGAGGCGGGCTGGTCTTTGTCGCGGTTCTGAACAGACGGTTGGCGGTCAGCGGGTTGGGCGGGCTGCTGCGCTTTAAGGTCCATCGCCGTGTTTTCTTCGGGGTTCAGTTCCTCTAACGACATGGGGTTATCAGGGTCTTCAATCATCGTTTGTTGCAGGGGGTTGATGTCATCGTTGCCAAAGCCGGGCATTTGTGGCAGGGGGTGCTGCGGCTGTTGCTGTTGATAGCCGGGCGGGGGCGGCGTCCAGTTCTGCGGTTGTTGCTGGTAGCCGGGCGGGGGCGGCGTCCAGTTCTGCGGTTGTGGTTGATAACCGGGCGGGGGTGTGCCGGGCGTCTGGTAACCGGGTGGGGGTGGTGTACCGGGCGTTTGATAGCCACCTGCATTGAAATTGGGTTCAATCATGGTCCGCTGCGGGCCCTGTGGCTGCATAGCGACCCCATCAATGCGCGTTTTGTTCATATTGGCTGCACCACCAGCGGCCGCTTGCTGCGGTTGGGACATCCCCGCCATCATGCGTGGGCCCACTACCGCCGCCCCCGTCGGCACCATCATCGCCGGCATGGCCACGGCCGCCATGCCAAGGAACAACGCCCCCGCCCCCAGCACAGCCCAGCCATAGCTCAGTGTGAGGCTGTTGTCGAGGTTGAGCGCCACCACACCAAAATTTAGCACGATGGTTCCGAATACCGTCAGGGCCGAAAAGGACATCGCGCCACGGTCGTTGGTTGCCGCCGCGACGACACCGGGCACCGCCACCGCGACCACCAGCAGCCCAAAAATGTTGCCAGTGATACCGCGCTCGGTGCTGTCTTCAAATAATTCAGGGTCAATCAGCCCGAAGCCAGTGAAGTCACAGGTCGTGTTTCCGTCCGGGCACACGCTGGGCAACACAAGCCCCGCGCCAAGCAATACTAAGCCTAAAATTGCAAATACTCTGGGTAGCATAAGGTTTGTACACTTCCTCTGCACGTTGTTTTAGTGCGTCACAGGTACTATAACAGCAAAAGGCGTTTTCCGGCAACGGTGCGGGGGTGTTGGGTCAGGGCGGTTGCAACGTCACGTCCAGAGTTTGGATGATGGTGGGAGGACATTTATTTCGTCTGCGGCTGCATGCGTCCTCCCCTACGCATTGTCGGCTTCACGACAGCATGTTGTATGACCGACCTCACGCTGCGTTGATGGTCTTTCGAAACACCATCCTGGCTGCGTTGCCACATGCGTACCGATGTTGATTGCGCACGCGGGCGCGGTCGCCACCACAGCAACCACACCGCACCACTCAACATCATGACTGCCAGCAAGGCCCCCGGCCACAACGCGCCGACCTTCTTCACTTCAGGGGCGAGTGTCGGGGCCCAATAGTTCGCGCTGTCGTCGGGCGAAACCTGTTGCGGCGTCGGCAACTGACGCACACGGGTACTCAGTTGCGTGATGGTGCTGGTGGTGCCATCCGGGTTTATCACTTCGACCTCGCGCGTTTCGGTTTCTACAAAGCTCCCGTTGGCGCTGCGGTTCATGCCTTCAACGTCGGCAACGTCGGCCTGCATTAGATAAAAGCGCGCATTCAGTACGTCCTGCACAAAGATCAGGCTGTCGGTGTCGTCATAAAAGGTGAACGCCCCGCTAAAATGCGGCGTGTCTTCGATCTGGCGTGGCAGCGTACCATCGGCCCGCATCATGAAGACGTCGTGTTCGTGCTGTGGGCTGAACCGGTCAGACAAAAACGCGATGTATTCACCCGTCGGGTCAAACACGGGTGTCAGGTCGCTGGAATCGTTAAAAGTCAGGCGTTGCGGCAGGCTCTCCCCGTCAGCCGCCACCACGAATACATCCTCCGAACCGTAGACGCCGCCGGCATAGGTAATGCGCTGGCCATCCGGTGACCACGACACACGCCCCAACCGTGTCGAGGGGGCGAGCTTGATGAAATCGCTCCCATCTGGCCGCACCTTATACACCGCGAACTCATCCACCAGTTGCAGCGTGCCGTTCAAACCCTCGACCGTGACGCGCTCACGCCCGACAAACGCGATCCATTCGCCATCGGGCGACCACGCCGGGGCAAAGGCGTCTTCCAGCGGAATGTCAAGCGGGGTGCTGCGGTTGGTGTCAAGGTTGTGAATATGCAGGCTGTGGTTGCAGACGCTGGTGGTGCCGCCGTTGGGGTGCGGTTGCACGGTGCGCGTGGCGTCACTGGTGTCATAGACCAGCCGCGACCCGTCCGGGCTAAAGCTGAGGCGAATCACCATGCCGAGGTTGCTGATAATCGGCTGCATTTCGTCCGAGCCGGGGACGCCGCGCATGATCTGGGCCGGGGTGTTGATGCAACGGCGCACGAATTCCTCGCTGCGGGCAAAGGCGATCCATTGCACGGTTTCTTGCTGGCGGGCGAAATAGGTGGCCGTTGTGGTGGCGACCAATGCCCCGCTTAGCACAAGTAGAACAATCGCTGAAAATACGCGCATGGCGTGTGGTTATCTCCTACGGCCGGGGCCGCTGATTGCGATTTGCAGGTGGTACGTCCGTTACATGATACACAATCTGCGGCGTCCACGGCTGATGGCCAGCAAATTTTTCGTGAATGTTTATGTTTTACACACATCCTGAACAAAAAAATACGCCTCCGCAGGTTAGTCGAAGGCGCGAGACACAATTAGGGGGAGACGAAATAACGTCTTTGCTCACAGCTCTCTCTCGTTGCTGTAAGCCGATGGCGCGTATCGTTTCAGGGGTAATACACGCACCGTTATTTTCACTGTACCACCCCCCAACGTGGAAACATCCCCCAGTTGACCTATTCACAGGCGACCATCAGCGCGGCGAGGATAACCAGCAGAGATACGAGCATTACACGTCGTGGATTCAAAGCAATGCTCCTTAAGGTTTGATACCAGGTTCGGGTCATCACTATACAAAAAATGGACAGGTATGGCTTCCGCAGGAAGCCAACACAGTCCCTACAAAACCGTATCGGCAAGCCGAAAACCTGCCGTAGGGGAGGTGTTGACGTCGCAGACGGCATACCCTCCCGCTGAGTTTGTATTAGCTCATCCAGGTCTCATTGTAGCGCGGAGCATGCCACCGTGAAAATACTAAAGAGTGGGGGGTGCTGCCATCTTCTGGAAGGACACATCGGTCGCTCCCTGCGTGTTCATGCGATTGTTTGTAGGGCGGCACCGGGGTGTGCTGGTGCAAAACGCGAAGATGCCCTTTTCCCCCGCGCTGAAGCACGGGGCTATGCAAGTGGTGCGCACGGACAGGGCTAAAGCCCACCCGCGCGGTGAAGACCGCGTTACGATGCGGAAAAACGGGCCCCGACCGTGGTCAGGCGGACTTCAGTCCAGTCTGACCATAATACCTGCGTAGCCCCGTACTTTAGTGCGGGGTCTGAATGGTACGGTAGGAAAATCAGGTTTTGCACCAGCATCCCGGCGTGTGCCGCTACCCCCATTTTTTACGACTATTTTTGCGCCGCCGTTTCTCTAGCACATCATACAAAAGCACCGGCCCATCTTTGCCAGCATCGGGTGTCACGCCGCTATGTTTGGTGAAGTTGGTCGCCAGGAACAATAGCACCATGCTCAGTAGGATCAGGCCGCCGGCCAGATCAGTGCCAGCAAAGCCTGGTGCAAAAGAGGCAATTGTTCCAGCCATCAGAAGAATTCCCAGAATGCCAAAGATGTTTTTGTGAATCGCCATATCTCGTCATCAAACGTGGGTTGTTGTGCAGATGATACCCTCATCATGCCTGAGTGCGGCGGGGTTGTCAAAACCGCTGGCTAATCCCCGCTGGCCAACAGTTCCCGCGCATCATCCACATAGCTCAACGACTGGTGGCGGAAATAGGTATTGTATAGTTCGGCGTAGTGGCCGCCCTGTGCCATCAATTCCTCATGGCTACCCGTCTCAATAATCTGACCCTCACGTAGCACAATGATGCGGTCGGCGGTGCGTACCGTCGAAAGCCGATGCGCGATCAAGAAACTGGTGGACTGTGCCAGCACAAGGTCCAGCGCCTCTTGAATCTGCATTTCCGTGAACTGGTCAATGCTGGCGGTGGCTTCGTCCAGAATAAAAATAGCCGGATTCTGGATCAACACGCGCAAGAGGCTCACCAACTGCCGTTGCCCAATGCTGAGGCGGGCCCCGCGTTCACCGACATCACTATCCAGCCCATCGGGGAGCGTTTCGAGCCATTCACCCGCGCCAATGGAGTTTGCCAGCGCGTCGATCTCCGCATCGGTGGCGTCGGGTCGCCCGTAGCGGATGTTTTCGCGGATGCTGCCCGTAAACAAGAACGGTTGTTGCGGCACAAAGCCCAGTTGCGTGCGGTAACTCTTGATGTCAAAGCTGCGGATGTCGTGCCCGTCAATGCAAATTTCCCCGCCCTGAAACTCATACAGGCGCATAATCAGCTTCACGATGGAGGATTTCCCCGCGCCCGTATGCCCCACAAACGCGATGTTTTCGCCGGGTTGGACATGCAGCGAGAAGTTCGGCAACACGGGCTGTTCCGGGTCATAGCCGAAGGTGACATTATTGAAGACGACTTCGCCCTTCAGGTGGGCGGCCGTCTGGTTGTCGGTCTGCTGAACGGTGTTTTCGGCGTCAATCAAAGCGAAGACACGTTCAATGGCGCTGATGGCCTGCTGAAACTGGCTCCAATAGCTACTGAGGTTAATGACCGGGAACCAGAAGCGCTCGACCGATTGAATATACAGGTACCAGATACCGATTGAAATCGTCCCCGCTACCGCCGCAGAGGCCCCCACATAGAGTACAATCGCAGTGGCCAGCCCTGCCAGCGCATTCAACACCGGGAAGATCCCCGCGAGGATTGCGCCGCGCCGCAGGTTGACCTGATAACTCTGCGTGTTGCTCTGCGTGAAGTCGTTATAGACGCTGCCTTCTTGCCGAAAGTTCTTGGCAACGGTGATGCCCGTGACCGTCTCTTGAATGCTGTCATTGACGTTGGCCATGGCCCGCGCCCCGGTGCGGGTGACGTTGCGCGCCTGTTTGCGGAAAATGTTTGTGGCAAAGGCAATCGGGATTAATGAGCCGAGGATGACCAGCGTCAACACGGCGTTGTAGTAGAGCAACACGACCGTCAGCACGACGATCTGCACCAATTGCGCGAGGATGTCCGTGGTGACGACGAGAATCTGCCCGAAATCCTCCGTGTCAGAGGTCAAACGGCTGAGGATTTTCCCGGTTTTATTCTTGTCATAAAATTCGAGGTCGCGTTCTACCGCGCTCTGAAAGCCATCTTTGCGCATCTGGGCCACCAACTGCCCAATGAAGCGTGCAGTGAGCCGCCGCCGCACCCAGTTGGCCGCATAGAAGACCATAATGCCCAGCAACAGCGCCCCCACAATCAGCGCGATGGTGTTGCCTGTGTCGCCCGTTTCTAACTGATCGACACCCCACGCAATCAGCAGCGGCACAGTGGCTTGCGAAAACGCAAAGAGCAACCCCGTCGCCGTGATCGCCAGCAGCCGCCCTTTTTGCGGTGACATATACTGCCATAAGCGCTGCAACAGGTAGGTATCGCTGTATTGACGGTCGTATTTATCCTTGTCGAGTGCGCCGAAAATACCCATGCGAGGTGCTTCCTTTTGCTTGGTAGGGGTGGATTTTTCTTCATCTGTTATACCATTTTTTGCGGCGGTGTGGTTCGACACACACAATTTGCACATGTTGGTCAAAAGAAATGGATTCGAACATCCGCGCGCTGTGGTGTGTAGTTTATAATGGAGCCGCGCAGCTTTTGCGCATAACCTGCACACCCTGAAGGAGCAACCCACCATGCGACGTTTCCCCCTGCGCCCTGTTATTTTGCTCGGACTGCTGGCCCTGACCGCGTGCAGCGCCACCGACGACACCGTGACCGTCCGCGGGCTGGATATTGACGCCAGCACACCCACCCCCAGTGCCGCGCCGACAACCATCGCTGCTGCTGAAGCCGCCGCCGACGCGCCTACCACCACGACCACAAATGACGCCCTGCAATCGGTTGTTGCCGCGCGTGATGTGATCTTCTTGCGCGGGACGGAACTGTTGCGCCTGCCCGCCGGCGCCAGCGAACCCGAAATACTGGTGCCATTCGTGGACTCGGACGACATTTACTTCCTCGAAGATCAAGGCTATCTTCTTTATTCCGTGGTCGATGGCTTTGTCAATGATGTAATCGCCTACAACCTTGCCACTGGAGACACCGCCGAATTGATGTCCATTCGCAGCAATTTCTTCGTCGGGGGCGGCACCCCCTATGCCGAATGGGTCACGCTGTCGCCTGCCGGATGGGTCACGCTGTCGCCCGGCGGCCGCACCCTGTTCCTCTATCGGCTGGATGGTAGCGGCATGATCGAAGAAGCGTTCACAGATGCGGTCTGGTTAGAAGGCGACGAGGGGCTGCTCATTGACGGCGATTGGCAACGGGTGGACGACGAGCCCGTCTTCCGCACCAACCGTGCGGTGCGCATCTCTATGCCCGACGGCGCAATACTCGAAACCTACGAAGACGAGGCGCTGACGGGCTATGAATACGCATCCGGCAGCTATCACGGTTACCAGTTGACCGACTTTCTAGGGCTAGATGTCAACGCCGAGGCCACGCCCTCCGTCGCATTTGGTGGATCAAATACGGCGACCGCTAACGCCAACGTGCGCTACGAAGTGCGGGGCAACCAGCGCCGCGACACCCTCTGCACTACCTTGAATGTCATACAAACGGACTTTTCTGACAGCGTTGAAGACCCGACCGAAACCGAAATCTACACCACCGAGGACGCCAGCCGCCTGCTGGTGCGCCCCCTGCCGAATGGCGATGCACTGCTGTTCGAATGGCGTGTGCCAGACTGTGGACTGACTGCGCCGCCCGTGGTCACGGTGCAACGGTATATCAACGCAACGGGGGAATTGCAAGCGCTCCCGGTGGCGTTGTTTGGCGGGCTGGCCTTTAACGAAAAGACGGGTAGCGGGGCCTTCCAGCTCAGTGACGACGGTCGTCTGTTGCTATGGGTCGGTGGCAGCACCGAAGCGCGCACCATCTCGCTCAATGTGTTGGACCTCGACACCGGGGAGACACTCACGCTATATGAAACCGAGCTGCCCCGTGGCGTCGAACCAGCCTATATCTATCAGGCATTCTGGGGGTAAGTCACCGCTACGCCAACACCCCGATGACAATGACCAGCAGCGCCATCAACCCGACCACGCCCAGCAGCAGCCAGGGCAACAGCGGCCGTTGCGCGGTGAGTTTGGCGTACACAAAATTGAGGTGCTGCAGGGGTTGGGGCACGTCTGGCAGCGGCGTCTCCCAGTAGACGGGGCGAATGAAGGTGCGGCAACCGTCTTCTTTACAGCGATAGTCGAGCGCATAGGCCCACTCGTCGCGCACATTTTCAGACTTCGCGCTGTTCTGGCTCCAGAAGAGCTGGAAAATGTCGGCCTCATCAATGGCACGGGCCAACGCCGCCTGCCAATCTTCCCCGCTGCGGATCGAATACGTGTCCATGAAGACCTGATTCCCCAGAGCAATCTGCGCAACGCGATAGGCTTCGACAACGGATGAATCGCGGCGGCTGTAGGACACAAAAATGTGTTGATAGGGCTGTGTGCGCCGTTCGGAGAATTTCGCAGCGGCGAGGGGGTTCGTCGGCTCGGTGGGGTCGTCTTCACCCACGCCCACGAAGATATTGCAATCCGTAATGCGGGCGATTTCAATGCCGCGTACCTGTATCGACACATCGACGTTGAAGCTGTGCCCGGTCAGGTGGGCGGGCGGCTCTAGCTCGAAGTCATAGCGCACCCATTTGCCGCTCCAGCGCCTGGTGAGGTACGGCGTTTCCGGGTAATCGTCCGAAATCAGCACCACGGTCACCAGCGTCCCGACACGCAATTGCGGCTGCTCAGCAGCAGAGACGGGCACCGGCACCGAGCCTCCTAGCTGCTCCGCATATTGGGCTACATCGGTTTTGACGGCTGGCCGGGCCGCCTCGTGCAGCGCATAGACCAGAAACTTGATCGGCTCATGCACTTTGGCGGCACGGGGATAGTAAGCGTCGAAGATGACCGGGGTGGTGTCGGTTCTGGCGGCTTCGTTCTGTTGGCGGGGTGGTGGCGGCGGTGCAGGCTCAGGTGCGGCGCGTTTGCGGTCAGGGGACGGTGCTTCAGCGGCTTCTTCTTTTTCTTCTTCAAGCGGTGCGGGTGCAGCATCCCCAAAAACAATATCATCGACGTCACTGGCGGTGGCGGCCGGGGCCGGTTCTGGCATGGCGTCGAGGGGTGGTGCTGCACCAGAGCGTGTTTGCGGTGGGGGTGCCGGGGCGGGTTTGGGTGCAGGTGGCGCGCCATAGCCGATGGTGCCGGGTGCGGCCAGCCCGATACCGTCATCCTCCTCTACCTCGTCAGCCACATCCACGATCTGAAATTCGCCCGTTACTGTCGCGTCAACCTTGACCTCGCGCAGCGCCGCCAGCACAAACTCGCGGCTGGTGGCAAAACGGCGGTCGGGGTCCGGGGTTGTGGCGCGTTGGATGGCGACTCTGGCGGCTGGTGTCAACTGCGGGAGATTGGCGGTGTCCAGCGCACGGTTGAGAATGCCTTCACGCAGGCCCGACACCGTGCCCCCGATTGGCTCCCCACTCAGCACTTCGGCGGCAATGACAGCGAGCGCGTACTGGTCACTTTTCGTGGTGATGGTGCCGACGCCGCTCCCCAGTTCAGGCGAAATATAAGGGGTGTAATCACGTGGGGTGCCGGGTTGGCTGCTCGGCGTGAAGCGTTTCTGCTGCGCGTTGATGATCCACGTCAGGTTGTAGTCAGCGAGATAGGTTTTGCCATCCGTCTCAACGATGATGCGGTCCGGGGTGGGCACGACATGTACATAGCCCTCGCCGCTGAGGAAGTCCAGCACCGCCGCGATGCTCAGCAGGATGCGCGGGGCCAGCGGATTGCTACCTTTGAACTCGCCGCGCTGGATGAGGTCGCGCAGAGTGTCGCCCTGAATATAGCGCTGCACGACGAATTGCTCCCCGGCGCTGCTGCCGAAGTCGAACATATCGACCATGTAGGGATAGTCGAAGTCTGCGACCTTTTGCACCACGCTGCGGATGCTGGACCAGATGTCGAGCCGCACGAATTTGACGACCACCGTGCGTTCAATGACTTCATCGTAGGCTTTATAGAGCGGCCCGACGCTATCCCCGACGCGCTTGGTGTCAACGCGGTAGCGTTCGTTGATGGTGCGGTCCAGATATTTATCGCTCATGGTCATACGGTCACCCCGATCACCACGATCACGACGCCAAACGCAACGATGATGCCCACCGCCAGCAGCGTGTTCCAGCTAAAGGTGAACATGCGGTCTTGCGCGACACCGCCTGTGTTTTCTGCGGCAGATTTTTCGAGCCGTTGGAGCCAGTACTGGGCTTTGGGGTGTGTGGCGTGCGGTTCGAGCGTGCGGCGGGCCGCGTTATATTGCCCTTGAGCGATCAAGGCACGGGCTTCTTCGATGGCATGTTCTACGCGCATGGGGGCTGTCTTGTCCTTTCGTTTATGTGCTGCGCCGATTATATAGAATGTGTGGGTAGAATGCACGCGATTCGTTTCGCTCAGTAGCGGGTTTGCAGCGAACCGGGCCGGCTCATACCGCACTCATCCTCGACCGCCCTGCTGCCACAGCGCTACACTCTCCCGCGATAAAACGCAACGCATAACCCGAACCAACATGCAGGAGTGAAAAACTATGCAATATCGACGCCTTGGGGATGCCGGGATGAAAGTTAGTGCCGTGTCGCTCGGTGGATGGATCAACTATGGCGAAGGCAAAGTCGCCGCCGACACCGCCGCCGCTGTGATCCGTGCCGCATATGACGGTGGCATTAACTTTTTTGACATTGCCGACATCTATGGCAGGGGTGAAGCCGAAAAACAGATGGGCGCAGTACTGAAAGACTATCCGCGGCACACCCTCGTCATCTCCTCAAAGGTCTTCTGGCCGATGAGCGACGAGGTTAACGACCGGGGGCTTTCGCGCAAGCACATCATGGAAAGCATCGACAAGACACTACAGCGCATCGGCACCGATTACCTCGACATCTACTTCTGTCACCGCTATGACGAAGACACACCCGTTGAGGAGGTCTGCCGCGCGATGGACGACCTCATCCACCGTGGCAAAATCCTCTACTGGGGCACTTCTGAATGGGAAGGCCACCAGATCGCGGATGCGCTGCGGGTCTGTGAGCAATACAATCTCTATAAACCCAGGACCGAGCAGCCGCAGTTTTCGATGCTGCACCGTGAGCGCGTGAGCAATACCGTACTGCCCGTCACCGAACCGAACGGCATCGGGCTGGTAACGTGGTCGCCGCTGGCGATGGGGATGCTGACGGGCAAGTATGACGACGGTGTGCCAGAAGATTCTCGCTTTGGGCGCGAAGGCTGGGCTAAAGAACGCTATCTTACCGAGGAAAACGTGCAAAAAGTCAAAGCGCTGAAGTCCATTGCAGATGATCTCGGCTGCACGCGGGCCCAGTTGGCGTTGGCGTGGGTGCTGGCGCATGGTGGTGTCAGCAGCGTGATTGTCGGCGCGACGAAGACATCGCAAATTGAAGACAACGTTAAAGCCGCCGCGGTAGACCTCACCGACGACCAGATGGCCGAAATCCAGTCCATTCTGGAAGGGTAGCGAATCCGTCGTCAGTCTCGGTTCAGATGATCAACATACAGAAAATGGGTAGGGAGGCACCGGTGTGTGCCTCCGCAACATGTGTTGCCACGATGCGACGTTTTGCACCAGCAACCCTTACCTTTCCCCTACAGCGTGTGACATGTACCACGCCCCTACAAAACCCCATCGGCAAGACGAAAACCTCCCACGCAACAACCAATGCCGCGAACCTGGTATAACAAAGGGCCCGTTCGGGGGTGGCTATTCTGCGAGGCGTGGGCATTCCAGCGTAGCGCCTGGCGATTTCATCACCATTTTCGTGATCGCATCGCCCTCGCGTACAAATTCGTAGCGGATGGTCGCGTGCTGCTTGTTGCGTAGCATCACGGCCGCGTCGGTGACTTTCACGGCGCGAACTTCGTCCGGGGTGTCGCCCGTCGCTTCGAGATACAGCTTGCCATCTCGCGCATAGAACGCGACTTGCATTCCCTCGTAGGGTGGGTCATAGGTGCCTGTCATCGCGGCGAGGAGGTCGTCGGATAATGCGAGCGACTTGCGCGTGAAGACAATCGGCTCCTCAATTGCCGGTTCAAGCTGCATCGATACCTTATCCAGCTCCCCCTGCTCGTTCATCAAGAAGCGAACTTTGGTGTAATTGTCAAAGTCGGGCCAGTACCAGTTGAAAACGTCGTAGTGATAGTGTTCAAACGCTGACCACGGGAACCCGGTGCCAAGCTGCGCCTGGAGGGTGCCGTCGTCCGTCTCACGCACTTCGAAGTCGCCATAGCCGTCAGCCGCAAATGTCCCGGTGTAGTCGCTGAGCGGGTGCGAGGGTGGAGCGTTTTCAATCTGTTCGCCCGCCGAGGTGACTTTGCCCTGTTCCATCGCCTTGAATGCCTCATCATAGACGCCGTGATAGGTGGCGTTCCAGTCTTTGCCGACCTTGCCTACAGCGCGATCAATGGCGTCATAGAGCAGCAGGTCGCGCAGGGGAGTTCCGGCGGCGTTGGTCAACACCACCACGCCGACATCTGGCCCCGGCACAAAGCCCATGATCGTGCTGTGACCTTCTACATTGCCGCCATGATGCACCAGCGTGAAATTCCGATAGGGTTCAATGAACCAGCCCAACCCGTACAGGAAAATATTGTGCCCGAACATATGCTGCTGAATGGCGGACGGTTGCATGATGCTGTGTGGGTTGTGCATCTGTTGCAGGTTGTTGGCGGAGATGAATTGCTCGTCACCGTGCCGCCCGCTGTTGACATGCACCTTGAGCCACGTCACAACATCGGCCAGTGTAGACACCAGCGCCCCGGCCGCCCCCGGTGATACATCCGTGACGGGGCCAAAGGGCAAGTGTATCTGTTCGCCTGTGGGCACGCCTTGCTCGTCGCGTTTGGCGCGGTAGCCCTGTGCAATCTCGAAGCCGGGGATGTCTTCAAAGGGGCTGAGGTTGGTACCCGTCATGCCCAGCGGCGCGAAGATGCGTTGTTGCATGAAATCCTGCCAGCGTTGCCCGCTGATTTTTTCGACCAGATAGGCGCAGGCGTAGTACATCAGGTTGTTGTAGTACCACTTTTCGCGGAAGGTGGCGAAAAATTCCAGGTGTTGCATACGGTCGATCAGCTCACTCAGCGAAATATCCTCACGCCAAACCGACCAGTCATGGCGGGGCAGGCCGGTGCGGTGGCTGAGCATGTCGCGCACGGTGATGTGTTCGGTGGCGTAGCTGTCTTTGAGCTTGAATTCGGGCATATAGTGGCGCACGGGTTTGTCCCATTCGAGTTCGCCATCCTCGACCAGTAGCGCGATCATCATAGCCGTGAAGCTCTTGCTCATGCTGGCGATGGGGAAACGTGTGTCTGGTGTGACGGGCGTTTGCGCGTCGCGGTCGGCGTGGCCGTGGGCGCTCTGGTGCAGGGTGTCGTCCCCCTGCACGACGGATATCGCAAGCCCGGGCACGGCCCATTCTTGCATGAGGTCGTCAATACGCTGGGTGTAGCTGTCGAAGGTCATGGCGTAGTCTCCTGATTAGCTAGCTCCGTTTGCTGACGATCTTCATGTCGTGCGGGTGGTCCAGCGCGAAGCCCATCGTGATTTCTTCGTGCTTGCCCGGCGCAATCGACAGTTGCCAGTCAAAAATATTGTGGTTGTGGCGGCTCGTCGGCGTCGGCGACATCGCGCGTAAATGCACGACGATCTCCTTGTTGCGCGCCACCGGGATATGGTCATAGACCGTCACATTGACATGGTCGTCACCGTCATTAAACACCCGGATGCGGTAGATAAACTCGGTGCGGCTCTTGGCGTCGTTGCTGGCAAGGTTGGTGCTGGTGTGCTTGTCCAGCTTACGTTCTACACGGATGCGCTCCTGCTCGCCAAGTTGCACCATAAACTTATGGTTGGGGTTGATGGCCTTTAACTGCGTCTTGCCGATGTATTGCGTACCGAAAAAGATCAGCGCGTTGCCGCCCAACAACACCTGCCCCGTCGTGTTGCGGATATGGGCGCACAGGAATGCCGTTTCTGCCTGTTCGGGGATGGCGATGAGGTCCAGCTCGCCTTCCAGCGCGAAGGTTTCCACAAAGGCTTTATGCGCGGTGTTGTCGCCGCTGATGGCGAGGGCTTGCTGCACGTCATAGGTCACCGTCGGGGTGACGCCGCTGATGTGCGCGGGTTCTTCGTCAAACTTGACGCTCTGTGGGTTTGGCGCGTCGTCGGTGTCTTTGTCGTCGTTGCGGCCGCCAAACGGTGCCCGCCGATTATTGGCCGGTGGACGCCGCGACCCCCCAAAGCCACGACTGTTGCTGTTGTCGTCGTTATTGTTGCTGCGGCGGCCAAAGCTACGACGGGTTGGTGTTGGCCGTTCCGCGTCAATCAGCCACGGGCGAATTTTGGGCATGTCGGCGTCTTGCAAAGGGCGGGCTGTACTCAGCGTGATGGGCACTGGTGGCCAGTCCTCGTGCGTGTTCTGGCAAATTTCTGCGAGGAAGGTCACAGCAAACTGATCCTCAGCGACGCGCACATCATAGAACGGTTGCCACGACGCCTGGCTGACGTTGTAGGAAATCTGAAAGTGATACTCGCCGGGCTGGTCGGCATAGACCGTCAGTGTGATGGTTTTGCGCTTGTCGCTAAAGCGGTCGAGGGTAGGGCGCTTTTTCGGCAAGGGTGGCAATTCAAACGGATTGCGGCGCTTGTTGGTGTCATCGTCGCGGCGATCATCACGGCTGGGGCGGCGGCGGCGCAACAGCTTGGCGGCGACTTCGTCATCATCTTCTTCTTCAGGCTCGTCGTCTTGCACTGCTTCAGGCTCGATATGGCTGCTGGGGCGGGTTTTGAGCGTTGCGCCTGCGGGCAGGTTCGCTTGCAGGGCTTTGATCTGTTCAGCGATGTCGCGGCGTTGGCGGGCGATGTCCCGGCGCTGGCGGTTAATGGTTTCTTCCTGCTCAGACATATAGTTGAGGATAACGTTAATGTTGTCCAGCGGCAGGTCACCGCGTGCGAGTGACGCGCCCAGTTCTTCGCTGGCGGCGTTGTACATATCGCGCAGGGCGTTGAGGCGGTTGGCCAACACCCGGTCGTTGTCAATCAGGGCTTCGTTGGCGTCGTGCAGCTCATCGTAGCGGGTTTGCAGGGTTTCAATTTCGGCTGAATCTGGTGATGGCAGGGCCTCGGCAGCGACCTCAACATCAATGATGCGTAGATCACTATCAGTGCTGGCAGCGCGGACAGTTTTGTCTTCAAGCGCCATCGGTAGGTCTTCCAGGGTGATGGTATGCTCACCGACATCGAGATAGATGGCACCTTCACGAGTGATGCGGGCGCGGTTGGAATAGACCGTTACACGCTGGATAGGTGCGGTTAGTGTACTCATCATGGCAAGAATCGGCTTCGGCTGAAGCGCGACTCCTCTCCTTTCCCTCTGTTCGGTTGGTCAGGCGGTATGCGGCGGGCGCATGGGTCACGGTAATCTGGCAACTGTTATAGAGTTGTCTGGCTACTGTAAATAAATTGTCTGCAAAGCGCAATAGCTCTCATGGCTCATTGGCAACAGATTGTTATTAACGTGCAGCGCGACTTTCCCTATACTGTCCTATAATAGAGAAGTCTCGTCAGGACGCAAGCGCGAGTGCGGGTGTGCTGGTGTTGGCCCTTAAAATATGGTTTGAATTTTAACATGTACTAACAATTTGCAGACAAGCGCGGCACCTGTGCGCAGCACGCTTGCAACAGCCCAGCCCCGGCACTCCCCAAAATTTGCCCACCCCTGCGCCCACACAGTACACTGTTGAGGGTGTCGTTACCCGACATGACCCTTCCGCTTAACAATCCGTTTGGAGAATTCAATGCGTTCTTTTGTCACCGCTAGTGCGCTGCTGCTGCTGGCCGCGCTGTTCCTCCCCCTCAACACCACCACCCCCGCCACCGCACAAGAGGGCGACACCGCGCCCTATAACGTCGTGGAATGCCCCGTTAATATGCCGACCGACGTGGAATGCGGCTTCGTGACTGTCCCCCGTGACCGTGACAACCCCGACGAGGGCAATATCCGCATCGCCACAATGATTATGTTCAGCACCGCCGCCGCACCTCTCGCCGACCCTGTGGTCTATCTGGATGGCGGGCCCGGCGGCACGACCATTGAAACAGCCCCGCTGCAATTTAGCAGTGTGTATGAACCGTGGCTCAGTGAGCGCGATGTCGTGATTTTTGACCAGCGCGGTATCGGCTTCTCAGAACCGGCCCTGAACTGCGATGGCTTGCTTGAACTGGAATATGATCTGCTGGACGAAGACCAGCCGCTTGAGGAGGTACGCACCGTCACGCTCGACGCTGTAGACGCCTGTATCGCTGACCTCAGCGCAGCCACTGACCTCGCTGACTTCAACAGCACTGAAAACGGCGCGGATGTCCCCGAGGTGTTGCAAGCGCTCGGCTACAGCGAATGGAATCTCTATGGCATTTCCTATGGTACGATGCTGGCACAGTACGTCCTGCGCGACAACCCGGCCGGCACCCGCAGCGTCATCCTTGACAGCAACGTGCCGCTCACGCTGGACCTGTTCGAGACGATCCCGAGTAGCTTCCGTGGGGCGCTGGATGAACTCATTGCGGAGTGTGCGGCCCTTGATGCCTGTGACGCCGCGTACCCCGACCTCGGCACTGCCATTGACGAAGCCTACGCCGCCCTCAACGCTGAACCGGCCGTGCTGCAAATCACCGATGCGTTGACGGGTGAAAGTTACACCGTTTTTGTCGATGGCGACGTGATGATGGGCGCAATGTTCCTTGCGCTGTACAGCAGCCAGCTCACCGCGCTGTTACCGCGTGCTGTGTACGAAATCCTTGACGGGCAGACCGACACGCTCAGCATTCTGTTGCAACAACAGGTCACGCAGATTCCCTTTGGCACAACGATCATGTACGGCAGCGTGATGTGTACAGATGAGGTGCCGTTCAATAGCGCCGCTGACCTGGACGCCGCTACGACCGACCCCGCGTTGGGCGAAACGCTCATCAGCTACTTCGCCAGCGATGTGCCAACTATGTTTGACATCTGCGACAGCTACGCCGGGTTGCTGGAAGACACGCCGCTTTCGAATGAAGCCGTGCAAAGTGATGTACCAGCGTTGATCGTCGGTGGGCAGTTTGACCCCATTACGCCGCCGGCGTTTTCAGATGTATTGGCGGAAGGCTTCAGCAACGCCTTTGTCTATGAATTCCCCGCCTCGGGGCATGGCGCGACCACCGAAACTGACTGCGCCCAACAGGTGATGACCGATTTCCTCACTGACCCAACCACCGCACCGAACATCACCTGCATTGACGAAATCCCCCTGCTGAACTTCGTCGTCCCCGTTACGGAACTGACACTGGTTGAAACCGAGATCGACGCCGCCGGCGTGGTGGTGCTGTTGCCAGAAGGGTGGGAAGCGGTCGGTGGCACACCGGGTGTCTATGCGCCGGCAGGTAGCCCCACCAACGTCTTTCTGGTGCAGGTCGTGCCGCTCACGCTGGACGCCACGGTGGATGCAGTGGGGCCGGCTTTTACCGATGATGGGGTCGCGCCAGAACTCTCCGAAACGCTAGAAGGCGAAAACTTCACGTGGAACCTGTATGACATCACCTTCCAGGGCTTGCCGGGCACAATTGCACTCGCGGAGCAGGACGGGCAAACGACGCTGGTACTGCTGGTGACGGCCAGCGCTGACCGTGACGCCTTTGTCGAACTGTTCCTTGTCCCGGCGTTGCAGAGCCTGCGTCCGTTAGAGTAGGGGCTCTTTTAGCGCGTCGTAGCCTTGTTGCCGCGACATTTGTCAATGGGCGGGCCCTGTGGCACACTGACACCATACGCTGTCGAATTTCAAAAGGAGCATCGTATGGCCACGCGCCTGCTCATTGCATATGCAATACGCTTCGGTTCTACAGAGGAGGTCGCGACCGCCATGGCATTGACGTTCGCAGACCACGGCTTCACCCCGGACCCACAGCCCGTCGGGCATGTCACCTCGGTCACAGACTATGACGCGGTGGTGCTTGGTAGTGCGGTCAACTATGGTACATGGTTACGCGCCGCGCTGGACTTTGCGTCTACCCACAGCGAGGAACTCAACGCCCGGCCGCTGGCGCTGTTCAGTGTGCATGTTCAAAACCTGAACGACGACGCCGAGAGCAATGCCAGGCGCGAGGCCTATCTGGACAATGTGCAATTGTCATTAGACCCCGTTGCCGTCGCGTTTTTTGCCGGGCGCACCAACCGTGATACGCTTGAAGCCCTGATGCCGACGTGGCTGGCGCGCATTGTGCCCAAGGTCGATTTCCGTGACTGGGGGCAAATCCGTGCATGGGCAGAAGACGTCGCGCCGCTATTGCACGGCAAATAATACGCTGTAACAAGACGAGGAGCCTATGCCCAACACCCTGCCGCATATCACGATTTACACCGACGGAGGTGCAGACCCCAACCCCGGCGCTGGTGGCTGGGGCGCGATCCTCATCCAGAACAATCAGCCGCGTGAGCTTTCTGGCGGGTCTGACGCGACGACCAACAACCGCATGGAACTCACCGCCGCTATTGAGGCCCTGCGCGCGCTTGACGGACCGCACCGCATCGACTTCTACAGCGATTCAGAATATGTGGTCAAAGGCATTTCAGAACGCATCGACAAATGGCTGCGGCAAGGGCGCTTTGAGGCGGGCGAAGTGCCAAACGCGGACCTGTGGCAAACGCTGCATCGCCTCGTCCAGCCACACGATATTACGTGGCACTGGGTGCGCGGCCATGCCGGGAACATCTGGAATGAACGCGCCGACGAACTCGCCACCGCCGCCCGCCCCACCCCGGAACGCTTTCTGGACGCGAACCGCACGCGCGTGATCCTCATGATCGCCGGGGCCAAAAAGAATTTTGGCTATGCAGCGGCTGTGGTGCGCGATGATGACCTTGATAGCGCCGAGATTTTGACAGGCATTGCGCGCGATACCTCGCCCAATTTGTTCATTTTGTCGTCAGCGATCGCCGTGCTGGAACAACTGCCCGCCGAAGAACCACTCTACTTTTTCACCAACAGTAGCTACCTCTTTGATGGCATCACCAAATGGATTCACGGCTGGAAGAAGAACGGCTTTAAGAAATTTGCGCTACAATGGAAACAACTGGACGTACTGTGTGCGGGCCGCGACGTGCAATGGGTCAGCTTTAAGAACAACGCACCCCCGCCCGAAGCCGCCTTGCTCACAGAACCGTTAGCCCGGGCCCGTCAGCGTGCGGGAGGGTAAATCGCAATAGGTAAGGAGGCAAGCCAACAGCGTGCGTATTAACCGACGCTACGAACTCAAAGAACTCATTGGGCGCGGCGGCATGGGGGCCGTCTATGTCGCCTACGACCGCCTGCACGGCCAGACTGTCGCGCTTAAGCAGGTGTTGACCGATCATGTGTCCATGCTGGCCACAGGCAGCACGCAAGCCGAAGTGCGCCAGGCCCTGACCCGCGAATTTCGCACGCTTTCCACGCTGCGACATCCGCATATTGTTGACGTGCTGGACTATGGCATCGACGCAGAAGGGCAACCCTTCTTCACGATGGAGCTGCTGAACAACGCCCGCCCCGTGACAGAGGCCCGCCGCACGCCGCTGGAAGCAATCCGCATGGTGGTTAATATTTTGCAAGCGCTGGACTACCTGCATCGGCATGGTGTGCTGCACCGCGACCTCAAGCCGGCCAATGTCCTCGTCACAGATGCGACGTTGCAGTTGGTCGATTTTGGTGTCGCGATGGAAATGGCCCGCGCCCGGGGCACCGCCGGTACACTCGCCTATATGGCCCCCGAAGTACTCAGCATCGGCCGCGCCACCACCGCCTCTGACCTGTACGCGGTCGGGGTGGTACTCTATGAACTTTTAATGGGCAAACACCCCTACCCGACGCACGACCTTGAAACGTTGCGCACCAATATTCTGCACGCCATGCCAGACCTGACCATGCTGGACGCGGTGATTGATAATCTGCGCGTGCAAGCACCACCCATCCCGACCCCGGCCGCGCCCGGCGAAGAAGACTTCGCAGGCACCGACACCCAACCCGACGAGGAAACCAGCAGCACAATTCCGCTCCCCGTGACAGCATTTGAAAACACCAGCGCCGACGACACCAGCGCCTCGCAGCAAATCGAAGCCTTTGCCCCGGCACAGGGTGACACGTTTGACCAGGTACTGACGACGATTCCCGATATCCTCACACGGCTATTGAGCAAAGACCCGGGACAGCGGTATTGGCGCGCCAACGACGTCATCCGTGATCTACACATTGCGATCGGGGAACCGCTGCCGCCGGAAAGTATGCAAATCCGCGCCAGTTTCCTTGAAGCGGCCGCTTTTGTCGGGCGTGAAGACGAAATCAGCCGACTGTATGGCGCGTTAGAGCAGTTGCAGGCAGACGGCAACGGTAGCGCGTGGCTGGTCGCGGGTGAGTCAGGGGTGGGAAAGTCGCGGCTGCTGGAGGAAGTGCGTGTCGAAGCATTGACACGCGATATTCTGACGGTCTATACCGAAAACACAACCCCCATGCAACCGCTCGGCATGTGGCGCGACCCCCTGCGGCTGCTGGCGCTTTATGCTGACGACATCAGCGACATCGAACTCAGCATCCTTGCGCACCTCATCCCCGACATCACGACGCTGTTGGAACGCGAGCTGCCGACGGTTACGCCCGTCACCGCCCGCCTCGAACAGGTCGTGGTCAATATGCCGCTACAATACAAAGAGCCGTTGTTGCTGGTGTTCGACAACATTGCCCCGGCGCAAATCCCCGCACTCAATCGGCTGGCCCGGCACGCCAGAGGTCACGGCGTCATGGTGCTATGCAGCGCCGACACCGACACCTACCCCAACCTCGTTCATGATGTCCGGATGGAATGCCTGCCCCTGATGCGCTTTGACGCCGAAGAAGTGAAAAAACTGACGCGCATGATTCTGGGGGAAGGTGGTTTGCGGGCCGACCTGCAACAACTGCTGATTCAAGAAGCGGAAGGCAACGCGCTGTTTGTGGTCGAAACGCTGCGCGCGCTGGCAGAATCGTCCGGGCGGCTGGGCAATATTGCAGCCATGCCTTTGCCGCCAGAAATCACCGCCGGGGGGATCGCCGCTGTGTTGGACCAGCATATCGCGCGGGTGCCTGCCTGGGCGCGCCCCTTGCTCGAAGTGTCGGCCGTGCAGCAGCGTGAACTGGACTTCAACCTATTGCAGCATTCTATCAAGAGTGGAACCTATACCCTGCCCAAAAACACAAACCTGCAAGATTGGCTGTGGGCTGTCGGTGAGGCTGCGATTGTGCGCCCCGTTGAACGCCGCTGGATGTTCAGCCACGACCGCATTCGCAAGCGCATCGTCGATCAATTGCCACCCCGCCGACTTCAACAACACCGCGACCACCTGCTCGACTATGCACGCCATCGGCTTGCACAGGCCCAACAAGGCCGCGCCGACATCGACACCCAGATGGCATTCGAACAATTGCTGGGGCGGTTGCTGGCAGACGAAGATCCCCTCGCCGCGGCACAGCACTTTCACCGCGCCGCTGATCTGGCTCTCGGTGAGCATCGCTATCAACTGGCCTATGACCTCGCGGTGCGGGCCATTGACCTCGGCAATGAAGCCGCCACCCTGACGGCCGCCGCCGGGTATCGTCTCAGCCGCCAGTACGAGCGCGCCCGCGACATGATGCACCGTTACCTGCAAAGCCTGCCGCCTGAAACCGCTGCTGAACCGCACTTTGTCGCTGAACTGGCCCGGCTGGACCTCTACCTGTGGCAACCACAACGCGCACTTGACACACTTGGTGATGTGCATTGGCTGGATGTGCGGCCGCGGGCGCTGTGGATGCTCGGCCGGCTGCAGGATGCCCGTGACGCGATTGCTGCGCATGACCGCCACGCCGCCCCACAGGTGAAAAACGTCTTCCAGCCACAACAATACCTGCGCCACATTGAAGCCGAAATTGACGTTGAAACCGGGAACGCAGCCCGCGCCATCCGTCTGCTAGAAAGCCGCCCCGACGCCGAAATTCCGCCCGACATTCGCGATGAGGTAGCGGTCTTGCTGGCGCGTGCATACCTTAACAATGGGGCCTATGGCACGGCACAAAATCACCTTGAGACGTTGCTGCAACGAGCCCGCACCACCGGGGATAATTACCTCGGTGCGATGGCCGCAACGCTGCTGGCACGCTATCATCGGCAGCTTGGCAACGGCCCCGACGCGCTCAACGCGGCCCGCTTTGCGACTGAACAGGCCACCGAAACGCCAGATTTGGCAGCGGTGTTCTATACGGCGGTGCATGAACAGGCATGGGTGCTGTGGATGGGGATGCAGGGCGACCGGGCCCGCAGTTTGCTCTCGGCGTATCCTGCTAAGCCCGACGAACCGCTGCGGCTGGGCACGTTGCGGCTGATGACGGAATACCTGTCACAGGATGGTGTTGCGGATGACACCCTGCGCAGCCAGTTTCAGGCCCTCGCCAGCCGGGCCGACACGCTCCGCACCCGCGACCGTTACCAGCAATCACCGGGTTTTCACTATGTCGATGGGCTGTTGCAGGCCCTCGGTGTGCTGATTGTTGATGCGCCGTTGGACGCCTGTGTGCAAGCCTATCGTCGTGCCACAGAACTGCCGTTGATGGCGGGCCAACTGGCCGATGCGGCGTTGAAACTGGGCGTGTTGGAGGCGATGACACCACAGAATAGCCTCGCTGTACCGCTGCAATTATTATATGAGGCAGGTACTCGCGCCTGAATGGGAAGTGTGCAGGGGCTTTGCAATTGCCCTGTTTTCCCATGCAACGAATGCGCTATGATGACGCCGACATAACATCACAACTACAGGAGGCTACCCCCCCATGACGACCCCACCCACGCCCATCCCGACGACGATCCTGTCCGGTTTCCTCGGCTCTGGCAAAACCACGCTGCTCAACCGCATTTTGCACGGCGATCATGGCCAGCGCATTGCGGTGCTGGTCAATGACTTTGGCGAAATCAACATCGACACGCAACTGGTCGTCGGTGTCGAGGGCGAAACCGTCAGCCTGCAAAACGGCTGCATCTGCTGCACCATTCGCGACGACCTGCTAACCGAAATGGTGCGCATGACCGAGCGCGACCCCCGCCCCGACTACATCGTCATTGAAGCCAGCGGCGTTTCTGACCCCGTTGCTGTCGCCAACACGCTGATGTCCGCGCAGATGTCCGGGCGTCTGGTGCTGGACGCGATTGTCACGATGATCGACGCCGAGCAGTTCGAAACGTTGACGGGCGCGGATCAGGTGCTGGCCATTGATCAGCTTGGCGTGGCTGATATTGTCGTGCTGAACAAGGTCGATCTGGTGGGGGACAAACAGCGCGAACACGTCAAGCGCGAATTCATCCGGCGAGTGGTGCCTGATGCACGGATCATCGAGACGAGTTATGCTGACGTGCCGCTCGGCTTGATCCTCGGCATCGGGCAATTTGACCCCACGCGCATCCTTGAGCGTGACGTGCGCGATGTGCATGTGCATGGGCATGGCACCCACGACCACCACCACAGCGACCACAGCGTTATCTTTGACACGTGGAACTGGCGCGGCGACGGGCCTCGCGCTTTGAAACGGCTGCGCAGGGCGGTTGACAGGCTGCCGACGAACATTTACCGGGCCAAAGGCGTCTTCGAAGTGGCAGACGACCCCCGGCGCTATGTGTTGCAGGTCGTCGGGCGGCGGGCCTGGCTGGAACCATCACGCGACTGGGGCCCGGATGCGCCGTATAACAATTTTGTCGTCATCGGCACAGGTGGTCTGGACATGGACGCGCTGCAAGCCGCGCTGGACGCCACCGCACACGACCCCACCGAGCAGGGCGGTCTTGTCGGGCAAGCGTTGAGCTGGCTACGCGGTAAGGGCTAGGAAGATTTAAGGCTTGTGCGGTACTAAAAACAACAGCTTGGGCAAACGGTTTTGAAAATAGCGATGGCGTCTGGTAAGCCAGACGGGGCTTTTGTCACACGCCGTAGGGTTGTAATAACCTGCAACGCAGAAAGCATGGTTCCCCGCCCTGAAGGACGGGGCTATGCACGTGTGGTGCGTGAACAGCCCTGAAGGGCGCTCACCAAGGATTTTTGCAAAGTTACATCATCTTTTGGTTCTCGGACGGGCCGTTGCCCGTCCCTACGAATGGCATGGTGATGCGGTGGTAGGGACATCCAACGGGATGTCCGTGACACAACGGGCGATCAAAAAATCAGGCACAAT
>DAOTTU010000033.1:0-13653 GCA_034437655.1 Anaerolineae bacterium
CCTTTTCGCCGCCGTAAACGACGGCGCTATCAAGTCGGGCGAACGCACAAGCCTAAAGGCAGCGCGTTCGGTTGGTACCAGGACCTTACCGAATTTATTTTACCAAACCCAGAAGTCCGCCTGACCGAGGGCCGTGCCCTACTGCGTCAAAATCTGCACGTCCCCGTTGCCAGCCTCAATTTCGACAATAAAGCGTGGGGTGACGCCTGTGGTGCGCGTGTCCATGAATTGGCCGCCCTCGCGTTGCCCGTCGACGGTGATGGTGCCATCGCTGGTGTCGGCGCGGATGTCATATTGCACGCCCTCTGGCAGGGTGAGTTCAACAGAGCCGTTAGAGCTATCAATCTTAATGGTCACGTTGTTCGCGCCCGTCCATGTCGCGCGGCGGAGGTCAAGCGTCGTGTCACCGTCGAAGGTGTCGGCAATGATCTCGTCCAGCATGGGGAAAGTGGTGCCCGCGCCGACCAGCAGCACAATCGCGTCACTGGTGTCAATTTCAATGCGCGCCAACTGCGGAAATTCACCCTCCAGATTCAGCCGCACGGGGTCAAACCCACCATCAACGACCAGTTCACGCACATTGGCGCTTTCTCCGATGAAATCGAGATTGACCCCGTTGCTGTCGATGTCCAGAAACAACGGGGCCTCACGCGCCACATTGACCGTCCAGTTGTTGATCGACGTACCGATGACCAGCACATTGCCGCCAGAAGGCTCAAGCGTCACCGTTTGTTCATCCCTGTCGAAGTCATCGGTGATGGTCGGCTGCAACCCGTCGACATTGTATTCAAAAATACCCTGCAACAGGGTGTTACTCGGCACGTCATCACGCGGCCCGATGAACCCCAGCCGCACACTGCCGTCGCTGTCGAGTTCAAGGCTGACCGGCACGGGGTTTCCGGCACTGTCAAGCTGTTGCGGCACCGTCTCGCGGGCGATCTGTGTGTCTTCGTCCGGGAACCACACCACCTCGTCGGCACTGAGCAACGCGAACGCAATTGCGCCCACACAACACACCACCACACACGCCACGCTCAAAACGCCACAGGCCGTCAGGCCCAGGCACAGGCGGCGGTTACTACTCTGGCGGCGGTCTTCGTACTCGTGGCTGCTGCCATATTGCGACGGGTCGAGATAGACCTGTCCCTGATTGTCCTGACGATCGTACATCAATGCTCCTCGGTTAGCGTTCAGGTGCCGACGACGACCCCACCGTCCACGCGCAACACGGCCCCGCTGATGAAGCTGGCTTCGTCACTTGCGAGGAAAGCGTAAGCGTTCGCAATGTCCGTCGGCTGGCCCATGCGGCGCAGCGGTGTATGCGAGATCATGCTTTCCAGCACTTTTTCTGGCATAGATTCCGTCATCGCGGTGGCAATAAAGCCCGGTGCAACGACGTTGACACGGATGCCATAGCGCCCCAGTTCACGCGCCCAGACTTTGGTCATGCCGACGACACCCGCTTTGGTTGCGACATAGTTCGTCTGCCCGAAGTTACCATCTAGCCCAACCACTGAGGACGCATTGAGTACCACGCCGCCGTTCTGCCGAATCATATGTGGCACCACAGCTTGTGTCCCGTTGAAGACACCTTTGAGGTTGACATTAATCACGGCGTCGAAGTGTTCTTCGCTCATTTGCCCGACCATCTCGCCGCTTTTGAACTTGACAAGCTGCCCGTCGCGCAAAATCCCGGCGTTGTTGACAAGAACATCCACGCGCCCAAACTGTTCAGCAATACCGTCTACCCACGCCCCTGTCGCGCTGCGGTCAGCGATGTCTACTTTGTAGAAATGCGCGTTCTGCCCCAGCTCAGCGGCGACGGCCTGACCTGCTTCTTCATTCATGTCACCGATAATGACGATGGCTCCTTCGGCGCTGAATTTTTCGGCGGTGGCCTTGCCAATGCCAGCCGCGCCCCCGGTAATTAACGTGATTTTGCCTTCTAAGCGCATCATTAATGAATCCTGTTCGTTTGCATAGTTGCGGACATTAAGGTTCTGTTGAGTGCTATAGTCGGTACTATAGCGTTAGGTGCGCGGTTATGCCAGTTTTGGTTGTTAAAAAACGTAAGTGTTTCTTGGAACGGACACTGTTGTGTGCTATAATGATGAACGAAAAATTAATGAAAAATAAATGATCGCTGTAGACCCCAATGTAGATAATGCTGTGAACCTCGTCCGCGCAAACTATTCGTGCAGCATAAGGGACCACGGAGATTATGACCAGTACAGTTCTACTTGTCACCAACGGCGATTCCGGGTATTTAACCCTGGCATGTGATACGCAATTCTTGCTCCTCGACCAGCACCCGCGTTATACTTTTGACGATCCATATATGGTGCGTCAGTTTCTTGATGCTGGGCGACAACTGGGGTTCTTGATTCGAGAGGTTGCCCAATGGGCGACACATTTACGTTGGGCTTACACCGGGTTTGCTGAGTTTCCCTGAACGTCGGCGTTTGGTGCAATCGTGGATTCGAACGCTCCACGCCCTACCCTGACCCACCACCACTTAATAACAATGATCAACTAAAAAAGGATAGTCACCATGCGCTATCGTTTGCTGGCACTGTTATTGCTGCTTGGCGCGCTCGGTGCGGGCTGCGACCTGCTCGAAGAAAGCGTCATCATTACCGACAGTGACCGCGTTGTGCTTGACGACATGCCAGAAGTTACCGAAACCGGGACTGTTACACGTGTTATTGATGGCGACACCATCGACGTTGAGCTAGACAACGGTGGCGAAGAACGCATCCGTTATATCGGCGTCAACACCCCCGAACGCGACGAAGCATGTTACCGCGACGCCACACAGGCCAACCGCGACCTTGTGCAGGGGCAACGGGTGCAGCTTGTACCCGACGACACCAACCGCGACCGGTTCGGGCGGCTGCTGCGTTATGTGTTCGTCGGCGATGTTTTTGTCGGCGCGACACTCGTGCGCAACGGATACGCTGAGGTCGTGTTATACGAGCCAGACGACCGTTATTTTAACCTGCTCAATGACCTCGAAGACGACGCCACCGACGCCAACCGTGGCTGCCACCCCACCGGGATTTTTGACGACGGCACGCGCTCACGGTGAGGGCCAGCGGACACGTTGCCTGTCATACCAGTTCAGACCCCGTGCTTTAGCGCGGGGAAAAGCAGCATCCTACAGACGATCTCGGAGAGAAAACAACGCCTGCGATCTATCGTGTAATCGTCGAAAAATTATAAGCACCGGGGAAAAGGGTATATCTGCATCCTGTCGACGGGTGTACCCCGTCACCGCTGCCAGTGTTTGACCGTGGCCCGGGCCCGGGGGGTGCCGATTGTGGCGAGCAGTTGCCATGCCTGTTGTTGCCGGGACTCGTCTGCGCTGTGCAACCATTTCCCCAACGCGGCCACGGCTGCGTCTCCCAGATCAACAATGGCCTTGCGTGCCTGAAGAACCAGCATCGGTTCCGGGCTGGTGAGCAAGCTCAACAGCGGCTCAGCAGCGGCCGGGTGTTGCAATGTCCCCAGCGCGCCCACCACATGCAAGCGCAGCGGGAGGTCGTCGTCGTGCAGGCAGGCCAGCAGCGGTACCACCGACGCCCCCGCGCCGAGTTTTTGCAGCGCCAGCGCCGCCGCCCGCCGTGTGGGCAGATGCTCAGCGCGGAGCAATTCTGCAATGGGGCCAGCCGCGTCTTTGTCCCCAATGCGGCCCAGCGCCTCGACCACAAAGAGCTGCACGTCGCCGTCTTCATGCGGCAAAACCCCCAGTAAAGATTCCACCGCCGCCACGCCCAGTTGCACGAGCGCGTTGGTGCTGGCCCGGCGCACCTGCCAGTCATTATCACGCAGCGCTTTGATGAGGGCCGGCACGGCGCGAATATCATGCAGTTTGCCAAGCGCAACGGCTGTGTCGCTGCGCACCCATTTGGCGTCGTCTTCCAACCCGGGGATAAGCGCGTCGTACAGCGTGCGATCATAACTTTCACCGAGCATTTGAACAGCAGCGCGGCGCACTTCCCACGCGGGGTCTTTGAGCGCGGCGAGCATGTGGGGGCGGGCGCGGAAGGGGTCGAGGCTGGCGATGGTGCCGATGGCAGCGTTGCGCACCAATTTTTGTGGGTCGCTGAGCAGTTCCGTCACCACTTCAAATACCTGCGGCCGTTGCAGCACGCCGAGCATCTCTAGCGCTTTGATCTTCAGGCGCGTGTCGTCGGTGTGCAGTGCGCCAAGCAACATCTCTAACACCATATCGCCGCCAAAGTCCAGCAACAGGCGCACGGCCTCATTCTGTATACGCGGGTCTTCGGAACCCAGCGCACGAATGAGGCGGGCGACGGTTTGTTCAGGTGTCAAGCGGCTCATGGGGTTAGCCGTTGCCGTGCCGGGCTTGCCAGCGTTCAATGATGCCGTTGGCTTCGGGGGTGTCGATGTTGGCCAGCGCCTTCAGTGCATAGGCATACAACGGGCGTCCATTGACTACCGCGTCATCGTCCAGCAAATTTTCGAGGAACATGGCCGCTTGCGGGTCCGCGATCCACCCCAGTGCGTTGATGGCGGCCCAGCGCACTTCGGGCGCATCGTGGCTGAGGTGTTCGACCAGTGGCCACAGGGCCGCGTGGTGGCGTACCCGTTCCAGCGCAACGATGATACCCACGCGATGCCGCAGGTTGCGCGGATTGTCGAGCGCGTCGAGCAGCGGATAGAGCGCCTGTTCACCGAAGTCAGCGAGGCGACCGATCAGTTTTTCGTTGTCGAGGCGTTCTACAAGCGGATCAATTGCGGCCGGGTCACCGATGGCGGCCAGCGCGTAGCCCGCGTCAATGACAACCTGCGGGTCGGGGTCGTTCAACGCCGCGATGCAGGGCGTCACGGCTTCCTGCGCTTTGAGCTTACCCAATGCACGGATGGCATTTACACGGCGGGGGGCGTCGGGGTGTTCAATCAAGGCCAGCAGCGGCGGAATGGCCCGCGCATCACCGATGTCACCCAACGCTTCGCAGGCATGGCGCTGGCATTCAAGGTCAGCACTGGTCACCTGCCGCAGCAGCACCGGCACGGCGTCGGCCCCGATGTTCTGGAGGCCCTGCGCGGCGTGGTGGCGCACATGCCAGTCGGGGTCACTGAGTGCGGCGGCCAGCGCTTCGCAACTGGCGTCACTGCGAATTTGCCCTAACGCAGCCGCGGCCGCGCCCCGCACCATGAAATTCGTGTCCGTGCGCAACAGGGTTTCCAGCGATGGCACAGCGCGGTCGTCCCCGGCGTGGCCGAGGGCCTGCGCGGCGGCATGGCGCACCGAAAAATGTGCATCATTCAGGGCTTGCAACAAAGGCGGGATGGCCTGCGCATGTTCAGCGGCGTAGTCCAGCTCTTCAACAGCACGCAGCCGGGTGCGGCGGTCGGGGTGGGCGATGTCTTTGCTCAGTTGGACGAAATCTACCATGTCCGATGGTGCTTTCGGTTTGATGTGCCAGGGTGCAGATGTTATAGCATATTTGCAGGCCATAGGAAAGCGAAAAGGGATACTTCACCCCCTGCCCTTGTTGCAAAAACTCGGTACACTGGGCCCGTATTGCAACGTCACTTAATCAGGAGGAGCTAGCACGACGATGACGGAACGCGATTCAGCGCGCAGCGACGCGGATTCTTACGGCAATGTACTCGATACAGAAACCTCACTTTTTGCAGCAGGCAATACCCCGCCCGCAGAACCTGAACATACACCCGGCGGGCGCAAATACGCCTACCCGGACGATGAGGTTGGCGGCGTGTGGCTCGACTTTTCGCGTATGTTCTCATGCTCTATAACAACCTCGACGTCCAGGTGCAAATTGCCGACAACAAAGCGCATCTGGTCATGGCGGCCAATACCATCCTCCTCACCGGGCTGGCGCTCAACCGCGAGGGGTTGCAAACCGCATTTCAAGACTTCGGTGATCCGCTCAGCCTGCTGGCGCTGGGCGCAACGCTGCTGATGTTGCTGATGATTTTCGGGTCGCTGTATTTTGCGCTGATGGTGGCCCGTCCACGCCTGATCGGCATCAGCAAAGCGACAGACACGCCGCGTAATCTCTTTTTCTTCGGGGATGTGCAATCGTTGGGGCGTGACGATTTCGTAGAACAGTTCATGCATCAGGACATGACCACCATCAAGCGGCAGGTGTTGCAACAGATTCACAACCGCTCACGGGTGGTCATGCGGAAATATGAAGATTCGCGCCGCAGCATTAATTACCTCGTCGGTGCGATTGTGTTCTGGGTGCTGGCCCAGATGTTGATGGCGGCGGCTTAATCCTGAAACGCAGTGTCTGAGGGCGAAAACGGTGTGTGCAACTGTACGGGTTCGCGCCCACCAAGCACCACCGCCAGCGCCCCCCGCCACCGCGAGAGGTCCAGCACATTGCCTTCATACGCCGCGTCAAGCATCACCGCCGTGTCAATATCCGACACCCAGAAGTGATGATAGGCACCCCAGTCATGCTCGTGTTCACGCGGGTTCAGGCTGAGTCCATTGTAGGGGCGCAGCGCATCGTACCAGCCTTTATCGTGGGTGTAACGGCGCTCGGCATCGAACCAGCCTTTTAAGCTGCTGACAAAGGGCACATCGTCCCAACTGATAACGCGCAAGCCCAGTTTATACAACAAACGCGGGGCACTGGTGCTGCGGGTAACGCTGATGATAAGGCTCGGGTGGCGCTGCAAATTGCCATAGAGTTGCGAACGCAGGGCATAACCGAGCCCCAGACCGCGCCAGTCGGCGTGGGTCCAGCCGGTGGCAGATTCATAGACATCCACACCGGGCAATTGCACCCGCCGCACGCGCCCCTGCAATATGCTTTCTACCGCGTCACGTTGGGATGAGGACAGCAGCGGCTTGACGCTGGCAAAGCTGACGATTTCGTCGCTCGCCACCGCAACTTGCGCATGGCCGGCCTGATACCGGCGCAGCAGCTCGTCGGCAGGCACGGTGTTGATGTTGGGGTCGGCGGCAATGTGCGCGGCCAGGCGCTGCCATGACGCAAACGGCAGTCGCATTTCTGGCAGCGAGACCAGTTCAAGTTGTCCTGTATAGAATGTTGCCATTAACATCGGCATCACCTCAAATTTCACTCGTCGGGGGTGGCCACGCGCACACGACGCATTTGGACAACGGCAGGCACGCCCCGTGCTATGCGATGAACAACAACTTTTATGAAACTGTCAGTTTTTTTCGGTGAGCCAGCCGTGTGGTGAAGGCCACAGGTGTGCGGCTCTGGTGCGGTTCATGTTCGTGTGGTTTTCTGAACGAACAAACAGGGTTGCGAACCGCGTTCAATTTCAATGTATCACGGAATTTCCGCGGCGAAAATAAGTGTTAGATGAGTAATGTCAGGTTAGCGTAGGGAACGGGCAAGGTGAGGGACACTCAACATAACAGCGTAATCATTTCGTGAAAAATTTCCGCAATTTGCGTGAAAAATTTACGTTTTTCATTGTAAAAAAGTTCAATTTTAATTAAATTATAGATAGCTTAAAGCGAAAGTACTCTAAGCACTCTAAATTTTGCAAACTTCCGCTCCACTCTGTTGGGGGTACGCTTAGAGCAAGACGCAATCATATGGGAAACGGACAGACAGGCCCGCGTGGCCTGTTTGTCGTTTATGATGGGTTCGCCGCACTGAAGTACGGCGCTAGCACGCCGCCGGGTGAGCAGACAGAACTGAAGTTCGCCTGCTCAGGGGGGCGCTCTCGAGGTAGCGCATGGCCCTCGCTCACGCGGACTTGAGTCCAGTATGCGCCTACGACACCGGGCGAGCGACGGTTTTCCAATGCGTCATCAGCAACGGGCAATTTGCTGCAAAAGCCGTGGCTTATGGCCCCCGCGTCTCTCCCAAACGTGGACCAATCTGCTATAATCGGCACCGTTGTATCCACGCCAACACAGGAGCATAGCCCATGCCCACCGTTACGCTGCACACCCTGCGCAAATTGGTCAACCACAACGAGCCGATCGTGATGCTGACCGCCTATGACTACCCCACCGCACGCCTGATTGACGCCGCCGGGGTTGAAATTATCCTCGTTGGCGACTCGCTCGGCATGGTTGTGCATGGGCTGGACTCAACGCTGCCCGTTACGATGGACATGATGCTGTTGCATACGCAGGCCGTGCGGCGCGGCACCACAAACGCGCTCCTTGCCGCAGACATGCCCTTCATGAGCTACCAGACCACCCCCGAAGACGCGCTCCGCAACGCAGCACGGTTCTTGCAAGAGGCCGGGGCCGACGCCGTTAAGCTCGAAGGCGGCCGCACCATCGCCCCCACCATTCGCCGCCTTGTAGACGCAGGCATCGCGGTGATGGGGCACGTCGGGCTAACACCGCAGAGCGTCTCCGCGTTTGGCGGCTTCCGTGTGCAGGGTAAAGGCGTGGCAGCGGCGCAGGGTGTTCTGGACGATGCGCTGGCCGTGCAAGACGCCGGGGCTTTCAGCGTCGTGTTAGAAGGCGTGCCCGGCCCACTTGCGCAGCTTATCACCGCACGGCTAGATATTCCCACCATCGGGATCGGGGCCGGGGTAGGGTGCAACGGGCAGGTGTTGGTGGTGCATGATCTGCTGGGGCTGGGCGGCGACTACGCCCCGAAATTTGTGAAGGCCTATGCCGACCTCGCGCCCGAAATCAGCGACGCCGTGGCCCGGTTCCGTGCGGAAGTCAAAGCGCGGACGTTCCCCGCCGACGCCCACACCTATACCATCGCTGCCGAAGACTGGGCCGCCATCACCGCAGCGTTGGGGGCAACCGCTAACGGCGCGGAGGAATGAAAACGTCTTGCACCCTGCGCACACTCGCCTACAATTGTTGATGTTTGCATTTATCGACTGAAAAGGAATGGTCTATGGCAGGTTTCGAAATTTCTCAGCCCAGGCCGGACGTTGTGCGCGTCGAATTTAACGATGCGTGGGACGCCGATCAGGAATCAGAAGCGATGTTCGCGGCGGTGGTCGCGGCGCTCAGCGAAAAAGACGACCCGGTGACGGTGCTGGTGGTTGCTGGCAAAGACCGCCCGGTCTATACCAGAGACGGTGTGAAAGCGGCCCGGGATGTGCTGCTGCATGACAACCTCGGCAAGATGGTCATCGTGGCAGACAACCCCGACCCGGCAGTGACCCACATGACGCATTTTCGCTCTGAGCGCGGGATGCCCCGGCTACAGATTGTCGGCGGCACCAGCGAGGACGACATCAGCGGCGAGTTGTAGCTTTTTCGCGGCGGCCCTATTTCCCATCATCGGAGGGTTGGCGGGTTTCGAGCGCCTGCGCCAGGTCCGCGAACATGCCGCCCAGCACGGCCGGGGCCGCCTCGGCCGCTTCGTTGGGTTCCAGCGTGCCTTCGGACTCCATGAAGCTACGAATGTTGATGCGTTGCTGGGTGTCCAGCACACGGCGTTCGCGCTCAAACTGGCGGGCCCGCTCAAAGTCGCCCCGCGCAAGGGCCCCGGCCCGCTCGACGGTTTCTTCCACGACGCCGGTCGTATAGCGCACCCGTTCCGCAAGGAATTGCAATACCGCCAGCATCACACGTGGGCGGCTGTTAACAAACATCATAAAGTGATTGCGCCGCAACACCAGCAGCCGTGTATCGCCGTTGGTGCGGGCCGTGGCGGAGCGCGTCTGGCCATCGAGCAGCGACATTTCCCCGACGACAGCCCCGCGTTCATAGGTGCGGATGTATTTTTCTTGCCCGGTGGCGTCGTCCACAATGAAAATATCAATGCCGCCGTTGTCGATCATATACATGGCGTCGCCCTCGTCGCCCTGTGCAAAGAGCGTGCGCCCGTCCGCGAAACTGCGCTCAACAATCGCCCGCGACAGGTTTTCGAGGTCAGCGAGGTCAACGTGTTTGAAGATTTCGATGGCTTTCATCGACTGGCCCATGCGTTCGAGGCGTTGCACGTCGGTTGTGCCAGAAGATTGCGCCGCCATCATGAACACGTCGAATTTATGGACGTGCCCGGGGTCGAACTCAGCCGCCGAGGACTGGATCGCCTCCCACGTTTGCGCGTCTTCAACCGGGAACACACCCCGCAAGAAGGTCATCACGTATACGCCTATCGCGCTGCGTAGCTCGTCCGCTTCGGCCCGGAATTCTTCGACTTCCGCTTGCCACGCCTGTTTCATGCGCGGCGAGGAGGGGGAACGCAGGTTGTTTTGCAGAATGCCGATGTTGGCCTGCGTGACCAGCAATTGTCGGATTTTGACGACCTTTTGCGCCCCGAAGAAGTTTTCAAACTCAGCGAGGATTTCTTCAACCGCGTTGGTGCCCAGTTGCTGTACGGCCTGCCGTTCGCTAGAAGTGACGCCGACTTCGATGCCGAGCGTGTCTTGAAAGTTGCGCTTTTCTTCCGCCAGCCCCTGATTGATGATGTAGCCGATGAGAACACTGCCCCCGATGCCGATGCCGATACCGATGAGCAACAGATATTGGGGCGAGAGGTCTTCAATCTGCACGGCGTTGTTATAGGCGATATGCACCACAATCGCAAAGATCATCCCCGCAACAGCAAACCCATAGCGCGTGAGGCCGGTCGTCTTGCTGCGGCGCAAGCGGCCCATCCCGATGCCGACGAGGGCGCTGGCGGTGGCGTGCATCAATGACGCAGACAACACGCGGCTGACTGCCAACCCCAATGCCGACGCCTCGCCACTGATAAAGAAGATATTTTCCATCACCGCAAAGCCGATGCCGGCTGAAAAGCCATACACCGCACCATCGACAATATACCGGAAGCGCGGACGGGTCACAAAATACCAGAGGATGATGGATTTGAAAATTTCTTCGAGGATGGGGGCCGTCAGGCGGGTGACGTTTTCATAGCCGAAGCTGTCAATGAAAATGTTATTGACGGTGAAGCTCAGTCCATAGGCGACGGTCGCGCCCCATCCCATGCAAATGAAGAATGTTTCGTATTTGCCCGTGCCGTACAGGTCCATCAGGGACATGATGTAAAAGGCAAAAACCGGGACGAGCGCGGCCACGGCGTAGGCGATGAGTTCCATAGGTGCAGTCTTCCCCACAACAAGCTGGCGAGTGGTTGCTGAAAGTTCACATTATAGCGGAGAAGGGTCAGGCTGCGCGAGGGTGGTGCGGTTAATCACAATATACGCCCTATGCCGCCATCACTCGCCCGCCACCGCTGCGTAGAACATGCCGCGCAACTGGTGAATGTGCTGCGCGATGGTGCCGACCATATACACCGTGTATAAGCCCAGCCCGGCATTGACCGCCACCGTATACCCTTCGATGGGTAAATCTCCGGTGGCCATCAACACCAGCGAATAGAGCATCAATATAAACAGCGGCAATGTCGCAAACCACACCCAGGGCTCTATGCGAAATTTGCCCTTGATGGCGGTTGTCTGGTCGTCAAGTTCTTCGAGCTGCACGCGCAACAGCACCAGATGATAGGTCAGGCCGGCACCGGGCACACGGCGCACGCCAAGCCGCGTGGTGGTGGCGTCAATGCGGCGGATGAGGACATCGGTGCGCCAGAAACCACCCGCGATGTGCTGGAAGGCAGCCAGCCGGGCGACGATCTCATGCGCGGGGCGGTGATAGATGCGTGGGGCAGGCATGCGCGACGCGGCCGGGGGGCCTACCCCTGCAGGGCCAGTAATGAGTTGAGGAAATTCTGCGAGCTGTTGTCATCCCCGGACGCCTTTTTCACCGTGACAGCGGGCATCTCATCATCGCGCGTGTTGAAATTGAGTTGCGTGACTTTGGGCATTGTCTGCATGGCACGCGGGCCGTGATGATGGTCGGGGGTGGCGGGGGGGGCGCTGTGCTGGTGCAACATGGCGTCCAGCATCGACTGTTGCAGGGCGATCATTTCACGGAGTTGTTCAATCTGAGACTGCTGGTTGGCGACAATCTGGTGCAGCACTTCAGCGCTGACGTTAACATCGGCGGTGGCTCTGCTGCGCGGAATATCGACGGTCGCGCTGACGGTCTTTTCGTTCTGGCGTTCGACGTCGCGGCGAATCTTTTGTGCGGTGCGGCGACAGTCTTTGCAGCAATATTTGGCGCGGGGGCTGCCAGCGATGAAGACACTGCTACACACAATGCAGGTGATCTCGTATTCGCGGGTTTTGCGTTTTTCTTGCTCTACAGACACCGATTCAATGGTGTCGAGGAAATCAAAGCCAAATTGTTCGGGCATAAGGCAACGGTCCGTGCTATGCAATCGGGCGTTGGCATTATCATAGCATAGCCGTGCGCTGTACGAACACCCTCTAAAGGGTGTAGATGTCAGGTTAACCCAACCGCGCCTGCAAACACTCGCGGGCGGCGTCGCGCACCTTTTGGGCGGGGTCGTGCAGGGCGTCGCGCAGCACCGTGAGGATACGTGGGTCTTGCAGCGGCATATCCCCCAGCGACATCACAGCGGCGTAGCGGAGGTGGGGCTGTTCGCGCAGGTAGACGTCGTAGAGCGCTTCAATTGCACGCGGATCACCCGTTGCCGCAAGTGCCGCCATAGCCAGCGGCAGGTTGCGCGGCAGCACCAGTTGCGCCTCAATGATATTGAGCAGGATGGGCACGGCCCGCACATCGCCCCGACGCCCCAACGCCAGCGCTGCCTCGATGCGGACACTTTGCGCCGGGTCATGGATAGCGGCCAGAAAGGCTACAAAAACGCCATCCTCATTATCGAATTTGTTGAGCGCGGCCACGGCCATGGCCCGCACCAGTTCGTGTGGCATGGCGACACCGCGCGTCAGGACTGCGACCGACTGCGGATGGCACAATTCACCGAGCAGGTACGCCGCGTGGGCGCGCAGGGCGGGGTTTACGTCTTTGAGGAAGATGGTGTTGAGCGGGGGCAGCACAATTTCCCCCATCTGGCGTAAACAGTCGATGATGGCGCGTTGTTCCTCCCCGGCGCGGCGCATATGGGCTTGCACCAGCGGCTTCACGGCCCGCAGGCTCCGGCGTGTACTCAACGCAAGGATGGCGGCCAAACGTTCTTCCTGATCGGTAGAATGCAGTTGGTCCAGCAATTGTTGGATGGTCAGTTCGCCGCTCACGTGGTAGGCGCTATCGTTTCGAGGACCCTTGCGGGGTGTGGCAGCGGGCGCACTGGCAGTCAGCCGGGTGTTGGACTTCGCGGCCGGCTTCGATGATGTCCATATCAGGTTCAAAATCGGGCGGCACGTCGTCGCTGTGCATCGTCGCGTTAATGTATAGCCCCCGGATTTGGTCGTCAGAATACCCGGCTTCACGCATCACAGCGACCGCAGCGGCGCGTTGGGTGGCGTTCCCGGTGCGCATGGTATGGGCAAATTGTGCGGTTTGCAGGTCGTGCCAGTCGTCGGTGAAGGGGCTGCGCGGCATGGTCGCCTCCTCTTTAATGGCTGTGTTTCAGATGCGGACATTATAACAGATGGGCGCGAAAATGGGGGAGATGCAGGGCGGTTGCAGCAGGACTTTTGCAAAGTCAGATAAAGATGATGAACTGAGGTAACCATGCCGCAACTGCAACATCTTTTCGATGGGAGAATGCGGGACGCGGTGCAGGATACGGGTGCAACCGCTAAACCTTGAACATTGTGCCTGATTTTTTGATCGCCCGTTGTGTGACGGACATCCCGTTTGTCACACGCTGTAGGGGTAGGGTAAAGGTAAACGCAAGCGCGGTA
>DAOTTU010000034.1:0-3375 GCA_034437655.1 Anaerolineae bacterium
CGAGCAGACAGAACTGAAGTTCGCCTGCTCGGTGAGCCGCTCCTGACGCGCAGGGCCCTCGCTCACGCGGACTTGAGTCCAGTGTGAGCGCACGACACCGGGCTAGCGACGGTTTTCCAATGCGTCGTCAGCAACATGCTTTCTGCGTTGCAGAGTGTCGCAACCCTGCCACGTGTGACAAACGGCCCGTCCGGGGTTTGGATGACTCCACCCGAAGCATATCTACCGCCGACTGTACCAATCCTGGTATCAAAGGATTATTCCTATGCGCACCCTTGCGATCATCACCATCATGTTTGCCTTCACGCTGAGCGTCCTCGCCGCCCTTATCGCGACCCGCCCCGCTGAAAGCAACGTCGGTTTCTGGATGCTCAACAACGCGGCCATCGAATCCCCCCGCTACAGCCGCACCTACCCCGACGGCACCCGCGCCCGCCCACTATTCACCGCCGCGACGGATAGCGTAAACGGCCTGCTAGAGGCCACGCCAGACCGTGTATGGTTCTATGAGCAAACCGACGCCACCGCGCTGAACCTGATCGCCGTGAACCATCATGGGCGCGAACTGGAACGGGTGACGGTCGGCGTGCGGGGCTGGCGCTGGGTTCACAACTACTTTGCAGCACCGAACGAACGAGTCTTGATTATCACCCGCGAACGCATCAACCGGGGAATGCGCAACCCCGACACCAACGCCGGCCAGATTTTTCGTGCGGTGCAATACAACTTTGCCACCGACACACTCACCACGCTGGTTGAAGTCGAAAGCGATAACATCGGCTTTCACCTCGGCGCAGACAATCACATCTGGTTATGGAGCGCCACCGACGCACGCGGCGACAGTGACGTACAGCTTATCAACATCTGGCACATTGACCCCGCCCTTAACCCTTCGCCCAACACCCAACCCGACCCGCTCTGCACCATGATGCGTGCTACGGACAATGTGATCGAGGGTTTGCGCCTGGTGGAAACGCTGTCAGAACAGGAGATGCTTGCCGTGGCGATGCAGGTGCGTGGGGTCGGGTTGCGTTCACGCTTGCGAGTCTTAAATTTGACCGACTGCACCTTCGGCCCCGTGCCGAATTTGCCCGAAGATGTGCAACTGTGGCGCACCACACCCAACGCGCTGTATGCCACGCTGGACGATGCGCTGCTGCAATACAACTACGCTACGCAGACAGCCACCACACTGACACTTGAGCCGGGAGCGCTTTCGGGGCGTACAGAACGTTTTACCCGTACCGACGCTGGCTTCCGGCTGGACGCGGTTGTGTATATCAGTGACGATCAAAGGCAAGTGCTTGAGGTCGATGCCAGCACCACGCAACGCCGCACGTTGTTTACCCTGCCCGCTGGCGAAATCCAATGGCATTTCTGGCAAGATGAACAGCTTTATCTCACCAGCCTTGACAACAACCAGACCCAGCTCTGGCGTGTGGATGCCCCCGACCGTGCAACGAGCCTGCTGCGGCTCCCCACACGAGTTTTGACCCTCCCAACGGTGATGCCCGGCACCCCTTACCGTATGATGACCTGGCGGCCGAGCAACAGCCCCGAAGTTGTCAGCGCCATCGTCAACCTTGAGACAGGCGGCTGGCACGAATTAAGCCGTGAGTCTACCAGTCTTTTCGCGCTACCGTTGCCAGCCCAAAGCCGGAACCATGCCGCTGAGCGGGTTGCGTTGTTAGGGGTAGTGCTGTTCATTGCTGGCGCGGTGGTCGTGTTGCGGCGCGAAGTGTTATAACCTTGCATGACATGTGTCATTGTTCGCCCCCATTTTTGTTGCCCCGCCAGTGCAGATATTGTATAAATTAAGCATGAATTAACACATCGTTGATTAGCATTAAGGGGAGAATAATTCCGATGAACCCAAACGTAGAACAAGCACTGGTAAACCTCGACCAACTCACAGACCGCCCGATGCCCGAATTTCGCGACGCTATTATTGAACAACTTTGCCAGATCACAGACTCAAAGATTGCCTATTTTTACGCAACAGATATGGACGAAGAACACCTGACCCTGTTGGGTTATTCCAAGCAGGTGATGGACGGATGTATGATTGTTGACCCTGAAAACGTCTATCGGGTAGACGAGACTGGCCTCTGGGGCGACGCCATCCGCGAACGGCAGCCGATTATCACCAATGACTACGTTGGCTCAATGCGTCCTTCCAAGCACGGCTTGCCAGAAGGCCACGTCCCGGTGATTAACCACATGAACCTCCCCGTGTTCGGCGATGGCCGCATTGTGGCACTGGTTGGTGTGGGCAACAAAGACGGCGATTATGACGATACCGACGCGCAGAACGTTAGCGATCTGATGCACAATATCTGGGAATATTTCCAGGAAGCGCTGTGGGCGGCGGTATTCTAGACAGGGATAGTGATTGTCTCGCAGTGGATTATTAATTGGGATCGTGTTGGGGTTGCTGGGCGGCGGATATGCAGCCAGCAGCCTCGGCAATCCGGCATGGGTTGTGGTCGGGCTGGTGCTGGGCGCGCTGGTCGGCAACCTGTTCGCTAGCAGCAGCGACCCTGACGCCGCACGCAAACGCCGCAATGACGGTGATGATGATGACGACGACGACGACGATGAGCCGCCCGGCGCACGTCGCTTTTATCGTTATGAAGATGCTGAGTCCGATTATTTCGAACGCAGCGATTATTACGATGCCGCCGAAGACGAAGACGGGTTCTAGGTGCTGGCATGTGGAGCCTACAGACGGTCCCGGCGAGCTGGTATTGATGATCAAAAACCTATCATAACCCTACCCCCGGGCGCGACTGCACCCGCCCTCAGGACTTCTCAAATGCCCCCCAGCACAGCAGGCGCCCATCGCCACGCCTGATGCCGCACAGGGTGTGCCCTGCGGCGTAGAGCCGGGAGAATGGCGTGTCGGGGTAGGCGCTGTTGAAGTACTCGGCGCGATGCCCCCAGCAGCTGACCCTGTGCTCATCGGTTAACCCGCACATGTGCACGAACCCGGCCACGAGGCCGCGCACCGGGTGCTCAGGGGGCTCAAAGTCCCGATGGTTAAACATCGAGCCAGTCCCCCCCAGAGGGGACGAATAAAAGGGGGTGCGACCCTGGGTCATCGGGGGCCTCTCTCGGGGCCAGCATGCCACCTCGCCATCACGATCTGAGGCGCACGCATCTCGGAGTCGAAGGCTGACCTCTCGCCATGTGCGATGGGTCGGCTCCTCTTGAAATGGCATCGGGGGGCGGCGCCCCCCGAACCCCGAGGGGTAAAACCTCCAGCAATGGACCTCGCCGATGTCTGTCACCGCGCACAACATCTCCCGAGAGATCTCGAAGTCGCGCACCGGTTCGCTCAATTCGAGCGTCTCGATGTTCCAGTGAGCATCGCGA
>DAOTTU010000035.1:0-15062 GCA_034437655.1 Anaerolineae bacterium
TTGACTTCGCTCATATCGTTGACAATCACCGCCACACGCAATCCCTCGCGATTACTCAATACGTGGTTCAGCAGCGTTGTTTTGCCTGCGCCAAGAAATCCAGAAAGTACAGTCACCGGAAGTTGCTTTTGCATTGTCATTTCTCCATCCCTTCTTCAGCGTACCAAGCAAGCGTGATGGCATATGCCGCCCGGCTTGCTTGAGCGGCCGCACCAAGTGCTGTTGCCCAGCCTTTCACATCTCCAACAGCCCACAAACCCTGGACTGCTGTCTGAAATTGAGCATCGGTCTTGATATAGCCATTTTCGTCTAATGTAAGATTGAAATTTTCGATTACGCTTTCGGTGAGTGGTTGCGGTGCTTCTTCGGGTCGCCACCATAAGGTGCCAACTGCAATACGTTCACCTTGACTCAGCGTGACCGCCTCAATCTTACCATTTAGATGATGGACTTCAATGATCTCTCCGTTGTGTATCTGGATACCGTGTGCGCTTAAGTTTGTGCGTTGTGCAGCGCTGATTGTCACATCCGGCGAAACGATGAGGACTGTTTCGGTCGTCCAATTATGATAAAGCTGCGGCATATGTTCGAGTGCCAGTGGCGATGTTGCAACCAATCCCCAAACACGATCTCGATTTTCATACCCATCACAAAACGGACAGGGAATAATGGTATCGCCCCAGCAGTCTATGAAGCCCGGGACATCCGGGTATATATCGCGATAGCCGAGTGCCAGCACAACATGCTTTGCGGTTACCCATGTACCGGACTCGCTAAACACAGCAAAGCCAGCTTCATTGGCTTGTACGTCTGTCACCCGTTCTGCTCGTAGTTCCGCACTGTTATAGACATCAATCTGCCGCCATGCCTGCTCCCGAATTTCAGATGGCAGAAGCCCATCCAACCCGAGAAAGTTATGTACACCGTGCGATGCGCCATTACGTGGTGCATCCGGGGAATCGAAAACGAGAATCTTCTTGCGTGTGCGGGCAAGGATTAGCGTTGCTTGCAGACCCGCCGCCCCCCCGCCTATGATAGCCACCTCATAGTGTCGTTCGCTCATATCACTATTCACTCCAGGACGTCGAGAGAACAGTTAAGCGTCGTTTGTGCAGGAGTCCAGTGCCTTTTGGAGTTGCAAAGACGTAAGCAATTTTCATTGGTTGACTTTCTCTATCTTAAGATACTGCAATTGATACTTTGTATCATTTAGAGTAGAATGTCAATGGTGTGATACTTCAACTGTGGATACGAAAAATATGACACCTAGAAATGATACGCCTTTGCCGAAATCTGTTCCTGTTACGATCCTGACAGGATTCCTTGGTGCGGGGAAAACAAGCGTACTCAATCACATATTGCATGCCGAGGTGCCAGACCTCATCGAGGATGAGAGGTAATTCGGACGAGCGAAAGCAACAAGCAAGCGTGAGGTAATGATGTGCGTGCAACGCATATTGACGGCGGGCGCGACTGACAAGCGTATCCCCGTGACGACGGGGTTTTCGTGCCGCAAACATGCCGCTTTGGCCCAGAATGCAGCCCGTGTCATGACACGGCGCGAACGCCACACCCTGCGTTGCTACTCATTCGCCTGATTGAGCCACCGTATCGCAATTGGCAGGGTACTAACGTCCCGCTGTTTGATGAGACTGACATTCCGCAAATGTACGGCCGCGCTGACCGTCCCGAACCCGACCGCGAGTTCTGCTTTAAGAAACAGCACGGCTGGACGCTACGGCAACCGAGCCTGAAGCCACCTAATCCGCATGAGCGCAAGCCGCAGACCAACGCATCCGGTAAGCACTGGCTGTTTTAATCTCGGTGAAGGTTGTGTGCGAAACCCGTAATCTAAACCCTTTTACAAGCCTCTACTTGCAGATTTTACACGCGGCACTTTTTCGACAATCTGGTTGTCAATTGTTCATCTCACGTTCAACTTGCATCACAACGCCAGTTATGGCATCGACATACACCGCCGTGTTATTATTAAGCTCAACATCGTAAACCAACCTGCCGCCTTCAACGGTGAGTTCCCATTCTTCAACGTTCGCCGCAGGGAAAAGCTCCAGTGCAGTCGCTAAAGCTGCGTTTGGCGCGATTTGTGCCATGTTAGGGTTTGGCAGGTCACTTTGCCAGCGTTCCCCATCCAATTCAGTGAACAAATAGTGCCCTGTTTCCGCATCAATGTAGACCACCAGTTCGTTATTCAACTCAATTGTGTAAACCAGTATACCGTCTTCTTCTTGCAGTTCGGCTTCCATAAAAACAGTATCAGGATAACGTTGGGTGGCCAGTTCAATTGCGGCCAGAATATCAAATTCAGACGTAATGCCCTGACGTAGCATAGCACGCTCATCGCTGTCGCTACCACGTGGATTGACCTCCAGAATTTGTCCGCTATCAGCGTCAACAAGGACACGCAGTTGATTGCTAAAATCAACATGGTAAAGTAACACACCCTGTTCACGTTTCAGTCGAATTTCAGTGATAACGGCGTCCATATCGCGTGCAACGGTTTGTGCAATTTCAAGGGCACGATCTACAGTGATACCGTCAGGCAATGCTGGTGGCAAAGCCAGTCTGGATGCGGGTTGGGGTTCGACAATGCTCAATAGAGTCATGGTGTCGTTACTTGTTCCACTGGTGCTAAAGTCAACACGCACAGCGCGCTGGTCTATAACTATCAGTTCACCTTCAGAGGCGGTAGGGCGAACAAGCAATTCCCGGACTTCACGAAACCCAACAGCAAGCAATATGCCACTGATCACTGTAATTGCGATGTAACGAAATTTTGTCTTCAAGCAGAACCTCGTTTCACGGGCAGTTGTACTGTAAAGGTTGTGCCGCGCCCGACTTGACTTTCAACAGCAATCGTGCCGCCATGCTCTATAGCAATGCTATGTGCAACGGCTAATCCGAGCCCAGTCCCTTTAGACTGGTTAGCGGACTGTACACGATAGAAGCGTTTGAATAGATGTGGCAGATGTTCTTCAGGAATGCCGGGACCGTTATCCCTGATTATCACTTTGATATTGGGCTTATGGTATGCAGTCATGATTTGAACAGCACCGCCGACATGGGTGTATTTCACCGCATTTTCAATAAGGTTGAGGAATAACTGAATGAGGTGATCCGTATTGCCATAGATAGACGGCATCGGTGGCGTTTCGCATGTAATTGTAATCTGTCGTTCAGCCGCCAGTAGGTGTACCTGCTCAACAACTGGTTGCAGCAATTCACCTGGATCAAGCTGCTCGGTCCGGGGTTGCAAGGGAGCAGCATCCAATTGTGCCAGGTACAACAACCGATTGACCAACCGGATTAACCGTTCGTTCTCTACATGGATGTTTTGCAGGGTCTCGACATAGTCTTGAGTGCTACGCTCGCGACTCAGTGCAACATCCAGATTCCCCTTGATGACCGTCAGCGGCGTGCGCAGTTCATGCGACGCATCAGCCGTAAAGCGCCGTTCTGTTTTAAATGAGGTCTGCAGACGACCGAGCATCTTATCCAAAGTCTGCGCCAGGCGACCAATTTCGTCCGGCGGCCCTGTGTAACCAATGCGACGGTCAAGCTGATCGGCCTCAATGGTTCCGGCCGTCCGTGTCATGCGGTCAACCGGACGTAGTGCGCGGTCGGCCAGGAACATACCGCCTGCTGAGGCAACAACCAGAATCAGTGGCATCCCCAGCACGATCACCATGAGAAAATTATCCAGAGTATTATATACACCATCAAGTGATTGAACGGACTGCAACCACACGGTCACTTCATCGCCGCGAAACTGAAGCGGACGACTATACACCCGCCAGATACCGCTTTCGTTAACCAGCGTGGCATAACCGGGACCATCTGGTGACCAGGGCGGTAGCGTTTGATAAGCACCGAGACCGTCCAACGCGTTACCATTATTATCAATAAGCCGCAAAGATACCCCGGATTGTTTCAGCTCTTCCCCGACCACCGCTCCAGTAGTGGTGCCTGTGGAAAAACGAGGTGTGCTACTGGTTTCCAGCCGTGTAAGTGCCTGAATAGCGCCTGTCTGGACACTGCGATCAACCTGATTAATCAGATTTGCCCGCAGTTCAACGAATAGATACAGGCTGAAGCCAAGCAACGTCAGCCCCAGCAACAGCACGTACCATAGCGTTAAGCGGAAACGAATCGTTCGGAATCTATACATCAGTATTCAAGCGAAATCCCACGCCCCGAACGGTTTGAATGAGTGTTGCGGCGTTGTGGGGCTCAAGTTTGCGGCGTAGATAACCCACATAGACATCAATGACTTTTGATTCGTGCGCATAATCCAGTCCCCAGACACGTTCACCAATTTGCGTCCGGGTCAGGGTTTGACCCGCATTACGCATCAGATACTCCAGCAGCATGAACTCACGTTGGCTGAGGTCAAGAAGCTGGTCATTACAGCGCAGCGTGCGCCTGACTGTATCAAGTTCCAGATTAGCCACATGCAGCACCGTGTCGATTTGCAATGGTGGCCGGCGGGCAAGCGCCTCGATACGGGCCAGCAATTCGGAGAAGTCGAAAGGCTTGACCAGATAATCGTCTGCCCCGGCCTGCAACCCGCGTACCCGGTCGTCAACCGCATCGAGGGCGGTCAACATCAGAACCGGGGTGCGGATGTTATGCGTTCGTAGCGTCTTCAGCAAGTCCAGCCCACTTTGACCGACCAGGATAATGTCGAGAACCATGACATCGTACCGCTGGCTTTGAGCGAAATGTAGCCCTTCGTCAGCGTTCTGAACCCAGTCAACCACATGGCCAGCCTCGTGTAGACCTTTCTGCACGAATTGTGCAATCCCTACTTCATCTTCGACGAATAACACCCGCATTACCCTGACCCTCTACTTCACAAATCTATCGTTGACGATGTCAGAATTAATCCCAGTCGTCGTCATCATCATCGTCATCGTCCCAGTCATCATCATCATCGTCATTCCAGTCTTCGTCCTGCCAATCATCCTCATCATCCCAATCATCTTCGTCATAAGACGGGCTTTCCGACCAATCATCATCAGCAGACTGATCATCTTCCCAGCGGTCATCGTCATAAGCTGGGTTTTCAGAGTCCTGACCACTGCCATAGATTTCGATGATAGTACCGTCAATTCTAGAAATATCGAGACTGACGCCGTTGCTGAGTTCAACATCCCAGACGGGAACGCCATATTCGGTGTCAGTTTCAACGTCTACAACCGTCGTACCGGGGAACTGATTCAGTGCAATTTGCTGCGCCTGTGCAGATGTAATGCCATCGCTGCCACTACCGGGTTGACCAGATGCAGGTGCTGGGGAGGTTTGATCAACAATAGCAGGATTTTCCCAGTCTTGCCCGGCATCAGAGATTTCAACGATGGTGCCATCAGCAATAGCAATTTCAATACTAACGCCATTGCTAAGTTCAATATCCCAGACCGGAATACCGTACTCTACATCGCGCTCGATATCGGTAACGGTCATACTGGGGAAAAGTTGCAGGGCAATCTGCTGCGCTTCAACAGCAGTAATGCTGTCTGCTGTACTTGCGGTTGTATCGGCAGGTGTCTCAGATGCGCGTTGCGTTTCCCATGCGCGGCGTCCACCGGGGAAACCAGCCCAGGGGGGGGTGCCATCGTCACTGGTGTTACGCCACTCTCCCGTCCACATTTCGAACTCCAGCACCTCGCCCGTTTCGGTATGAATATAGACTGCCATTCCGTTATTGAGCATGACATCCCAGGCAAAGAACTCATTGTCGTCATCCAGTTCAAGCGCCACAACGCTGGCACCGGGATAGTAACGCAGCGCAATGGCTTCCGCCTGTAGGAAATCCACGCCGCCGTTACCAACCTCGATAGGTTCAACATCCTGAATTGGCAACACGAAATTGGCGAGATCAATGCCGTCCCATTCACCTTGCCAGGGTTCAAGCTCGACAATTGCACCACTTTGGGCGTTGACATAAACGGCCAGACCGTTGTTCAGCTTAACGTCCCATAGTTGTGTATCGTCATCAAATTCACGCTCAACGAGAACAACGCTGGTATCAGGGTAGTGTTCTAGCACAATTGCTTCGGCTTCAGTGGCGGTGAGTGGTGCTGCATTATCACCTGGATCCTGAGCAAAGGCAACGTTGCCGATCAATAGTAATGAACAGATCAGTACAAGGGTAGTTGTAAGTTTCACTTTCTTGCTATCTCCTTTGTGTGATGTTTGGTCTTGACTGTTTTTGAGTGTATAGACTCAAATTTCAAGAACCGTAAGAGATTTTCAAGAAAGTTCTTACTTTTCAGTCAATTACTGCTTTTCGCGGGGTTTATTTGCGTTCTCTGCTCGAAATTTATCTGTACATACCCCTGCAACAACCGGTATGAGTCAAGCCATGACCCAAGCATTAGTCGAAACCAATGAACAACACCGCCGAGCAGATCATTTTCAGATTATTGGCAGAAGGGTGTAGACTGTGCGCTAAAGAGACCACACAGTAGCAAGGTAAGGCAGGCCATTCAGCAAAACGTTCAACAAAGGTCTGATGAGGTTGCGTAGAGGCTGTGTTGGCTTCTGCAAGAAGACAACCCTGCCCATTTTATGGTTGTTAATCGCCCGAACCTGGTATAAGATTCCTGATCTCCATCAATTGTTATTGACCACCACTTCCCACCATGCTGTTGTAACATTGTCAGCATTACCATTGCGATAATTTGGGACTGGCGCTTCATTGCGAAATAATATCCAATTTGGCGTATATTCACCCACTTCAAGCGTTGCAACGGGACATAGGGAAAAACTAAAGGTGCCGATTTCGCCCGGTTCAACGCGGGTGTCCAGTGTTGCAGCAATAGTGGGGCTATCCCAATCATCACAAGCGAATTTTTCAGCGTCATATGTGGGTTCTTGCACGCGCAAAGTATATCGGGTATCCCAGACCTCGTTGCCCATGTTGCGTAGACGTACACTCACGGTCGCTGACTGTCCATGCGTGACCTGCACCGGACTCGGAGATTGCTCAACCCACTCGGCTTCGGCGTAGCTCTGGGACAATGAGATGGTTCCGTTCTCAAAACGCTGGAAATCCTCAATGAATGGGCCGATTGGGAAGCCATATGTACCATCTAGACCACCAGCACCAACAAAACGTTCGTAGACTGCGCTCGGCACGACATGTGTCCGCCACCCATCCATACTGGTTACGAATGCAGTGCCTTGTTCAAATGTCTGATAGAATCCTTCACGTCCGTATTGAGTACGGAAGGGGGCTTCGTGCAGAGATGGCGACTGTGTAGCAACTGGCAAGCACAGTTGCGATTCACGCACGTCTGCATCTAGAAAAGTAGTCAGGATAGAGCCGTGAATTGTGATTACATTATCCAATTCATCATGCCAGACCAACGCAAAAGGACGACACCAGGCACAACCTTCGAAAAATTGAATCTCTAACCGTTTTCCACAGACAGTCATTTTCTGTACTGTGCCATTTGTCTCATCAATGATAGGGTCACCAAGAAGGTCATATCCCCCAAGCAGTTCATACGCCTGGATGAAGGATTGAGGTCTTGAGGCATCTACACCAACCAATTGTGGTGTGTCAGATTGACGAATCAGCGCATCACTGGTGGTTTCGTTCGGAGTAGAATCCTGCCCCAACACGATGAAACCAACACCCGCGAGCAACAGCAGAAGGAAGACAGTGATGGCTACGATTGTCCACTGTTGCGATAAGAAGTGAAATTTATCTGGTTGACTTTCGGTCATTGGCGGACTATCAGGTTGGGGTGGCAGTTCGGGTTGATGCTCAGCCACATCTGCCGAGCCCAGGCTGCCAATCAACAGGGCTTCACGATCATCACTCGGATTTAAGGGGGCTTTACCCAGTTCAAGCAGCAGTTCATTAACTTCATCAAGGGTCAGAGTGCCGTGATGATTGTGTAAGGTTTGTACTACTGTGAGAATAGTGTGTCGCCCTTTCTCATGAGACTTGATGTACTGCCCCTTATTCAGCATTCGTGAGACATAGGCTTCATCTTTGCCGAGTGCATCTGCCAGACGGGCCTGGTTCATCGTGTCATCCAGGTATTTCGCCACGAATAGTCCGAAGCTGTGCGCCATCGTTTCACCAAATCCTTCTACATCAAATAATATAGGCTACATAAGGATTTTATGCCCCTTGTCAAAAATGACAAGCATACACTTGTCTGAATGTTCATGGACAACGGTAACGTTTCACGTTATTGATGTTAAAAAATAATCGTTACTGATTGAGTTTGGGGAAACGCCGTGCCATCTAAACGAAAAATACGTCACGACATTCGCAGTACTTATCAGTCTATGCTCCATGCGCTTACCACAGCACAATTTTGGCAAGGCAAACTGACTGACCGGGCACAAGCAGAATACTCAACGCTCACAACTGACTTACAAACTGTACTGGAGAATGAGCTACAACGCAGTCATAGGTCTTATACCCGCTCTATTGATGCTGCACAGCGCAAGATTCAGCACGCCACCCATGCACTCGGTATTCATGCAGTCGATTGGATGGATTCACGCTGGCGCACGTATGAACCTATCCTGCACCAACAAACTCAAAGTGATATAAATCAGGACTGGCAGCTTCCTTATATTCTGAGGCTTGGAAATATACGCCACCAGTATGGCGTGGTATTGAATGATACGACTGCATTTGCACCATTTATTGGGCATGGTCATATCATTATTGAATCCAACGACTATGGCCGCGAGCAAGCACTCTCATTGCTGCAAAACCTACTCACGCGCATCGTTATCTTTGCACCTGTACTCTCTACACGGTTAGTCATGCTTGACCCGCTCGCCGTGGGGGATACGTTCCCATTCAAAAGGCTACCCGAGTCCATTCGGGGACAAACTGTATATACAGAAACCCACGAAATCCGTGACCAGATGCAGGAATTGATTGAACACTTAAGGCGTGTGACAACCACCTACCTTTCAAGCGACTATGACACCATTGAGGATTACAATGTGGACGCTGGTGCCATTGTTGAACCCTATCGTGTGCTGGCTGTTGCCGATTTCCCAACTCGCTTTGACAATGAAGCCATTACACGTCTAATCAGTCTTGCACAGAAAGGCGTCAAAACAGGCATCTATTTACTGATTCATGTTAACCGCGATACACGCCTGCCACCGGACGTTAATCTACGCGCTTTGTATGAAACAGCAACCCTGATTCGTCTCGAGAAACAAAGTTTTAGTGTACGAATGGGAAACATAACGCACGCTTTTACACCAGACCGTTTGCTTGATAGCACAATCTTCAACCAGATCATGGATCGAATCAGTGAGAAGGCTGATGAAGGCGGTTTTCAAGGCATTGCTTTTGACCGAATCCAATCTCAAGCCGGGGCACGTTCATTCTGGAATACGGAGGCAACCGAGCGCGTAGAAGTACCGATTGGTTTGAGTGGCGCACGCGACAAATTGCTGTTCTGGGTTGGCAATAAATCTGGACGGAATGCGAGCCATGCGCTTGTTGGTGGGCGAACGGGGTCTGGTAAAAGTACGTTCTTCCACGTTCTCATCAACGCAGTTAGCACAACTTACTCTCCAGAAGAAGTTGAATTGTATCTTATCGATTTCAAAGAAGGGGTTGAGTTTAAGCCCTATGCGGACCATGCCTTGCCCCATGCCCGTGTTATTGGAATTGAAAGCGAACGTGAGTTTGGGGTTAGTGTATTACGTGCAATCCAGAAAGAGCTGATGCAACGTGGTCAACTTTTTAAAGATGCGAATGCCCAGGACATTATCACATACCGTACCAGAACTGGACGCTCGCTGCCGCGTATTCTACTTGTTATTGATGAATTTCAAATTCTGTTTGCAGAGCAAGACGCCCTTACTACAGAGATCGCTAGTATTATTGAAGATGTTGCAAGGCGTGGCCGTTCATTTGGCATTCATATGGTGCTAGGCTCACAATCTGTGCGTGTCAGTGAGCTTGATTCGAAAGTTTATGACCAGTTCGGGGTACGCATTGTATTACAATCTTCAGAGCAAGAAGCAGCAGCTTTGCTTGACGCCAACAACGTTACTGCCGTACGGACGCTTGAACGGCCGGGTGAAGTGATCTATAACGATGGCGGGGGGTTACGTGAATTCAATTCGCCGGGCCAGATCGCATTCCTCTCGAATGAAGAAATCGTGGATAGCTTAAGTAGTATCCAACAGCATGCAGCGCAGATTAACTTCAAACGCCAACGTCCCCTGGTCGTGTTCAATGGTGGCAATGATGCCGACATTGCCGACAATACACATTTGAGAAACCTCTACACAGAAAAAGACTACCCACCCCATTCATACCTGAAGCAACGCTTAAACCTGCGTGACTGGGCTGCGAGTGAATTTCCGACATTGCTATGGGTTGGTGAAGCTGTTGAGATTAAGCCTCATACAGCCGTTCCAATGCGTCGTCGAGATCGTTCCAACCTTATCATTGTTGGTGACAACGAACAGGTTGTCGTGGGAATGCTGAGTGTCGGTTTGGTTAGTCTCATGGGGCAACTGCCACCGAAACAACTTGCCTTCTATGTCATTGATCTGTCACTGGCTGAAACGGCATGGGAACACACGTTCAAACTCCTTAAACAACATTTTCCGCATGACATCAAAATAACGGATCGCCGACGTGCCGAAAAGATGATAGCAGCGATCTATGGTGTTGTTGAGCGTCGTCAACAACGCTACGATGCTGGCGAACAGATTAGCGACCCCACCATTGTTTTCGTCATCGTGGGGGCACATCGTCTACCAAAACTCCGACCGATACCGGGTGCGTATGGGGGAACAGAGCAGTCTGAGCATGGCAAGCAGCTCACAACTATTATACAGCGTGGGCCAGAAGTCGGTGTCCATGTCCTCTGCTGGTATGACCGCTTTATGACGTTTGACAAGCAACTAGAACGTCGCACGCTTGGCTATTTTGACTGTCGTATTGCATTACCAATGAACGAGGATGATTCAGCAACGTTTATCAATTCGACTGCTGCTGGCCGCCTCAAAGATAATAAGCACTTAGCACTGCTGTATAACGAAGAAAACAACCAGCAAATTGAGAAGTTTAAACCGTATGCACTGCCAGCTTCTCCGCGCCAGGCATCACGCATTTTGCAGGCCTTTGGTCAGCAACTCCACAAACGGAATGGTGCAAAATGACAAACAGGAATAACACGGTCTATCAAAATTATCACCAACTCTGTGATGCGCTTGATGCGGCACATGCTGCCCATCAGGACTATCAACAACTCGAGGCTCGATTACGTCAAAGCTATGATAAGGAAATGCAACGGTTGCAGGAACGGTTTACACAGCATGACCCAAACCCACGTGAAGCCCCTCAAACTACAGGGCAACAAGTGTACCGGTCACAGGATCGTCTTCAGCAACTACAGCGACGCTTTGGCAAGACTTCAGGCAAGTACAAGAAATTTGATCCACAGGCCCAGGCAGATATGCCGCTGCCCACTAATATTCAAGCTGTAGCACGCGAAGCAGACTCACAAGTTGCATATACCGCATTTGAAGATGCCACACAGGATTTTAACCAATCTGAAAAGCAACTCAATACATTACTACACCAACACAGTAGCCTGCTTGCGTCACAGCAAGAAACCGCATCAGAATTGTGGAAACTTGTCTGGGGGATTCCGCTGGGTGTTATCTATCAAGTGGTGATGGTGCTGGTATTGCTCATATTGATTCCTTTAGTGTTCGGCGGTGGCACATTCATTGCTGAAGCCAACCTTTTACTGATGTCAGCGGTGATTGGTGGTGTTGCATCCGTCGCGTCGCTGTCGCAAGAAGACAGTGATGTCGGAATCCCGATTAACACGCTGGCTCTCTATATTCCACTGTTCTTTATTTTGACAGGTCAAGGTGGTGTAGATGTATTGTCAGCACTGTTGATGCTTGGATTCCACGCTTTAAGTGTCCTCGCATTGTTCTATGTTTCGGACAATACTGTTCAAACAGAAAATGCAGGCTGCTTAATCGTTTTTGTGTTTGCTGGGTTTATCGCGCTTCCCTTTGTTTTTTTGGAACAAGTACTCATTGAGTCGCCACGCCAGAAACTTGCCATGATGCTTAGCCCCAAATTTCATGATGACCGTTGGAAAGGGGTACGCGGTAGTCTGGTCGCTGTGCCAATCATCGTGGTGGCCATGGGCACCGGGTTCTGGCTATATACCAACTTGCTTGAACCCTACGCAGCCGCTGAAAATCTTGAAAGCGCTTTTGGCCCACCGCGAACAATTAACTTTGCACTGTTTCCCGGTAGCCCACAACTGCAACCACCGCTGCAATGGGTGCCTGATACTGCACGCGGAACCAGCTATTACCAGGTTTCATCAACAGATCAGTCGATATTGCTTTTACATGCTGCGGCAGAAACTGGCTTGTATGGTGATGTGACCACAGCGCCACTTCTAACATATGATATTGAAGGTGACTTTATCGCCGACATCAGTGTTGATGTAACCGATGCTGAGACACAAGGCGGGCGCACAGTTGGCTTTGGGATTCGGAGCGCGGAAAACCCAAACGCATGGTCACGCATTCAGTATGATCTAAAGGCACAGACGCTCAGCCTTGCGACCAATCCATTTTATAGTCTGGCTCGAACGACTGACTATGATAATCAAATGGTTCAGTTGCGTATTGTGCGGCGCGATTCGGAAGTTGAATTTTTCTTTCGCGAAAACGGCGATGACTATTGGCGATCACGTGGGGTTTCAGACCGCATCCATTCTGACCCTGTGCAACTATACATTACAAATTACGCCTGGGAAGATGAGACAAGTGATGTCTATTTTTCCAACTTCACCATTTACCCAGCAAACAATTAGGAGGCATCAGTCATGTCAATGGACGCGCTCTATGAAGAACTGCAACGTTTTCTCAAAATTCTAGATCAGTTTAATGCAAAAATAAGTGAAGACTGGGACAATCTGCAACGTCAATGGGATGCGGCTGATGAGGTCTGGACAAATGATGCGACCCGAGCCCAGTTCGAACGCGAATGGCAAGAAATGGAAGCTAAAATCAAACGGTATCGCCAGCAAGATGCCGAACGCTACCTTCAGTTTCTGATACAACGCAAACGGGCCCTGGATGACTACTTTGGCCGCCGTTAGCACACAGGAGACAACACAATGAGTCAACCAACTAATGTCACTTTGTTGCGTGAGCGATTGCAAGCTCTGTTAATGAGCCTTGAACGCTTTGATGAATCCATGAAAACTGAATTTGTGACGATGGACAGTGCGTGGCGACGTCTGCGCGATGTCTGGGATGGGCGTGCCTATCAACGCTTTGAAGGTGACTGGAATCAGGTGCGAGAGACAATCCGTGCATATAACGCGCTGAGCATGCGCTATGAACGTTTCTTACGTGAACGCATCGAAAGCCTTGAACGTTTTGAACGGGGAGACACTTAAGCATGAAGAACAATCCTACCCGTGTAATTCATGCTATAGAAGCTGTCAGGGACGCTACACGACAGGTACCAGAATTAGCTGATGATGCGAACCAGGAAACCTATCGTTATCTACAAGAGCTACGCTCTACTGTACAGGATGACATCCAGAACGTTTCCTCGCAAATACATAGTGTTCAGGCTAGTTTAAATCGACTTGACCCTGATGAGGAACGGTATCGCGAAAAAGTACGTATTCACCGTGAATGTATTGATGCACTGAACCGCCAGAAAATAGTGCTGAACACACTCGCTATTGATCTACAAAATTTGCTGGCATCATTCGGGCGACAGTCGCAGATGTTGCACATGACACTAAAAGAAACTATTGCTGGTGCGCGGTCACGAATGAGTGGGTATCTAGCCGATTTGCGCCGTTTTGAAACTTAACGAAATGAGGTCATTCAATGCAACGCTCACTCAGTGATTTCAATGCACGCTTTGCTAATCTAGATCGTGAACACGCTCATGCTCTGGGTGTTTGGTCTGACAACACACGCCGTCAGTTTGATGCATTATACTGGCAAAAACTGGAAGACATACACCTGTCTTTCAATAATGCCCATACTCAAGCACAGGAAAATGCCGACTATATCATGAAAAAGCGTGTTAAAGCCCTTGGTGAGGTCGAGTCTGCCATGTCACGTTTTAAGTCTCAACTACAGCGACTCAGACGTTGAGACAAAATAGAACCGGGTAGCTATGACCATAGGAACAGCAACCAAATAGCTTATGCATTTGGGATGGCACAATAGTTCTATTTCGGCAAATGCTCGCCAATCGACCCATGCCCCCTACGAACCGGGCCCATAATCTCCGCATATGAGGACGTGCCCGCCGGGTACGTTTGCCCTTTGTAGCCTGGTACTTCAGTGCCGGGCGCTGGTATACTGACTGAAACAAAAAGCGAACGGTGATGGTCAAAAAACGTAAACTCTACCAGCGGATGCTCAATAGCCAGAAGAACGTCAAGTTCAATGATTTTGTAACGGTGATTCTAGCATTCGGGTTCTCGTTTAATCGTATTACTGGCAGTCATCATATTTACGATCATCCGGATGTACCGCAATCGGTGTCGATACAACCTGCATCAGGCAACCATGCTAAGCCGTATCAGGTGCGACAGTTTCTGCGTCTGGTAGAAAAATATAATCTAACGTTAAATGGTAACGATTAAGGAGTACCCCCCATGCGTGACTACCACATTAACATTTTCTACAGTGAAGACGATGAAGCCTACATTGCCGACATCCCCGACTTTGAAATGTGTTCTGCACATGGTGCTACACCTCAAGAGGCGCTGGAACAGGTGCTGGTTGCCAGAACAGGTATCATTGAAGCCATGAAAGAACGCGGACTCGAACCACCAGCACCCCGCTACCGCCCGGCGATCTATCAGGTGGGGTAGATCGTTCGGTGCCGGCCAATTTCGGCCGCCTGACGGCGGCAGGGGGGCTGTCTTCGCGCTCACGCGCTCATCCTCTCGCTACGCTCGACCGCCCACAGTGATCAGGTTTTTAGAGAAGGGGGACGCACACACACAACCCGAAAACCG
>DAOTTU010000036.1:0-11772 GCA_034437655.1 Anaerolineae bacterium
CCCCCCCGTTGGCACCAGCGCAAATCACCACGCCTACGCGGATACGATTACAGCCAACAGGGAGCCTATTTCATCACCGTTTGCACCCAGAACCGGGAAGCCCTATTCGGCCACGTAGCAGACCAGCAAATACATCTCAATGCTGCGGGAGAGATGATCAACTACTACTGGCAACGGATTACAGAACGGTTTCCAACGGTTGAATTGGATGCGTGGGTAGTCATGCCCAACCATATTCATGGCATCATTGTGTTGTCTGATGATCGTGACATTGCTGTGACGCGCCTGATGCATTGGTTCAAGCTCGAAACAACCAAAGCCTATAGTCGTGGTGTCAAACAGTACCACTGGCCACCCTTTGAGCGTCGGCTGTGGCAACGGAGCTATCACAATCACATCATCCGTGATGACAATGACCTTGCTCGCATTCGCGACTATGTGCTGCACAACCCGACCTGCTGGCAAAAAGACACCTTTCATCCGGAGAACTCCCCCAAAACACCCTGAAAATTCCAGACCGCCTGCTACGCTGGAAAGACCAGTTATGCAGGAGAAACGCCAATGCCCTTGGTCGGCGGCGTTAGCGATGAGTTTCACCAGTTCGAGGCCGTACTGCAAGCCATTTAACGTCAAGTGATAAAAGTGCAGGAATAACCAGACGTTGATGTCACAGCGATTGCCTGCTCATTAACCTCTCTGGCTGACCAGGACAGAGGCTATGGCAGGCATGGTTGGCTTCACTGAGTATCGCTGCTTTACAGTTTCGGTTTCGTGCGTGGATGTCTCACCTAAACTAAATGCGGACGGTGAAAATGTCAGCATCTGTGCCAGCCCGCAACTGTGCAGCCACATTGCCCCCAAACATCGACCCGAACCAGCCCGCAGCCTTTTGCGCGAAGACGACAGCGTCCGCATGTTCTGATGCAATCAGCCATGCGGTTGGCTGTGAAATCATTTTATTGACGACGTAGCCATGTGCTTGCACACCCTGATGCGTGAGGTTTCTGATATGGATCGCAAGGTAATCATTCACCCCGGCATGATTGCGACAGGCAATAACGATAGAAGCGCCGCTGGCTTTTGCCATCTTGATGGCTTTTGGTAGTGCGCGCTCTGCCGCCCGGCTGCCATCCAGGAAAACCAAAATGCGCTTGTATGTAGTCGGTGAGGTGTGTTCGGTTGCGTTTGTGTTGAGCTTGCCAGCGACAATGGTGTTGACTGACTGTGCATTCCGATTTACAAGTGTCATGTTGATTTCTCCTGATTAGTTGCTGTTTTGTCTTGATGATTTCAAGATACATCTCAGGGAGGGTGGTTGTCACCACCCCCGGGGGGTGGTCTTTTGATATAATCGCAGTATTGGTATTGGTTAAAAGTCGTATTATATAGATAAGGTGTAGACCCTGAGACCGTAGGGGAAGCAATATATGAGCGATGAGATTTCAGCACCATTGGATAGTTTCAAGCCACGTGAACTTGAAATATTGACTTTGATGGCAGAGGGTTTAACGAACCGAGAAATTGCAGACCGTTTGTTTATCACCAAAGAGACTGTGCGCTGGTACAACAAGCAAATTTACAGCAAACTGGGCACCAGTCAGCGCAGTAAAGCAATTGCCCTTGCAACGACCATGGGCGTGATCAATGTAACGAATGAAGATTCTGCACAGCCAACAAGATTTCCGCTGCAACTGCCAGTCACCACCGGCCCCTTTATGGGACGTGACCACAATATGCAATACCTCATGGAGTTAATAGAAAACCCGGATGTCCGGCTCATTTCAATTATTGGGCCGGGTGGAATGGGCAAATCACGCTTATCGCTTGAGTTTGGGCATCAAATCAGTGCGTCATATGCTCATGGTGCGGTCTTCATTGATCTCACGACAATTACCAGTCCAGACGACATCAGTCTCGCTATTCTGGAAGCACTCGGACTTACCATAAGCGGTAATCAATCACCGCTGGATATGCTGGTTAATTTCTGTGCTGACAAGCAAATCTTGTTAATTGTTGATAATTTTGAGCATGTCCTGCAGGGGGCAGGCCAACTGGCTGAACTCTTAAAGTCTGCGCCGGACATTGCTGTCATTGTCACTACACGCGAGCGCTTAAATTTACAGGTAGAAACCGCCTATTACCTGCCACCGATTGAGGATGGCGCGGCTGACTTGTTTGCTGAAATGCTCTCCATGATGAACCCACACCTTGTGCTGCAACCAGCAGACTACCCCGCACTCGAACATGTGGTGGAATTGGTCGGTGGTGTTCCACTTGCTATGGTACTGGCTGCAACGTGGGGAGATACACTTACAGTCGAAGAAATTGCTGTAGAAATAGCGCAAAATCTGGACTTTTTGAGCGCGGAACTGGCTGACATTCCTGAGCGGCAGCGCAGTATTACGGCTGTCATCTCGCCAACATGGCAACGCCTCACAGAAACAGAGCAGCAAGCCCTTATGTATGCAGCGTTTTTCCGTAGCAGCTTCAGCCGCGACCTTTTTCAGAAGATAACGTCCGCATCGCTACGGGTACTGCAAACCCTTATCCAGCGCTCACTTGTCAGTCAAACGCACACCCGCCGCTATGACATACATCCACTTATTCGTCAGTTTGCCCTCGAAAAATTGGACCAGGACACGCGCCTCAAACAGACGGTGCATCAGGCCCACATAGACGCTTATATTGACTTTACCGAACAGCACTATAGGCTGCTATTCGGTGGTGAGTACCTGAGGGCAATAGACGCCTTCTCTGCGGAATTAGATAACCTGCGTGCTGTGCTGGACGATATGCTATCAAAGGATTATATATCAGAGGCAGCAAGGCTTGCACATTCGCTGGGTGAATTCTGGCTTGCAAATTCGCATATTCGCGAAGGGCGACACTACCTGACGACTATTCTCAAGCAAGATGTACCAGAAGACTTCGTTTCAGCGATTTATTACTTATGTGGCCGTTTCAGGCAACGGCTAGGTGAAAGTACTGGCGCTTTTTCTGACTTTCAAACCGCTTTTCAAATAGCTGAAGCGCAGCAGGATCAGCAAGGCATGGCTCGGGGACTGCTGGGGCTGGCATCAACACAAGATGACTCAGTGACGCAACGATATGAATTGTCACGCCGTGCGCTGGAACATGCAGAAAAAGCGAGCCACAAAAGACTGATAGCTCATGCCCACAATAGTATGGGGATTGCAGCACAACATGATCAGGGTAATCAACTTCAAGCAATCAAGCACTTCACCGAAAGTGAACGTCTTTACACCGATATCGGTGATCTACGTGGCATTTCTACGGTTGTCTATAATCTGAGCCTGGTCTATCAGTCTATGGACGATCAGCCAGCGTATAGAACAGCAATTCATAGAAGCCTGAAACTGAAGCAACAAATTGGTGACCGTGCTGGCATCGCACGCCGACTGTCCGTTATTGCTACGGATTATTTGCTGAATGAAGAGTTCGAAGAAGCTATTGCCTACACCCAGGAAAGCCGTGCCATCTGTGAAGAAATTGGTGACCGTGAGCGCCTCGTGTGGACGATCTATACTCAGGGGTTTATCGAGTATGCGCTGGCGCGGTTTGAAAGCGCACGGCAGTACTTTCTAGAGAGTGTAGAGACCAATCAAGGCTTAAGTGATCCTAACCAGCGCCAACGCAACCTGTATCTCATGCTTTGCCTGACCAGTATCCAGCTTGATGACCTTGCGCTAGCCCGGCAGTATGCTGTGCAAAATCTTGCACTCAACACTGAACTGCCAGGCCCCGCTAATTGCTGGATTAGTCTCTGTGGATATGGGTGGTATTTGCTGGTCACCAATAACCTGCATGACTGCGCGAGGGTGAGTACTGTTTTACAGCATACAAAGCGCCGTGCAGGTATTGCCAGTGTTATTGAGCATTATGTGTTACGCCCCCTCCTCTATCAGGTTGAACAACAATTAGGAGCAGAAGCATTTAACCGTACTCAGCAAACCTATGCTCAACTTACTCTGGAGGACTTGTTCGAGCAAATCACTGCTGAACTCAATATTCGTTGAGTTGGCAGCGTGGACCAGCGCTTATTCAAGAAACAACTCAAGGTGTGGCAGCAGTCGCGCACCTGCCTCCTCTTGCACATAGTGTCCAGTCTCTGGCAAGGTGACGGTCTGTGCCTCTGGGAGGATGCTTTGCCAGCGGTCAAGATACTTTTTCCCAAACACAGGGTCTTTCATGCCCCACACAATCAGCGCTGGAATGTTGCCTAGCACAGCACGTTGATCCCATAAGCCCTGATACCAGTCCCGTGAGCCCAGCAGTTCCTTCGCATATACCCATACGGCGTGGCGTGCGGTTCGGTCTTGCAACGGCTGGCGATAGTGGTCATGGTTCGCACGTGTCAGCTTTGAGCGATCACCAAAAGCGGCGGGCGTAATCACGTTGACCTCGAAGTTAAAGCGCATGAACAACCACCGCCCCAGCGGACTACCCAGAAGGCGACCGACCAACACTTTCTCAAAATCATCTTGCAAAGGCCACAGCCACGTGTTGAAGATCACGCAGCGGCGGATGTTGTCGGGTTCTTCGAGTGCATACGACAGGCCGATGGGGCCACCGAAGTCATGCACAACCAATGTGATATCATGCAGATCAAGTTGACGAATAAACGCGGCAACGTTACGCGCCTGATCCTGTGGGCGGTAGCTATAGTGAGCTGGTTTATCTGAAAGGCCAAAGCCTAAATGGTCAGGAACAACAACACGGTAACGGTCTCGCAGCCCACTGATGAGATGCCTGTAAAGATAGGACCACATCGGTGTACCGTGCAACATCAGCAACGTTTCACCCTGTCCTTCGTCAACATAATGCATCCGGCCATCGGGTACATCAATATACTGCGAGGTAAACGGGTAGCTTTCGCGGTCAATCCAACTGGTGTCGTTCATGATATAACACTGCTCTCTTTATCATACTAATCTGCTTTTGTGTTTCATGCTGGCGTCACCCCCATTGATGATAACCTTGCAAGTTGACCGTCGCGGTGGGCTTTGTAGATTCCTCTCACTATTATCCAACCACGGCTATTGGCCTTACGATGAGGTTCGGGGCTTATTGTCGTCGCCATTCTGAAATGACTGGCCATACCAACTGCACATAGATCAACAACGGTACTACAAAAAGCCAGCGCAAGGAAGAAAAATCGGTGTCTATCATCAGCAAAAACCAGCTTGCCTGCCCCAACACCGCCATGAACGCCGTTGGCATCGCAAAGAGCAAGATCAGGTCGGCCTGCTGGAAATAGGGCATGGCGATAGCAGCGGTAGTGGCGACGAGCATCAAGCGGCGTGAGCGGCTCATCGGTAGCAACAAGACGGGCACCCACAGCAGCAGCGGCAACACGGGCACCCATTGCCATAAACTAATGCTGGCCGAGGCTTCGGGCGGGGCGTTTTGCACATTGGCCAGCACATCCAACACCCACAACGGATAGACGACCAGCGAAAGTAGCGCCACCATCGTCGGCACTATCAAAACCCGGGCCCGGTCTTGCCAGCGGGCATCGTTCAACAGCCAGATTGCCAGCGTCAATGGCACGCCCCAATGGTACTTGCCAATCGCAAAGAGCGCGCCCAGCCCCGCGACATGCCACCATCCACGGTGCATTGCCCACCACATCAGCGCCGCACCAGCCACCATCACTCCGGTGATTTGCCCCGCCAGGATAACCCAGACCATCTGAAAACTGAGTACCAGCGGCGGCAATTTCCCACCAAAAACACGCGCAGCAAAAAGCACCCCGGCGAAATTGAGCAGATTCCAGATGAAATACCCGAAATGGTCACCCACAAGCTGAATTACATAGATTAGCGGCAACAGCCAGTAGGGGTTGTAATAGTAAAAGTTAAAATAGGGGGTCTCAGCGGTGGCCGCGTCTTGAAAAATGCGCCAGTCAACGCCAATGCCACTCCCATCCTGCGGGTCTGGTTCATAAGGCAACAGGAGACTCACTGCTATCAGGAATGTGAGGGCTATCAGTACCGCGATTACCTCACCGGGTGTCGGTTTTCTGCGGAGACGCGCTTCGATAGCGTCCGGGGCAAGGTCGGCTTTAACTGAGAATAATCGGGCTAGCGTATGCATCGTGTGCCCTCGGTGATTGTTAGAGATTACGTAAGCCTATTGTGCCACGTCCAGGCGCATGAGCAATGGAGCTGTGATGAGTTTTTTCAGGCATCTCCCATGAACATTAAGCGATTCAATTCAATCCCCCTTAAATGATAGCACATTTGTTCATTTTGTTATGCACTATCGAGCTATTTTGCAAATCATCTACAGCCTCTGGGTGTCATGAACTTATTGTGACCACGACATTCCCGCGTTTGTGCCCCTTGCCAACATAACGATGCGCTTCTACGATGTCCTCAAGTGCGAAAGTCTGGTCAATAACGGGGCGAAATTTGCCTGCTTCAATCAAATCATGCACAACCATCAGGTCATCAACAACGGCTTCAGGTGTACCATCGTCTACGGAAATATAACGCCCTGCTTCGGCCACTGCATCGCGTGCCGCATGTTTCAATTTGGATGATTTACGCACCCCAACCGCATCCAGCACAATGTCGTAGCGGGTCTGGTCATCAAGTGTGTCTTGCGCTGTGTAGTCCAGCACATGATCCGCCCCCAAAGATTGCACCAGTTCGAGGTTTCTAGTGCTGCATACCCCGGTGACTTCTACTTGATAGTGTTGCTTGGCCAGTTGTACGGCAGTTGTGCCAATTGCGCCCGAAGCACCGTATACCAGCACATGCTCGCCCGGCTGGGGATTTAGTTCGCGCAAATAATGGGCGGCGAGCAAGACCCCATAGGGAATAGCGGCGGCTTCTGCATGGCTAATGGAAGGCGGTTTGGGACCCATCATGCCGGGGCGTACCCACGGGAATAGCGGTTGCTTCTGCTGCGCTGGCACACACGTATATTCAGCGTAACAGCCAAAGTTTGTGCCCGTGATGGCAAATACTTCATCACCAACCTTGTAGTTTTGCACGCCTTGCCCTACCGCTTCGACCGTGCCCGACAATACCATACCGAGGACCGGGTTACGTGGTTTGCCAAAGCCAACGACAACGCCCATCATAAAACCAATGGGCTTCCACGGCGGAATTTTAAAGCCGCGCACAATGACGTCACTGGCCGTCACAGCAGTGGCATGAATTTTGACCAGCACTTCGCCTTTTTTTGGGGTGGGTTTCTTGATCGTCTCAAGCTGCAAGACTTCGGGGGGACCATAGGTTGTACAGATGGCTGCTTTCATCGTGTTCACTGCGTTTCTCCGCATAACTTTGTGACCGGGTTACATCACCTATTACGTCAGAAACCCGGTTCGCGTTGCAGACATGACGCAGCGCGTAGCCATAACCCGGCATTCAACCACAACACGCATTGTCAAATGCCGGGGAAATTATCAGCGCATTAAACCTTGTCTGAAACCGTTTCGGCAGCGCTCAAAACCGCCTTAGCTGCGGACAGGCGTGCGATGGGCACACGGTATGGTGAACAACTGACGTATGCCATACCGGCATGATGGCAAAACGCAACACTTCTGGGTTCACCACCATGTTCGCCACAGATGCCGATTTTCAGTTGTGGGTTCATTTCTGTACCCCTGGCAATTGCGAGTTCCACCAGTTGCCCCACACCGTTCTGGTCTAACACCTGGAACGGATCATCAGTGAGAATGCCGCGATCAATATAGCGTGGCAAAAAGCGCCCACTGTCGTCCCGGCTCATGCCAAAAGTGGTTTGGGTCAGGTCGTTGGTGCCAAAGCTGAAAAAATCCACTTTGCAGGCGATTTCGTGTGCGGTTAGTGCTGCTCGAGGCAGTTCGATCATCGTACCAATTGAATAGGTAATGTCCATGCCATAGGCGTCCATGACGTCATTGGCTACCGCTTCAATCAGTTGGCGTTGATGTTCGACTTCAGTGGCTTCAATAACCAGTGGAATCATGATTTCTGGATGCACATCAATGTCTTTGAGCTTTGCTTCACATGCAGCCTGCAAGATAGCAGTCGCTTGCATCCGTGTGATTTCCGGATAGAAGAACCCCAACCGTACCCCACGAAAGCCCAACATAGGGTTAAACTCACGCAATTGTTCAATCTGGCGAATAAGTTGCTCTTTTTCCCAGACTTGTTTCAACAGTTCATCAATGGTGCCGTAGGCGTTGGCGTTCATCAGCGCTAGTTTGAGTTCATAGAGTTCAGCACGGAGTTGTTCATAGTCAGGGAGGAACTCATGCAACGGCGGGTCCAGCAAACGGATAGTGACGGGTAACCCCTCCATCGCAGTGAATAACTCAAGGAAATCCTGACGCTGGATAGGCAGCAGTTTTTCCAGCGCATTTTCGCGTCCGGCAAGGTTGTCAGCAAGAATCATCTCACGCATAATTGCTAAACGTTCCTCGGTAAAAAACATGTGTTCTGTGCGGCACAAGCCAATCCCCTCAGCCCCGAATTGACGTGCCACAGCGGCATCGTGTGCGTTATCAGCATTGGCCCGCACCCCTAAGTGACGAATCTCGTCCGCCCAGCCCATGACCGTTTCAAAATAGTGGTCGAGCTGTGGTTGCACCGTCGGCACCTTGCCTTCCAGAATGCGACCAGTCGAGCCATCCAACGTAATCCATTCACCATGCCGGATAACGTGTTCGCCAATGCTAAACTGTCCCAGCTCATAGTCCAGATGAATCTCTCCGGCACCGACGACGCAAGGTTTGCCCATGCTCCGCGCCACGACAGCCGCATGTGAGGTCATCCCCCCGCGTACAGTCAGGATTGCTTCGGCAGCAACCATACCGTGGAAGTTATCCGGGCTGGTTTCATGGCGCACCAGAATCACTTTTTGTCCATCAGCGGCGCATGTTTCGGCTTCGTCTGCACTAAAAAGCGCGATACCAGAGGCTGCTCCCGGGCTGGCCGGCAACCCTGTCGTTAACACATTGAGTTCGGCCGCCGGGTCAATCATTGGGTGTAAGAGTTGATCGAGTGAATCGGCATCAATGCGCATCAGAGCGGTGTCGCGGTCGATCATCCCTTCGTCGACCATATCAACAACGATACGGATCGCCGCTTGCCCCGTGCGCTTGCCCGTGCGCGTTTGCAACAGGTAGAGCTTGTTATGTTCAATGGTGAACTCAATGTCTTGCATATCACCGTAGTGATTTTCTAACGTCGCGGTGATCTGTTGTAGTTGCCGGTACACGGCAGATAGCTCATTGGCCATCTCTTTGATACTTGATGGCGTGCGAATCCCTGCGACGACATCCTCGCCCTGCGCATTCAGCAGGTATTCACCATATAGCACTTTTTCACCTGTGGAGGGATTACGTGTGAAGGCAACGCCTGTGCCGCTGTCCCAGCCAAGGTTGCCAAACACCATCGCCTGCACGTTGACCGCTGTGCCCAAATTCGCAGAGATATGATGCACCCGGCGATAATCCTCAGCACGGCGCGTGTTCCACGAGTCAAAGACGGTCGAAATTGCCATCCGCAACTGGTTATAGACATCCTGCGGAAATGCTTCGCCATGTTGCGCAGAAAACACAATGCGTTTGTAGGCACGGATGAGGTCGGTAAGTTGATCCTCGGTTAAGTCCGTGTCTTGTCCGCCTCTGGTCTGCGTTTTAGCACGGTCCAGCACATGCTCAAACTTCTCAGCATCGACACGCAAGACAATCGTGCCGAACATAGAAATAAAGCGCCGATAGGCATCCAGGGCGAAACGACGGTTATTCGTCAGCGTTGCAAGGCCTTCTACGGTCTCATCGTTCAGACCCAAATTGAGTACGGTATCCATCATCCCCGGCATCGAAATCGCCGCACCAGACCGGACGGAAAGCAACAACGGATTTTGCGGATCACCCAGTGTTTTGCCCGTTTCTTCCTCAATCGCCGCGAGAGACTCTCTGGTCTGTGACCACATGCCTTCGGGGAATTGTCGCCCATAGTCAAAATACGCATTGCAGGCTTCTGTTGTAATCGTGAAGCCCGGCGGCACAGGCAGCCCAATATGCAACATTTCTGCAATATTAGCACCTTTACCCCCGAGCAGGCCTTTCATCTGCGACTGACCCTCTTGAAAAGCATAGACCCACTTGTGGTCGCGTTTCATGAACAATTTATCGTCTGCCTGAAGCATCTTGTATTATCCTCTTTACTTTATTGCAGCTTCTTACCGCAACACATAAACCTTCCCCTCTAGTTTAGCATCTGGTTGCCACACGCCGCAGGTACCGAAAATCCACAAATGTAGGGGTAATATGCCTTTGATATTTTTGGTGGGCGGCGATAAGAGCGCCTCCACACCTGCCTGGTTAATTACACGTCAGGCATCATATTCAGGGAAGAGATCAAACCCACCGGGGCGCACACCGGGATAATAAACCCAGCCCGCCAAATCTGTTTCTTGAGATTCCACCCGGTACCATGACCCTTGCCCAACATCGAGCGCTTCTTGCACTGTAAAGCACCCGTCGCCAATAGTCACCAGCGGCCGGTTGGGGGATAGGTAAAAGGGTGGTCAGGCTCAAGCAACAATGTCACTTTTCAAGGCAACTATCGTTCGCGCAACTTTGCAAAAGTGGGGGTGCTTGTGTAGTATTAAGGCTATACGATCAATGGATTGCATGTGCGCCAATATGGACATTCAGAACTTTGCTTTCGTCAAAACAATTGACACCGAGTCACTGAACAACGCTATTATTTTCGTGAACCGCTCACGGCGACACCCTTTCACCTACAAGCGCATTACCCAAACTGCACCACGCGATGGCTGGAGCGCGCTGATTATTCACCACACCGCCCCTGACCACTACCTGATGCGTAATATCAGCGGGCGCATGGGTGTGCGTGTTTTTGAGCTTGGTACGAATGGGTTTTCGATGATGTATCGTGTGCATCAGAGCGGGAAGACCATTTCCGCTTTCGAATCACACCTGGCATTGTGGGTCACACAGCAACTCCGTGCGTTAATGGCAACAAGCAACATGTCACAAATTGACCTTGCAGAACCCGCTGGCCGCTGGATTCTACGCCGTTTTCATGAGTATCAACGTGCGTGGTCGTGGTCAGCTTCAAAAGCTAACGAAAGCGTTACTCCCGAGCTTCAGCGCTACTATGCTGCGAACGCCGAGGATCTGAAAGACTATGTGCGCAATAGTACAGACCTCGACTATGTACGCGACCTGGTGAAACCGGGTTTTTCTACCAATGAAGCCTTTGAACGCTTGCTAGAAGTGATTGAGCTACCGTATCTTAGTGGATCACCTGTGATTGCAGAAGTGCAGGGAACGACAGACGTTAGTGCAACGGCATCTGCCACAGAAGCTCCCCCCGAACAACAGCGCACCTTACGCGGCCCCGAAATTCTACAACCCAGTACCTGGAACGACCAGCTTGTGTTACCACGTGGTTGGGTCGCCATCACTGAGGATCAGTGGAAGTCCGAACCGTCGAAGCACACAACCCAACCACAACGTGCCCTCAAGGCCTAGCGTCAGCTTTGCAACAAAAAAGACGCCGTCTCAGACGACGCCTTTCTCATGCCAATATACTGTTTTTACCGTGTGCGGAAGGCGTTTTGTACCAGTGCTGTGTCAAAGATCTGGTTATCAATCTGAACATCATTCGAGGCATAGGCATAAACCGCCGCTGTGAAAATCCCGCTGACCGCAGAGCTGACCAGCACCAATGCCAGCACAAACAGCACCCCGGCGATCACCACAGGAATCACCAGCAC
>DAOTTU010000037.1:0-7577 GCA_034437655.1 Anaerolineae bacterium
CGGGGCTATGCAAGTGTGGTGCGTGAACAGCCCTGAAGGGCGCTCACGCAATGGGATGATGGACATTGCCCAATTATAATTACCAAAACCATCAGTCCTGTCTGACCGCCATACCATGCTAGCCCCGTACTTCAGTGCGGGGCCTTTTTCCCGCTTGTGTTTAACCTTACCCTACCGTTTAATTTTCGAAAACCCATCAGCACCCCCCTACCCCATCACCAGCAGCGCGTGGTCATGCAGCCAGCCGAGCAGGGCCCGCAATTGTCGCCGCAAAACCTCATCTACTACCGACGCATCCGCCTGAAGTTGGATATACCCGGCGTCCACCCAACCGTGCATAATCTTCAGCAAGGCTGACAGGTCGTTTTCCCCGTCAAGGTATGGCAGCAGCAACCCTACCAGTGGCGGCAGCGTCACCACATCGCCCCACGCATTCGGCACCTGCGGCCCGTCGTTATAGACCACCTGTGCCAGCGGAAACGCGCGCGGATGGTCGCTGAGCTGGGCCGGCAGCGGTGGCCGCCACGCGACAACCTGCACCAGTTGCGTATTGTTGCCGTAAAAGCCGAGCAGGTCGTCTAATAAGGCGTCGCTTTGCTCATCACTGAGGCCTTCAATGCCCAACACGCTACTGATCGCGCCGAGCAATTCTCGCCATGAAAGCGCATCCGGGGCGGCATAACACAGCGCATACAGGGCCGCACTCGTCGCGGCGTCGGGCATAGCAAAGGCGCGGCCGTCGGGGGTTTTGTACGTCGTCGGCAGCACGTTTTCTTCGCTTTCGTCGCCATCAGGGTCTTCGCGCAGCACGGGCTCTGCCTGACTACGAAAATAGAGGCGGCGCAGGTGGTCGGGGTTGACGTGTTGTGCTGATTGAACGTCCGCGTGGGTGATCATGCTCCGGCGCAGGCTGCGGTTGCTCAAAAAGTCGATGTACTGTTCGCGGCGCAACATATTCCCCCCACTCATCACGCGCAGGCTTCCCATCAGCGTTGCGTCGATGCCGGGCGGCATGGTGTTGGCAAAGTCGGCTTCGTAGAAAAAGCGCAGACCGGCCGCCGCACACAGGGTCGCGAACTGGTGGAAATACAACGGGCGCAGGCGCGGTTCAAAGGCAGCGCGGACAACGCTGGTGTCGCGGGCGGCGGGGTCGCGTTCGAGTTGTTGGTGAAGCTGCGCGGCGTTGACCGACAGCACGGCTCCATAGATGCTCTTTTCAATGTATTCGGCGGTTTCGCCCACAAAAGTCAGCGCATCGGCGGCGGTGGCAAGACGTTCCTCTGGTGTGGTGTCGTCGCTCACGGCGAATTGCATCAGCTTGCGCACCGGGTCTTGCAGATGTTGACCGGGGTACGTCGCGTAATCGACATAGGCGACCCCACGCGGCGCAAGAATGCGCTGGACGCCCTGCAACAGTTGCCCGCGCTCCTCGTCGCCCAGCAAATCAAAGAGGCCCTGCACAATGATATAGTCGAAGGTGAGGTCCGCAAATTGGGCGGCGGCCGCAGCGTGCGGTGCTTGATGCAGCGTGATGTTGCTGAGGCTGAGCGCGTCGGCGTGGCGTTGAGCGGTGGCGATGTGGTCCGCGTCGGGGTCGGTGCCGTGAAAGGTCGCCTCTGGCATGAGCGCGGCCATGCTCAGCAATTGCGGCGCGGTACCACAGCCGATGTGCAAAATGGTGGCGCGGGTGGCCTCAATAGGGGCGGGGCCAAGCAAGCGCAACACCACCTGCAACGCGGCCGGGTGCGCATAGGTGAACGGATAGTGGGTGGTCATGGGTGGGGTTTTCTCCGTGAGGTTCTGCGAATAATGGCAACGTCGCGTCTGGAAGGCTCAAAACGAAATGAGACTATGATCGTCTTTATTGACCAATTCTTGCAACGATGCCGCCACCGCTGCGCAGACGTCCGGGTCTTTGTCACCGAGGAAGGGTACCAGATGTTGCACAGCGCGTCCATCACCCAGGCTGCGCAACCCGTGGGCCGTGGCATAGCGCACCCCGGCGTCATCGTCGCGCATCAGCCGCATCAACGTCTCAAAGGCGTCCGGGTCACCAATCTGGCCGAGCGCTTCTGCAATGGCGGCCCGCACATCGGGTGAACTGTCATCCGCCGCCACAATCAGCGCTTCGACCGCCTGCTGGTGCCCAATGTCGCCCAATGCATTGACCGCCGCCACCCGCACCGACGCCACGCGATCTGCCAGTAAGCGCACCAGTTGATCGACCGCGTACGCATCCCCAAACATGCCCAGGGTCAACGCCGCCATCGAACGCACGCCCGCGTCACGGTGGAGCAGGTCTTGCTCGATGACAATTTGCACACTCATCGTGCGGCTATCCCCCAGACGATGCAGCCCCCGCGCCGCGTAGTTGCGCAAAATCGCGTCCTCATTCGACGCCGCCGCGACCAGCACATCCGCCGCCAGCGGGTCGGCAAAGTTAATGAGGGCTTTGGCCGCTGCGCGTTGCACCCGAATGTCACGGTCATAGAGGCACTCAATGAGATGGGTTACGGCCTGCGGGGCTTCTGCGTCACCCAGAATGTCGATAGCCCGCAATTTTACGAGCGTATCATCAGCCTTAAGATGCCGCAGCAGCGCGTCAATATCGGTCGGGCCGTCCTCATCCAGCAATTCGCTTTGCAGCGAAGAAATATCGGGCAAGCCGCGCCCATCGCCATCTTCAATCGGGGCGGCGTCATCAATCCAGTACAACGCCTGGCTGGCATAATAGCGCACCCAGATGTCTTCATCTGTCAGCGCATCGTTGAGCGGCACCACGGCCCGGCGGTCAGGGTGGCGGATCAAAGCACGGGCAGCCTGTGTTCGCACCTGTGGGTCTTCGTCCTGCAAGCCGCGCAAAATCGGGGTGAGGACGCGCTCGTCTTCAAGCATCCCCAGCGCCTCCATCGCGCCTTCCCGCACTGCCACCACCGCGCTTTCGCTATCTGCAACAAGCTGTGCAAAGGCCAGCCCGGCCCGCCAGTCGCCCATCATGGCCAGTGCAATTGTGGACTGTTGGCGCACCACAGCGTTGAGGTCTTCTTGCGCGATGGCCAGCGCATCGGCGGCGCGGTCATCACCGATCATGCCCAGTGCTTGAGCGGCGGCTTTGCGCACACGGGGCGAGGGGTCACGCAAGGCCATCATCAGCGCGTCGATGATGGTATTATTGCCGCGCAAGCCCAGCGAATAGGCGGCTTCACTGCGCAGGCGTTCGTCGTCCCCGGCAATGAGGTAGTCCAGCACTTCGCCGTCTGAAAGGGTCGCGAAGACGCGGCTGAAGGCTTCAGTGGCGACATGGCGCAGATCGGTGTCCATGCTGGCCATGGCTTCCATCAGTGGGCGCAAGGCGTCTTTGCCTTTTTGCACCACACGGTCAAAGAGCGCTTCGTACTGGGTATCGTCCAGCGCGGCGTCGTCAATCATCTGGTCAAGAATGGCTCTGATGTTGCGCGCAAGGTTGGCGTTGGTGGGCATGGTTGTCCTGTAGAACTACAATCGTTTACGCTATTCAAATCATACACGAAAAGCGTCCGCTGCGCAGTATCCCCCGCCCTGGTTGCTGACGCCGCATTGGAAAGTCCTGCCCGATGATTCGAGAATCGCGTTATTATGCGGTGTAATGCCAAAAAAGGACAGGTATGTCTTCCTGCGGAAGCCAACGCAGTCCCTACGCAAACACGCTAATTGACCGGAATGGTCGTAGGGGAGGGTTGACGGCGCAGACGGCATACCCTCCCACAATGCTATAATTATTATCGGACAAGACCTGGAAAACCGTCGCTCGCCCGGTGTCGTGCGCGCACAGTGGACTCAAGTCTGCGTGAGCGAGGGCCCTGCGCTACCTCGAGAGCAACCCTCCGAGCAGGCGAACTTCAGTTCTGTCTGCTCGCCCGGCGCAGTGCTAGCGCCGTACTTCAGTGCGGCGAACCGCTGCAATTGCCCTCATTGCGGCGGCCGTTGCAACACCACGAAGCGTTTGCCGTTCTTCGGATGCACGAACGTTTCAATCACCTGCATCCCGGCTTTTTTGCACGCCCGCTGCGCCCGCTCATTAAAGGCGGCCACCGTTGCGCGGACGGCTGTCGGCGTGAAGGTGTGTTGCACAAAGTCCAGCACGGCCTGCACATAGGTCGTACTCTGACCTTGCCCGGTCAGGTCGGGGCGCATCCCCATGCCGATGTCCAGCGCCTCGTCCGCATAGGTGCCGCCGGGGACACGCGCTTCGGCCCCGAAACAACAGAACCCGACCAGCACACCCCCCTGCCAGATACCGAAATAATGATTGTCCGCGTCAGTGAGAAATTCCACCTCGGCGGTGAGGTCGTCAGCCGCGATATTGTAGATGTCATAGGGTGCCTCGTAGGCCCACGTTGCAGGCAGCGTCCGCACGACTGTCCTCCCACAAACCCGGCCCGTTGCGGGCGTGGCGGTGTTGGGATGATTCTGGCTAACGGAGTATTAACAACTTTTTGGGAACGTTTAACACACTTTTTTATTGCGCACGGTACGATCTCGCCCGTTTTGTATCCAACTTGATCGACCCACCCGTATACTGTTTACACAAGGAGCATCCATGCGCATCAAAATTCTGAGCTTCATGTTGATCGTCGCACTGGCTGCCGTAGCCTTCTTCCCCGCTACGGACGCCACCGCCCAGGACCCCGCCAACACCCTCACCCTTGAAAAAATTGGTGAATTCAGCACCGACACCTTCCTCGAAGGCACCGCCGAAATCTCGGCATGGGACGCTGGTTCGCAACGTCTGTTCATCACTAACGGTCTGGACGACACTGTTGACATCCTCGACATCAGCGACCCCACCGCCCCCGTGCGCGTTGCGCAGGTCCCCGTTGAACCCTACGGCGCTGGCCTCAACAGCGTGGCCGCCTATAATGGCGTCGTTGCAGTGGCGATTGAAGCAGAAGAAATTGACGCTAACGGCGTGATCCTGTTTATGGACACCGATGGCAACGAAATTTCCACCGTAGAAGCTGGTGTATTGCCCGACATGGTGACCTTCACCCCGGATGGTAACGTCGTCCTTGTCGCCAACGAAGGCGAACCCAACGACGACTACACCATCGACCCCGAAGGTAGCGTGACCATCATCGACGTGTCCGGTGGTTTTGAAATGCCTGCCGCCACACAGGTCACGTTCGAGCAGTTCAACGACATGGAAATTGAAGGCGCGCGCATCTTTGGCCCCGGCGCTACCGTCGCGCAAGACCTTGAGCCTGAATACATCGTCGTTAGCCCGGACAGCAGCACCGCTTTCGTCTTCGCGCAGGAAAACAACGCGCTGATCGTTGTAGACATCGCTGCTGGTGAAGCGACCGCCATCCTCGGCCTCGGCTACAAGGACCACAGCCTTGAAGGCAACGGTTTTGACGCCAGCAACGAAGACGGTGAAATCAACATCACCACCCACCCCACCCTCGGCATGTACCAGCCCGACGGTGCGGCCGCTTACGAAGTTGACGGTACCGTTTACCTCGTGACCGCCAACGAAGGTGACGCGCGCGACTACGACGGTTTCAGCGAAGAAGTCCGCGTTGCAGACCTGACGCTGGACGCCGAAGCCTACCCCGACGCTGAAGAACTTCAGATGGACGAAAACCTCGGCCGCCTGCGCACCACCAACGTCACCGGTGACACCGATGGCGATGGCGACATTGACCAGATTTACAGCTACGGGGCGCGCAGCTTCACCATCTGGAATGCCAGCACGGGCGAAATTGTCTTCGATAGCGGCGACGACTTCGAACAGATTAGCGCCGTAGTCAACCCTGAACTGTTCAACGCCAACGGCGACGAACTCACTTTTGAAGATCGCAGCGACGACAAAGGCCCCGAACCAGAAGGCATCACCCTCGGCACCATCGGTGAACGCACCTATGCTTTCGTCGGCTTTGAGCGCAGCTATGGCTTCATCATCTACGACATCACCGACCCCGCCAACCCCGTCTTTGACCAGTTCATCCCCACCCGCACCAACGAACTGAACGACGCTGGCAACCCGGCCGGTGACATCGGCCCCGAAGGCTTGTTGTTCATCCCGGCAGAAGAAAGCCCGAACGGTGAAAACCTGCTGGTCATTACCTACGAAGTCAGCGACAACACCGTGATCTATCAGGTCAACGCCGACATGATGGGTGAAATGGAATAGGCACCCGCTGCTTATGATCCGCTGAACGATACCCCGTATTGTTCATACCAGAAGAGGATGGCCCGGTGCCGTCCTCTTTTTGGTTGCGTGCCGCCCTAGTCATAGCGCAGGACATAGGCCCGGCGGGCCACACGCCACGAATGCATATCTGCTAGCGTCAAGACGCGATACGTCGCGCCAGAAAACACCACGCGCTGTTCAGCTTCCAGCGGAGCGTCGTGGGCCACCGTCAGCAAGAAATGCGCCGTGGTGACCTCCATGCCCCCCACCTCCGTCTGTGACACACGATAGAATAAGGGGTCCAGCCGACAGGGAATGTCCACACCGCCGGCCACGGGCACATACGTCGTCGTGACCCCGCCCGCGCCATCGGCCACACGCTGCGGCTCTAACAATGTACATACGTCAGGGAGTAACCCGGCAAATTGCGTGCGCATCCGGGCCAGTGTGCTTTCATTGAGTCCGGTCATGCTTCGTCGCTCCGTAACAGCCTGGTGACGGTCGGCCCGGCGAGGCGGGCGTGCAGGGCGGCCATGCGCAGGCAGTGGTCAAAAGCGGCGGCGGCGTCCATGCGATGGTTGTCGGCTTGCCAGTTGGTGTCAGGGCTGGCGAAAGCGGCTTTCTGTTGCCAGATGGCGGCAGCGGCGTGGTGCAAATTGTAGGTGCGACAGTCGAGCAGATACATGCGCCCGCCCGTGTCAGCGTCAAAGCGGATGCGCCCGGCATCATAGTTGACCGTGTAGCTGGCTGTGACGGCCTGCCCGGCCCCGTCGCGCAGTTGCCAGCCACTCTCGGCGGCGTCGGTTTCGAAGGCGTAGGGGATTTCGGCGGGGATGGCGTATTCGTAATAGGCAAGGGTGCCGTTGTCGGCTTCGGGCATCGGGATTAATTCGATATTGCGCTGCTGGCGCACCGTGAGGTCGAGCGTCTGTTGCAGTTGCGCGTCGCTGAAGTAGGTCACGCCGTTGAGGGTGGCGTCGGCGCTGCCGGCCCGCGTCATGGTACGCAGCCGGGCGACAAGGTGCGCCATTCCAGGTCGAATGGGCATGGGGTATGCTCCTTTTTGTGGTGAGTTGGGGATGTTTACCTGTGTAGAATATATGTTCTAATTATACGCAAAAGACGCGGCTTTGTCAAGCGGGGTGGATGCGCGGGTAGGACTTTTGCAAAGTTGGCAACCTAACTCAGGGGTCTGGTAATTGTGGTGAGGTAATGGCCAGCATCCCATTGCGGGAGCGCCCTTCAGGGCTGTTCACGTACCAGACTTGCATAGCCCCGTCCTTTAGGGCGGGGACAACGTCGGTAACCTACCCTTTTCGCCGCCGTAAACGACGGCGCTATCAAGTTTAGCGACCGCACAAGCCTAAAGGCAGCGCGTTCGGTGGGTGCCCTGACCTTCATCCCA
>DAOTTU010000038.1:0-64100 GCA_034437655.1 Anaerolineae bacterium
CAGGCTGAAGCGATGCTCAATGCACAACCGCTCTCAGGGCGCATTCTGGTGACGGGCTATGAAGGCAGCGAACTGGCTTATGCCCGGCTACTGGTCGAATCTGGCGCGGAAGTGCCCTACGTTTCGACCTCAATTGGCGCGGACCCGATGGTGCTGCCCGACGAAACCTGGCTACGCATGAACGGCACCAGGGAAGTCGTCTATCGCAAGTCCCTTGAAGACGACGTGGCAGCGCTGGACGAATACAAACCCGACCTTGTGCTGGGTACGACAACCTTTTGCGCTATTGCCAAAGAACGCGGTATCCCGGCGATGTACTTCACCAACCAGCTTGCCTCGCGCCCATTTTTCCTGAGTACGGGCATGGCCGCTACGCTGCAATTCATCAACCAGACGCTTGACCGCAGCGACACCTACACCTGGATGCAGGAATTTTTCATGCTGGAGGACGCTGATGCCACCTAGAGTAATCCGCGACCTCCCCGAAACCAGCAGCTATTGGGCCGCTGTGTGGGCTGCTTGCCCGATGCCCGATGTCCATGTGATCTGTGATGCGCCGTTAGGGTGCTATAATCTCGTGGCCATCGCTGTGCCAGACTATACCGACGCGATTTCACACATCGAAAACATCACCCCGTCGGTCATCACCGAGGAAGAAGTCGGTGGTACAGGGACCGGGCCTGCCGTTAAGCGCGTCTATGAAGGCTTGCGCGATGAAGGCGTCATTGATGGCAAGAAAGTCATTGTCATCTCTACCGCCGAAAGCGAAATGATCGGTTCTGACCTCAGCGACCTCGTGACCACCTTCGGCCACGACGCGACATTCTATCACAGCGAATCACTCAGTGAGGACGAATGGCAAGGGCGTGACCGTTTCCTGGCGTGGCTGTGGGACACCTATGGCGCAGACGCCGTTACTAACGTAGCAGTTGAGCCCGGACTGGTGAACATCATTGGCCCGACCTATGGCTGCTTTAACTCACCCTCTGATCTGGAAGAAGTCAAACGCCTGATTGAAGGGGCTGGTGGCCGCGTGAACATGGTCTTTCCTATGGAATCAAACCTGGCAGACATCGCCAACCTTGCAAAGGCGCAGGTCAACGTCTGCCTGTACGACGAATTTGGACAAACGCTGGCGCAAAAGCTCGGTCAGCCGATATTGCAAGCACCGATGGGCATTCGTGCGACGAACGCCTTTGTGCAACAACTCGGTGAACTGCTCGGCACACAAGACCAAGCCCGCGCCTTTATGCGAAACGAAAAGAAAACAACGCTTTCCGCCGTATGGGACTTGTGGCGGGGTGCGCAGGGCGACTGGTTTGGTACAACAACGATTGGTATTGTCGCTACCCGCACCTATACCAAAGGCTTGCAGGCCTATCTCGGTGAAGAACTGGGAATGCCAGTCAGCTTTGCACTCTCGCGGCCGCGGCAGCCGGATGATATGTCCACCGAGGAGCTGCGCGAATTGCTACACACAAGCCCGCCCACCTTCGTCTATGGGTCTATGAACGAGAAAATTTACCTGAGCGAAGGCGGCGCACGCATGACAAACTACATCATGGCCGCGTTCCCCGGCCCGGTGGTCTGCCGTTCGGTGGGCACACCATTTATGGGCTATCGCGGTACGGTGCATATCATTCAGGGCATTGTAAATCTCCTCTATGAGGCGCTTTATAACTTCCTACCGCTAGACGGTGCGTATGCCCGGCAACGCCAGGGGGGCGTGGGCGGTAATGGTGCCCCCGCTACGGCGACAGCAAGCAAAGACCCCGGCAACTTGCCGTGGGATGAAGATGCAAAAACCCTGTTGGATGCAGCAGTGGAAAAAATGCCCTATCTGGCACGAATTTCGGTCAGCCGCGAACTTCAGATGCACGTCGAAGCCGTGGCCCGCCAGCGTGGCATGAACACAGTAACGGTTGAACTTGCACGCGACGTTTTAGCTACACAAAGAGAGCGAGACTAACCGATGAATGTACGTGGTAATCCTGTAACATGGCTGTTTATGTTGATCGCCAGAGGTTTTCAAGACGCACGAGATGGCCTCGGCACGTTTTTCGAAAACCATCCGACAACTGGCTGGTGGGTGCGCATTTTCCGCCTGGGGCTGATTCAGTTTGGCGTCGGGCTTTCGCTGGCACCGATTTCAGGAACCCTGAACCGCGTACTCATCACTGATCTGAATATCCCTGCTGTTTCTGTCGGGCTCCTAATCTCGATACACTACTTCGTGTCACCAGTGCGCGTCATGATTGGCTATCGTTCAGACAAGCAACGTTCGGTGGGTCGCTGGCGCACCCCGTACGTTGTGCTGGGCGTGCTTCTGACGTTCGGTGGGTTGGTGTGTGCCCCCTTTGCGCTCATTCTGTTGAGCGGCGAAGGCAACATCACATTCCTGCCGGCTATGCTAATTTGCATGGGCATTTTTGCAGCGTACGGTGTCGGCATCAACATTGTCGAAACCGTCTATCTTGCAATTGTCAGTGACATCACGCCGCCTGAAGAACGTGGCAAAGTGATTACCGTGCTATGGGTGATGCTCATCCTCGGTACGGTGGTTAGTGCGATTGTGGTCAGTGCTATTCTGGTTGACTACTCGCATAAGCTGCTGATTCAGGTGATGCAATCGTCCGCGATTATCTTCGTGCTGTTAACGGTGGTGGCGCTATGGGGGCAAGAGCGCTTGCGGCCAGACGGCTCAATCATTTCGCGGGTAGATACGGTGCGGGTGCGGCTGTCGTTGCAAGAATCGCTACGGCGCATCAATGATCAGCGTGTCCTTAAACCATTGTTTACCATGATTTTCATCGCGACAACGGCTTTTGCCACGCACGACGTCTTGCTGGAACCATACGGCGGGCAGGTGCTTGGCATGAGCGTTTCCCAAACAATGTCACTCACCGCGCTCTGGGGGATTTTAACCCTCGTTGGTGTCGGGGTGGCGGGCTGGTTGCTCTGGCGCGGCAATGCTCCTGTGGTCCTGATAGGGGCCGGGTGTGTGGTCGGGCTTGGCGGCTTTGGCATGATTAGCTATGCCAGTCATGTACAAGTCGTAGACCTGTTCCGCGTTGGGGTGTCGATGATTAGCATGGGGCGCGGGCTTTTCCTCGTTGGTAGCGTCATCCTTGTCATGTCATTAACGGACATTAGCCACGCCGGGCTCTTTATCGGGCTGTGGGGCATTGTTCAGGCAATGGGGCAGGGCATTGGCGTTATCGGTGGTGGTTTGATGCGCGACGTGGTTGAAAGCCTGACGGGTAGTGTAGCGTTTGGTTATACGGCTGTGTACATCTCTTCACTGTCATTATTGGCGGTGGTTGTAGTGTTACTGGTATCCCGCTTTGGCAAGCAACTACATGTCGAAGAAATTCGGATGCCCTGGGCTGGGATGGAAGAAATTCCAGCAGATCAACTTGCTTTTTAATGTGTTTCCTGCTTTAAACGGAGGACTTATGTCGGTTCCAATACGTGTTCTTGTACTCATGCTGGCGCTACTGCTGGTGACTGGTTGTAGCGAATATTCTTTCGGCGGCAACAAATCTGAAACCGCAGCCATTGACAACAATACCGAAGTGGTGACCCTGCAATACCTTGACAACAGCGATGAAGGCCCGCTTTATGAATTGACCTTCACCGTGCCAGACCGCTGGGTTGGTCAGTTCGAAACGCTTAACCGTGGTAACTCAGTTGTGTTCCAGTACCTCGAAGACGAGGATGATGAATCTGGCGCACCGTTTTTCTACGTTGAAGCACTTTCGAACGCCCAATACTGGGAACAAATCGGCAGCTACCCGCAGCAATATGTGAACATCAACAACACTGCTGATACCTATTTCATTCATGATGTCCCGACCTTTGCGCACTATTCGGGCATTGCAGAAGACGAGTTCGACAGCTATATCGAAGAAATGTATCAGGTTGTGCAGTCGATTAGTATCACCCGAGTCGAAGAATAACCGCGCGAATAATGCGCTATAATTAAGATAAGGTATTCATGGATGGGTACGTGCCTTGCCTGGTCACATCCATTCACCGATATGCTTTATAAGGAGAAAAACTAACGATGATGTTTCAAGACTTCTGGGAGATGGTGCTGAACCCTGTCTTCCTGATCATGTTTGGTCTGGTATTGGCAGGATTCTTGCCAGTGGCACTCAGTGCGCTGGTCACCTTCCTGGAAAACAGCGAACAAATGGAAATGGAAGCTGAGCAAGAATAGTTCGGCTCCCCGATGTAACGATGCCTGCACGTATCCAAGCACGTACGTAATCGGCATGAACTTAGTCCTCTACTCACAGCGGCATTCTGTTTGTGGGTTAGGGGCTTTTCGTTTTCAAAATGTGAAAGGCTAGAAGATGGCCCAGAAGCCGACAAAATCTGTCGCGCTACCGCAAAAACTTGGGCGCGTAGCAACACTAACTGCGTTGGGGTGGCTTGCCTATAGCCGTGTCGCGATCGATCGTGATCGACCGCTGCCCCATGCGCTGCAAGCTGAACGTCGTGTTGCTCGTTTCAACAGCCCCGGCAAACTCAGCTACTATGTTGACGATACGACATCAGGAACGCCATTATTGCTCCTCCACACCATCAACGCTGCTCCAAGTGCAATGGAGATCAAGCCGTTATTCGAGCATTACCGCACGCAGCGCCCGGTCTATGCGCCCGATTTACCCGGTTTTGGCTTTTCTGACCGCAGCGACCGTGTTCACAGCATCGACCTCTATGCCAATACGATTGAACAATTCATTGCTCATGAAATAGGGCAACCGACGGATGTCATTGTATTGTCATTGACCAGCGAGTTTGTTGCACGTGCAGCTTATACAGGCGACAGCAGTTTGTTTCGTTCTATTACAATGATTTCACCGACGGGGTTCATGCCAGCGCAGGTTAATATCCCCGATTGGCTATATGGCGTTTTCTCATTTCCGCTGGTTGGCCCGCCACTGTTTGACCTGCTGACCCTGAAGCGTGTTATTCGCTTTTACCTGAACAAGGGTTTTGTAGGGGATGCACCCGACGAGCTTATTGAATATGCCTATGCAACATCGCACCAACCCGGCGCACACCGTGCCCCACTGTACTTTGTGTCGGGGCGGTTGTTCACCAGTGACATTCGTGATGCGGTCTATGATAAGTTGCACGTACCGACACTGGTTCTGTATGACAAAGACCCCAATGTCAGTCTGGAAGCATTGCCCGATTTTGTAGAAAAACATAATACCTGGCACGCTACACGCATTGAACCGTCGCGGGGGCTGCCGCATTGGGAATTGTTAGACGAAACAATTGAAGCAATAGAGGCGTTCTGGCAACAGATTGAAGAATGATTAGCGGTGCGCGTTGTGGGGGACGTGTTTAAGTGGAAAATAATGTCAAAACGGGAAGGTCAACGAAGTGGCCCTCCCGTTTGATATTATTGCAGGGTCGGGGGGTTAGCCGCCGGCTGCAATGAGGATGAACATCCAAACCACGACGACGAGAGTTGCAGCGATGGGTACAGCCCAATTTGCGGTTTCAGAATTCATAGTAGAAAAACCTCCATTTTTGATTGTTTTTGTATAGATGGAGACATCTATACCTTATTATAAAATTAACGACGCCGAAACGCCACTAATTCGCACAAATTTATGAGATTAAGATGCATGAGCAGGGAGCAATGCCATATATGCACCAACGCCGCGTTGCACTCGCTTGGGGGCAATCGCCGCGAAGCGCCACAACACCGCCCAGAACGCAGGAATGCGCTGGTAATAGAGGTGTCGGGCAATGGCAGTGCGCCGTTTCAACAACATGCCAAGCCGATCGCCAAGAACCTGCTCGCGGTAGTTTGAAAAAGAAAAGTCGCCACGCTCAAATGCATCAATAATAGTCTTTGCGACCAGTGCGCCATATTCCATGCCATACGAAATGCCCTCTGCGAACAGCGGATCAACGCCCGCCGCATCGCCAGCCAACAACACATGTGGCCGCGAGAACTCAGCGTCCGGGCGGAACCAGCGTACCGGGTGCCCTTCTAGCGGGACGCTTTTGAGGTCAATCTGGCGGTGGGTTAAGCCGTTAGCAAACGCACGTTTAAGGGTGCCGTGTGGGGGTTTTTCGAGCTGTGGTTCAATCCGGCTGTCAAAGATGCCGCGATTAATGGCCGGTTGACCGTCGATATACGCCGGGAAATCCCACATATAGCCCTGCACACCGTCATACACACACGAAAAGTCAAAAACTGCTGTCTGTTCTTGCCACAACTGCGAGTGGGCCGGGTCTACAGGCGTAATCACCCGTAGCAGTCGTGCTACGCTATCTGTGTTGCGGATGCCCAGCTTTTGACGGACCGTGCTGCGTGCGCCATCTGCGGCTACGACAACCTGTGCGGCAAAATCACCCTGATTGGTGTGCAAAACGACGCCATCTTCAGCGCGAGACAACTCCAACACACGCACATTAGAGTGTAGTTGCAAACCACGTGCGTTGACTGCTGCTGCCATTGCTGCGTCGAACTCTGCCCGTTGAATGACACGCATTGCGTCTTGATGGTCAACCTTGAAGCGTAAGGCCCCCAGTTGAAACACCAGCCGATGCACACGAAAGGAGTTGACATCTATCCGCAAGCCCAGTGCGTCAAGCTGTTCTTCGCCATGAACGGTTATACCACCACCACACAGTTTCGGGCGTGGGTGAGATTTACGCTCTAGAATGAGCATATCGCCCACAAGTTCAGGGGCACGCTGCGCCAGATGAAGCGCCGTTGCCAGCCCCGTTGGGCCACCACCAACAATGATAATTTTGTGGCGCTGTGTGTCGTTCACAACGATCTACCAATCTCCTCGGGTCACTTTCAGGGTAAAGCGGCGGGTGTTGTCTTGTTGGGTGTCTAAGTCGCCCCATGTCTCGCGGGCAAAGGACCGTAGCTCACCCATGATGGTATCAAAAAGATGATCTGGAATAATCCAGCTTTCGGCGTCAATTTTATTTTCGGTAATTTGCAAGCGTTGTTCTGGGCTTAGCTGCACCTGCCACTCGGCAGCGATGACTTCATGCATCTCAGTGCCGCCTAACTCAGCGAGCGTTTCTTGAATTGGCACCCCGGCAGACGGTGGCTTGAGCGATTCCATGTGTTTAATCGCAATCACACGAAGCTGGTCGCGCAATTTCCCGATCACCGATTCAGGGTCCATCCAGTCATTGCCACGGATAAAGGCCCCGCCCGGCTTCAACACACGGGCAATTTCTTGCAGCACGCCGCGCAGGTTTTTCGAGAGGTGTAGTACATGCACGGCTATCACCGCGTCAAAGGTGTTGTCAGGGAACGGCATGTGGTGCATATCTGCTTGAAGTAGGTGCAAGCTACCGTCAATGTCTGTGCGTTGATTGGCGGCTGTCTCATTGAGCATATTGTGTGAGAGGTCAAAGCCGACAACACGACTACCAGCAGCCGCCACCGGATACGCGATGCGCCCGGTGCCAACACCCATCTCTAGCACAAGCCCACTTGGCCCGGCTTCAGCGGCGATGGCTTCGCCCAGCTTGCGCGATACTTCAGGGGAATGGGCACGTTGCTGGTTGTAAATTTGTGCAACTCTGTTGTCAAAAGAAAAATCTGTCATTTGTTGGTCTCTACGATGTCTTTTTGCTTTGTGCTTAGCATAATCAAAATTTTAGGTTACGGTCAAGTAACTGCACCGACTTCCACGGCACGCAGGGTGTTGCGGCTGCTTAAACGTTCGTTGCATAGATTATAAAACTGCTTGCCGCTAATGTGCTACATAGAATGCAACGCCAACATTGACGAGACGAAAATAGCGGTCACACCCAGCTCGTTAATGATGATGCGGTTGAAGTCGATGGTGAGGAGGGCGAACATCCAGCCGATGTCAAGTTTGGGTAATGCCAAACGAACGGTTTTGAGAATAGCGCGAAGTCCCCGAAGGGACGTCGCGATAAGTGTTGTATTCATATAGTATTACCTGACAGGCGATGCTGTTGCTGTGTTGTGTTGTGATTCCCTTTTGATAGCCAGGATTTACACGTGTTGTACAGCTTTAAAATGAGTTCTATTTACCTGACGGGCGTGGCACGTACCACACCACCACTGGCATCATACATTTCGCGGTCGCCAGAAGCGATCAAGCCTTCGAGCGCAGGTTCGTTCTCTGCCAGAATCGGTTTGCGATTCAAGAACCAGAAGAACAGCGCCACCCAGAAACCACCGAAACCGAACAGCAACGCAACGTCCCACGCTTCGAAAGCGACTTCATCGAAGAATGGTGGATACACGATGTAATAAAGTTGGAAGGCGCGCGCAACGAGGAGCAACCCGGCGATGATCGGTAGCACCGCAAGTGAACGCCGCAGCACCGGCATAATCAGCAAGATGAACGCGGCCACATGCAGCAGAATCATGAAGGCACCGAAGCCTTCCCAGCCACCGTTGGTGCGCACGAAGTAGTAGTTGATCTTGTCGGGAATGTTACCTGACCAGAAGATGATGTATTGCATCACGTTCAGGTAACCCCAAACCATGACCGCCACCAACGCCAGTGCGCTGACGTCACTGATGGCTTTGGGTGTCGCGATACGGTTGAGTGGCTCACTACGCCAGAACAGCGACATCGCCAGAATGATGAAGCTCATGGCAAACACAGCCTGACTTGACATCGACAACCACCCATACACACTTGAGAATGAGTTGTAGTCGAGTGACAGAATCCAGTCGAAAGAGTAGAACGTCACGCTGAGCATGAACAGAATAATACCAATTACGCTGAGCTGGCGAATCCGAGACCGCGACGCTTCATCGTCTTCTTCATCATTGCGATATGACAATTCTGTGATAGCAAATGCCAACGCAATCCAGATGACGAAGTATAGGAGGTAGCGGAACACGAAGAAGGCAGCACCGAAATAAATTTCCTTTTCGTCCTTCAAGCCGGCCCCGTCAGCAGCCCACGGGAAGACGTTTTCCATGCTGATGAGTAGGGGGATACCAAGAATCGCCAGCAGGGGCAACGTCCGCGCACCTGCCGCAGCAAAGCGGCTGACAGTAAACGACCAGCGAGCATCAACGGCACTTGCGATCAACAACAGCCCCAGGCTACCAAGTGCAAGCTGTGTCCAGAACAGATACCCAAACAGGTACGCATTCCAGAAGCGGTCTGCATCTGCTGTAGCACCAGCCAGGCCAATGATGATCCCAACGACTGCGATGACAATAGCGCTGATCTGAATGAGGTTAAAACTTAGATTATCGTTAACTTTGATTTCGTTCATTATTCCTTTTCCCTATGGTGATCCTCATTGAAGACATCCGGGTGGCAATGGGTTTATGCAACGCAAACCGTGGGGTGGAAAAGGCGGGTGCAGTGGCGGGTTTTGGGTTGCGATGTCTCGACGGCAAAGTCAGGTTGCTGGCGCGTTTGACTTACCGACGCATATATATCCTACTGTGAGAGTACTTGATTTGACCGACCAAAACAAAGTCAAAGTACACACGAAACGTATGCTATTTGTCATGTTGTGACAGGCTGCTGATAAATGCATACAAATCTGCGCATTGTCATCTCCATGCATACATTTCCTCATCTAGCTAAATTCGCGCATTATTGATAAGAATGGCTTATTAATGCCGTTTCCCCTGCTCCTAGCTAGCCAAATTTGACCAGAAATGCATAGATTTATGACGCTGCTACCGGGTGATTCATGACTTTATGCACATCTAGCCAGTGTCGAATTGCAGTTTGGCTAGCGTACTGCTCCTTATAAAATGAAAGAGAGTTAAACAAACTCAAGCAACGACTGTATATCGTGGAGTTCTTGCAAAAAACGCATCAATTGGACAAAAACAGTTAGCATCGCCGGATTACACCACCGCCAACATTGACGCAAACATCCTCCTGATATTGGTGACAAATGAATACCTGAAAAGACCCCAAACGCCATGTGACATATGTCACCTCAAGTGGCGATAGAAAAGCAGAGTACCACCAACACACAGCACCGGGAATATTGACTTTATTTTAGAGGCAAAAGGAGTACTTATGTCCGCTAGCCTTAATGGCAGAACCAGAACCAAAGCCAAACCGCCGCCTGCTACCAGCACAACCAGCGTCGCTACTCAACCCGGCTTTCCCTTTACAGCAATTGTTGGTCAAGATGAACTCAAGCGCTCACTCCTGTTGTGCGTGATTGACCCGTCTATCGGTGGTGTGATGGTTATGGGCCATCGTGGTACCGGAAAAAGTACCGCTGTGCGTGCCCTGGCAGCGCTCCTTCCGCAAATGCGCAGCGTCAAGGGGTGCCCCTATAACTGTGACATTGAAAACCCCGCACCCAACTGCCCGCATTGTTCAAGATTTCATGCTGAAGACCTCAACGGCACCCGTGGTCCCGTCCCTGTGGTGACATTGCCGCTCGGCGCGACTGAAGACCGCGTTGTCGGTTCACTGGATGTTGAGCGGGCGCTGGTTGATGGCGTGCAGTCCTTTGCACCGGGCTTGCTGGCACGGGCGAATCGCGGCTTCTTATATATCGATGAAGTAAATTTACTAGAAGACCATTTAGTAGACCTGCTGCTAGACGTCGCCGCCAGTGGTGTGAATGTTGTTGAGCGCGAGGGTATTAGCATTGCGCACCCGGCACGGTTTGTGCTGGTTGGTAGTGGTAACCCAGAAGAAGGCGACCTCCGCCCGCAATTGTTGGACCGCTTCGGACTCCATGCCCGTATTCGCACCATTACTGACGTTGAACAGCGCGTTGAGATTGTGCAGCGCCGCCGCGCCTTTGACCTTGACCCCGCCGCCTTCATTGCTGACTGGGAACCGGAAGAAAAGAAACTACGCCGCAAAATTTCCCGCGCTAAGCGTCAACTTAAAAACGTCGAACTCACTGAAGAAACCATCCGGGTTGCGGCTGAAATCTGTGATGCGCTGGCCGTTGATGGCCATCGTGGTGAGTTGACGCTGTGCCGTGCGGCGGTTGCACAGGCGGCCTTTGCCAACCGTAAAGCCACGACGCCGCAAGATATCGCTGACGTCGCGACACTGGCATTGCAACACCGCCTCCGTAAAGACCCGCTTGAAAACGCTGGCGATGATGAACGTGTGCGCCGCGTGGTGAAGCAGATTATCAACACTGAGGACAACACCAATGACTAACGCCCCCGCACGCGAACTGCACTTTGTCTATATTACGATGGATGGCGGGCACAATTCCGCGCTGCATCAAGCTGCTCGCCTTTTGCATGAAAATCATGGTGTACGGATGCGTGTTTCCCCGTACAGCACCACAGGTAAATGGGATACTGCCGATTGGGAACGCCTTGAACGCGACATCAACAGCGCAGATTTCGTTTTTGGATGCATGATCTTCGGTGAAGACTTTGTGCGGCCGATGGTCAAAATTTTGGAAACCAGCGACACGCCGCGTGTTTTCATCACCAGCAACCCGGCCGTAATTTACTGCTCGAAGATGGGCAAGCTGGATATGAGTAGCTTTGCCAGGAATAAAGACGAAGACGAAAAAGAACCGGGCCTGTTCAAGCGCTGGATGCAGAAGCTACGCCCCAAAAAAGACGGCAAAAAAGAAGGCTACCGTCAGACAGCGCTCACCAAAAACATCACCAAATTGATGAAATACATCCCCGGCAAGCTGCGCGATTTGCACACCTTTATCGCGATGCATGACTACTGGATGCATAGCTCGCCAGAAAATTTGCAACGCATGATGGCGCTTCTGGTTCATCGTTACGTTGAGGGCTACGACTTCCTGCCCGTTGAAGAACCTATTCCGTATCCAGATGGCGCAATTTACCACCCCGACGCCCCGACGCCTTTCGCCGACTTCAAGAGCTATCAGCAATGGCGCAAGAAGCAAGGCATGGACGTCGCACAGAATGGCAAAGCCACGCAGGGCACCGTAGGGTTGTTGGTTCACCGTGCTGTGATCCTCGCTGAAAACACCGACCATATTGATGTACTGGTGCGTGAACTTGAATCACATGGACTTGAAGCACGGGTTACCTATAGCGCCTTGCTAGACTTCCGCCCGGCGATCAAAGAGTTTCACATTGCCGAAGACGGTTTGAACAAAGTGGACGCGCTCGTTAACCTGATGGGCTTTCCGTTGGTAGGTGGCCCTGCTGGCAGCCGACCCGACCAAGCTGTCGAGATGCTGCACGAAGCCAACGTCGCTTATTACGACACCATCCCGCTCGGCTTCCAGCATGTTGAAGACTGGCAAGCGGACGAAACCGGGCTTAACCCGATGCAGACCGCGCTCAACATCGCCTTACCAGAAATGGACGGTGTCACCGAGCCTGTCATCTACGGCGGCCCGACGCTGACGAACGACAAATTCCGTCCGCTGGAGAAGGAATCGGCACTGTTGGCGCGCCGCATTGCTCGCCGTGTAAGCCTGCGCCGCAAACCAACCGCCGACAAAAAGCTCTCGATTGTGCTGTACAACTACCCGCCGAACCTCGGCAATGCTGGTACGGCCGCCTTTTTGGACGTATTCAAGAGCATTTACCGCTTGATGGTCGAGTTTAAGGCGCAGGGCTACGACATCGAACTCCCCGCCGATGCTGAAGACCTTCGCAAGCAGGTGGTTGATGGCAATGCGCTGCAATACGGCACCCATAGCAACGTCGGCGCACGCATCAGCTTAGACGACTACCGCCGCTTGTTCCCGTGGCACGTTGAAATTGAAGATTTCTGGGGTCCGGCTCCCGGTGAATTGCTCACAGATGGGCGCGACTTCTATATTCTAGGGGCGCACTTTGGCAACCTGTTCGTCGGTGTGCAACCCGGTTTCGGCTATGAACGTGACCCCATGCGAATGCTGATGGGCAAGAACGCCTCGCCGCATCACGGGTTCGCTGCTTTTTATGCATGGCTGGAACATATTTACGAGGCTGACGCTGTACTCCACTTTGGTACTCATGGCGCACTGGAATTTATGCCCGGCAAACAGGTCGGTTTGAGCGCAGACTGCTGGCCGCACCGCCTGTTGGGGAGCCTGCCGAATTTCTACTACTACTGCGTCAACAATCCCAGTGAAGGCAGCATCGCCAAACGGCGTGGCGCTTCTACGCTCATCAGCTATATGGTGCCGCCGCTACAACAGGCTGGCCTGTACAAGGGCCTTCGTCGTTTGAAAGACAGCATCGACACCTATCACAAACACCCCGATCACAAACTGTTTGAAGACATCCAGAAGCAAGCCGAAATGCTTGGTATCAGTGCCAACGGTAACGGAGCATCCAACGGGCATAACGGCAACGGTCATGGCAATGGCCACACGAACGGCAATGGCAACGGCCATGCCGACCACGACGATAGCATCTATATTGCTGCCCTCGGCCGCGAACTGATTCAGGTCGAGCATCGTATGATTCCGCTCGGTTTGCATATCATCGGTGAATCCCCGACCGACGCCGAACTTGTTGACGTGCTGACACTTACGGCTGCGTTTAACACTGTTGATCATCCGAATGGCCGCGAGAAACTGCCGGCCCTGCCCGCCATTATCGCTGGTGCCTTTGGATGGGACTACGACAATCTGCGCGATGCCCTCAAGACCAGCACCACTGCTCAGGAGAACTGGGAACGCATCGAAGCGATTATGCATGAAGCGCTACGACTGTTTGTGGTTGCACCGCGCAAAGGTGGCCAGCTTGACACACGTCAGGTTGACGAATACCTCAAGAACGAAGCGAACATCCGCCCCGGTCTGCTGGTGAATCTGTGGACATGGCTGGACGATGTGATGTACCGCATTTTGAACGACCGTGAAATCGACGGTGTGCTACGCAGCCTCAACGGTGGCTGGGTTGGACCATCCCCCGGTAACGACGTCATGCGTAACGATGACATTGTGCCCACCGGCCGTAACATCCATGCGCTGGACCCCTATCGTGTGCCAACGTCAGTGTCGATGGACGCCGCGACAAAGCTGGTTAACACCATGCTCGACCGCCTGACCGCGCAACAGGGCAAATTGCCGGAAACCATTGCGATGGTGTTATGGGGCACGGATAACCTCAAGAGCGATGGCGAAGGCATTGCACAATGCTTGCTGCTGCTTGGTGCGCGTCCGGTTGAAGATGAACTCGGCAATGTCTCAGATGTTGAGCTGATGACGCTGGAAGAACTTGGCCGCCCACGCATTGACATCGTGATGACGCTCAGCGGCATTTTCCGCGACCTGTTCCACCATCAAGCCGGGCTACTGGATAAGGCCGTCCGGCTCGCAGCACAGGCTGACGAACCACTCGACCAGAACTTCGTCCGTAAGCATACGCTGGAACACGCCGAACAACTCAGCATCCCCTTTGATGAAGCGGCCGCCCGTGTCTATTCCAACGCGCCGGGTTCCTATGGGGCACTGGTCAATAACATGGTTGATGATAGCGCGTGGGAAGAAGACGACGAACTGAGCAACCTGTTCCTGACGCGCAAATCCTTTGCCTACCAACCCGGCGGGCAGTGGGGCGCAGCACGCGAGGTCATGGAACGCAGCCTTTCTACGGTAGAAGCAGCTTTCCAGAACATTGACAGCTACGAACTCGGCATCAGTGACGTTGACCACTACTACGAGTATCTCGGTGGCGTGACCAAAGCCGCCGAAAAGATCAGCGGCAAACGTCCCCCGGTGATGGTGGCCGACGCCTTTGCAATTGATGACCGCCTGTCCTCAATTGAACAGATGGTTCGTCTCGAAAGCCGCGCCAAGCTGCTGAACCCCAAATGGCATGAATCTATGCTCAATCACGGCTACGAAGGCGTGAAAGAGATTGAACTCCGCGTCTCAAACACTTATGGCTGGAGCGCGACGGCTGACGCGGTTGAAGGCTGGGTCTATGACGACATTGCTGAAACCTTTTTGTTAGACGAAAACATGCGCGAACGGATGGCCAGAGCGAATCCGCACGCCACCGCCGCCATCGCCCGCCGTTTGCTTGAAGCCGAAGCCCGTGATTTCTGGGATGCCAGTGACGAGATGATCGACCAATTGCGCGACATCTACGGCAACCTTGAAGATCAAATGGAAGGCATCGTGCAGGATGCATAGCGTCACGCAACTACCTTTCCCGGCGCTCGTCGGTCTGGAACATGCGCAGCAGGCACTCTTGCTGCTGGCGATTGATCCGGGCTTGCGTGGGGTTGTGCTTGCAGCCCCGGCCGGGACGGGTAAATCCAGCCTGGCCCGTGGCATTCAACACCTGCTCGGTGATGTGCCTTTCGTGGAAGTGCCAGCCAGCATCGACGCGGAGAATCTGCTCGGTGGGCTGGACCTCGAAGCGACACTGCACAGCGGGCAGGTCGTCACACAGCCGGGTGTGCTGGCACGGGCGCATGGGGGCGTGGCTTTCGTTGAGGGTATCAACCTCATGACGGATGCCAGCGCGAATCTGTTGCTGTCGGTGTTGGATAACGGTGAAGTCCATGTCGAGCGTGAGGGCTTGAGCCTGCATTATGCAGCGCAATTTAGCCTGATGGCCGCCTATGACCCGGCTGAGGGGCAACCACGCAAGCATCTACTCGACCGTGTTGGCTTGATAACCGGGCTGCCGGGGATGTCCAGTGTAGACCAACGTGCCGAAGTTGTACGCCGCAACCTGTATTTTTCAGCGGAAAGCTGGCAGGAAGACACCGATTTCCTACGCGGCATTATCGTCACGGCTCGTGAACATCTGCCGAATGTCAAAATCAGTGAGGAACATGTCGCCCGGTTGATTATCACCGCGCTGCAATATGGCGTTGAAGGTCAACGGGCTGACCTGTTCGCAGTGCGAGCGGCCTGTGCCGCCGCAGCCTATGAACTGCGCGAAGAAGTCACCGACGCCGACTGTGAACTCGCAGCCCGGCTAGTGATTTTGCCACGTGCCACGCAAATCCCGGCACCACCCGAAGAAAATCAGGCACCCCCGCCGCCACCCCCGGAACAGTCACAGGACGCCGATGAACCTGACGAACCCGACTCTCAGGAGTCTGAGCAGGACGATGGTGACGAAGCTGACGCTGCACCGCCAGAACAACCTGGCATTCAACCCGAACAGATACTTGAAGCGCTGGCCAGTGAGGTTCCCGACGAAATCGAAGACCTGGCGTTCATGCATCAGCGGCGCGGGCGGGCTGGTTCACGTGGGACAACAGCCGGCAATCGTGGCCGCCATATTCGCAGCGTACCCGGTGACCCCAAGCGTAACCGTATTGATGTGGTGGCGACCCTGCGCATCGCTGCACCGTGGCAACCACTGCGTAACGCCAACAGCGAAAGCCACGCGGGCAATATTCGCCTCGATATGAGCGACATTCGCGTCAAGCAATACCGCAGCAAAGCCGGGACGTTGTTCTGCTTTGCGGTCGATGCCAGCGGTAGCATGGCGCTCCACCGGATGCGACAGGCCAAGGGCGCAGTGCATACGCTGCTGCAAAAAGCCTATGTCAACCGCGACCGCGTGGGACTGATCGCCTTCCGTGGTGAGCAAGCCGAATTGCTGATGCCACCGACGCAATCGGTTGAGCTAGCCAAACGCGCACTGGACCTTCTGCCAACAGGCGGGGGAACACCATTGGCTTCGGCATTGCTACTGGCGAACGATGTGGCGCAGCAAGCCAAACAACGCGGCATTATGCAGACGGTTCTCATTATGCTGACCGACGGCCGCGCCAATATTACCTTGCGTGAAGACGGCAACGCTCGTGAAGAACTCGAACAACTCGGCGCATACATTCGTGAAAGCGGCATTCATACCGTCATTGTCGATACCAAGCGCAATTATTTGAGCAAGGGCGAAGCACAACAACTGGCAAGCTGGCTCGGTGGCGACTACGCTTATCTGCCCAACGCCAGCGGCGAACAAATCGCTGATGTGGCCGCCCGCGCCTCGGAGCAAGGATAAGCTCATGCAACTACTGCTCGCGATTCAAGCAACGTTACGCACCAATGACGGGCTACTGTCTTATATGCAAAAGGCGCTGGTCTATGTGTTGCAACTGGCATTTGTCCTGCTGGCTATCCTGACAATTCTCTTTTTCCTGCAACGCCTGACAGGTGATCCGGCGGCGGTTCTTGCCGGGCCGAGTGCCAGCCCCGAAGTTGTCGAAGGCATCCGCGAGGAAATGGGCTTAAATGAGCCGATGCATGTGCAATACAGCATCTTTTTAAGCAAGGCTGTGCAGCTTGACTTCGGTGAATCGTCGCGTTTTCAGCAACCCGCGCTGGACATCGTGCTGGAACGCTTCCCTAAGACGTTGATTCTAGCTGGTTCGGCCACCTTGCTCTCGCTGATGCTGGGCGTGCCGCTGGGTATCTATGCCGCAAGTTATCATAAGCGTGCGGATGGGATGCTGGTCAATCTGCTGGCAGGCGTTTTGCAATCACAGCCTAGCTTTTTCCTCGGCATCTTGCTGATTCTGTTCTTTGCGGTGCGGCTGGGGTGGTTCAAAACAACGGCAAATTTAGAAGACGACGCCATTAAACGGCTGGTGCTGCCGACCATAACGCTTGCCTCATTCCATATGGCACGTCTGATTCGCCTGGTGCGCTCCAGCTTGATTGATGAGATGAACGAGCCTTATGTAACCACCGCCCGTGGCAAAGGACTCTCAGAGCGCCGCGTGTGGTTTTCCCATGCGCTTCGTAATGCCATTGTTCCTATAATCGCCTTCGTTACGCTGGACCTGTCGCTGATGATTGGCGGTTCGTTCGTGATTGAAAACCTGTTTTCCTACAGCGGCGTGGGCGATTTAATGATCAATTCCGTCTTCAACCGTGACTATGCAGTTGTGCAAGCGACTGTTTTTGTCATAACGATGCTTGTGGTACTCATCAACTCGCTCTCAAATGTCATGTACCGCATCGTCGACCCACGAATCAACATATAAGGCAATGAATAACGAGGTTTTGATGAGTACCCAAACGATTACCAACCGTCAGAATACAGCCCTCTACCCGCCACAATTTGAAGAACTTGGCCGCTTACGGCGCTGGTTGGGTTGGATTAACTGGCGCGTGCCCGTTCGTTGGTTGCGGCGCTATCTCCCGTTGATTCTGCCTGCGCTGATGCTGGCTGGCATCCTCGGCAGTGTTGTCTTTGCTGAACACCTGACCGACTATCACCCGACGCAAGACATGGATCTCTACAACCGTAGTGCGCCCCCGGTCTGGATGGATGGCGGCACACCGGATCATCCTTTCGGAACCGACTACATCGGGCGCGATGTCTTTTCGCGAGTATTGCATGGTGGGCAGGCGTCATTCCGCATTGCATTGATCGCCAGCACCATCGCCAGTGCGTTTGGTATCGTTTATGGTGTGATTAGCGGCTACGTGGGCGGCTTTGTTGATCGCTTTTTGCTGCTGCTGACCAATATCTGGATCTCATTTCCCTTCCTGGTGCTGGCTCTTGCTGCGATTGCGGCTGTGGGTAACACCATCACGGTACTCGTGGTACTGCTCTCAATGGCGATGTGGGTTCACCCCGCACGCATCACACGAGCGCATGTCCTCAAAGCACGTGAATTAGATTACGTGATGGCGTCACGGGCTATCGGTGGCTCGAATCTACACATCATTCGCAAGCATATCATCCCGAACATCGTTTCGGTGAATATCCTGCTGTGGACGTTTTCCGTTGGGGCGCTGATTTTGATCGAAGCTAGCCTTAGCTTTATTGGCCTTGGGGTGAACCCGCCGACACCCTCCTGGGGCAATATGCTGTCAGACGGCCGCCGCTATCTGCAAGACGCCTGGTGGATTTCGGTGCTGCCCGGCGTGGCACTGATGATAACCGTCCTGTGCATGAATTCACTCGGCGACGCACTGCAAAAGCTACACAACCACAAGGACTAACAGATGTACTCATATTCTTGTGACCATACAGGGGATTTCCCCTGACAATGTAGCACGCTTCAAGCGTCGATAAAGCAAACTGTTACTGCAACACTTAAAAACAACTACACCCCACACCTAAAACTAGTTTCGATTATCCATACCAAAACAAATAAGAAGGAGCATACAACCACATGACAAGCAAGCCAATGAACCGCCGTGACTTTATTAAACTTAGCGCTGCTGCAAGTGCGGCGGCCGCTGCGGGAACCTCACTTTTTACACCACAGACTGCCTCCGCTGGTCGTGCAACGCGCCAGAATTTTGCCTCTAATGTTGTTATTGGCAACACCAGTATTCAATCCAACTTGAATCCCTATTATTTTGCTTATTTCCAGTCAGGGCAGGTTTATGACACCCTCTTTAACATCTCGCTAGATGGGCTTGAAATTCGTCCAAACCTCGCGACAGAATGGAATCGTGTTGATGAGCAAACTCTTGAAATCGCCCTGCGTGACGACGTTTTCTTTTCCAACGGGGAACGCTTTACGGCCCGTAACGTGCAAATTACGATGGAACACCTGCTGACCGTTGGCGTTGCGAATTTGGGCATCTACGGCATTCCGATCAGTGACTTCCAATTGTTCCCGCCACAGTTTGCCTTGTTCAATATGGACAGCGTTGAAGTCATTGATGACCTGAATCTGGTGGTGCGCACAACACGCCCCGACTTGCTGCTTGAACGCCGCCTGAGCCGTTTGTATGTGCTTTCTGAACAGGCGCTTGAAAGTGACAACCTTGCCACTGAGGCCGTCGGTACCGGCTACTTCCAGGTCGTTGACTATGTGCCGGGCGAACGCATTGACTATGAAATTTTCGAAGGCAACTGGCGCGGTGAGTTCCCCATCCGCACAGCAACCTATGTGCGTGTTGGCGATCCACGGTCGGCGTTGGCGGCTGGTGACATTGACGTCGCGCAGAGCATTCCACCCGACATCGCCCGTACTATGGTTGAGAGTGGCGACTGGAGCGTTAGTTCGCAACCGTCGCTCGGCTGCCAGGTCGTGAGTATGCGTGCGGCCAGTAATGAAGCGCTTGGGGATGCGCGTGTTCGCCGTGCGTTGAATCTTGCTATCGATACCGAAGCCTACTCGGATATTGTGCTTGCTGGTTTTGGTCAGCCGGCCCGGGGTCAACTACTACAACCGGGCATTCCCGGCCATAACCCTGAACTCTCTGACTATGGCTACGACCCGGCTGAAGCCATGCGTTTGTTGCAGGAAGCTGGTCAATCCAATCTATCAGTTACGATGGGCGCGGCGAATACGCAGCGGGCGCAGGCTGAAGTCATTGCTGGATTCCTCGAATCCGTCGGTGTGCGCGTTCAGCTTGAAACACCAGACAGCGGCACGATCATAAATGAACTGCTGAATGGCGGGCCACGTGATATGCTGTTCTTCAACCAGTTCTACACAACGCTGGCTGACTGGTCGCAGGCTGTGATTTCGCTGTATAGTCCGGCTCCGGGCGCACCACGTTACATTGAGGCTGAGCGCTTCTATGAACTCAACGCCCAGATTCAGATGGCAACCGACGAAGAAGCACGCATTGAGCTGATTCAGGAATGTGCAGAGGTGATGTATGAAGAAGCCTCGCTGTTGTACCTGGCTCACACCGAGTTCTACTACATTCACACGCCAGCCATTGAATCATTGCCGATCAATCTGGATCTCTCGCCGCGTATTTATGAGATTCAAAAGGTCGAATAGCATAACCCAGCTTGCAAATTTCTGTTTCTACACCCCGTAGAACGCTCGCACGTAGACAGTAAATAATGCAGGAAACTATGGCTGATGGTCACCCCCCATCGGCCATAGCCGTTTTTTGTCTGTAGTTTCCTCATGTGTTGCCAAAAACACCCTCGCATTAATGCCATCTGGTATGCTCAATACTTATGTATTCGTTACACATAGAAAGAGAACATTATGGCAAAAGTAGGCTATATCGGTCTTGGGATCATGGGCGCGTCAATGACCCGCAACCTGATGAAAGCCGGGCATGAAGTCGTCGTCCATAACCGCAGCCGCCAGATTGTAGACACGCTTGCCAGCGAAGGCGCAACCCCTGCACACAGCCCCAGAGAAGTTGCTGAACAGGTTGATTTCGTTTTTACCAACGTTCCTGACTCGCCGGACGTGGAACTTGTTGTGCTTGGCGAAAACGGCATCATTGAGGGGGCGCACGAAGGCCTCATTTTCATCGACAACAGCACCATTAAGCCGGAAACAGCGCGTATGCTCCACACAAAACTGGCAGAAGTTGGCGTGCAGGCATTGGATGCGCCTGTCAGCGGTGGCGACATCGGCGCACGGGATGGTACGCTCACGATTATGGTTGGTGGTGAAGAAGATGCTTTTAGCAAAACGTTGCCGCTGTTCGAGGCGATGGGCAAAACAGTGGTACATGTCGGTGAAAGCGGCGCTGGACAGATTGCCAAAGTCTGTAACCAGATCATCACCGGGATGCAGATGGCTGCCCTGGCGGAGGCGTTGGTTATGGCGCAAAAGTCCGGCGTGGACCCGCAGCGGGTGGTATCCGCGATTCAAAATGGGGCCGCGCAGATGTGGTCTTTGGATGTCAAGCCGCCGCGTATCTTTGATGGGAATCGTGCCCCCGGCTTCAAAGCCTATATGCAGCTCAAAGACCTGAATATCGTGCTTGATACGGGGCGAACCTATGGTGTGCCACTGCCTGTAACGGCGACGGTGAACCAACTTTTTCAGGCGATGATACAGCAGGGCGACGGTGAACTCGATAACAGCGCTGTGTTAAACGTGCTGGAACGCCTCGCTGATACACACGTGGGCCCGGACGATTTTCGGTAGGGGGCACAGGTCTACATGAATGACAGCTAAATTAAGCCAGCTTTACGCTGCCATAAGCTAAATTTTGTGAAAGTGAAACGCGGCATTGATTGCTGGCGAGTATAGTCCTCTGCGTTTGAGAGAAACACTCCAAATCATTCTGCATGTTTTAAGACAAAGGACTATATTGGCCGATGCGTAAGTCTGTTGTTCTTGTAATCGCTCTGCTGATGGCAGCTTTTGCGTTGCTACCCGCTGCTGCTCAAGAAGAAGAAGGTACCTTTACCCTTCAGGTGCTACATAGCTCTGACAATGAATCTTCTTTCCAGGACCCGAACACGCTTGAACCCAAGCTGCTGAACTATGCAGCTATCGTTGACGGTCTGCGTGACCTTGCTCCCGAAGGGAACAGCCTGCACCTGACCGCTGGTGACCACACCCTGCCGGGCCCCTTCTATGAAGCTGCGGCTGAAGTTGACAGCCTGGCTGCCCCCGGCCTCGCTGACATTGCTTTCTACAACGCAATGGGCTTGACCGCAAATGGTATCGGTAACCACGAATTTGACGGCGGCATCAACGACTTCGCCCGGATGCTGGCTGCTGCTGAATATCCATTCCTCGCGGTCAACCTCGACTTCAGCAACGTTGAAGTTGAAGAAGGCGTTCCCCCGATTCAGATTGGTGAAGACGGCCTGAGCGTTGAAGAACTCGCTGGCCAGGTTGCGCGTAGCGCTTACGTTGAAGTCAACGGCGAACGCATTGGCCTGATCGGTCGCGCCCCGGCAGACTTCTTTAACGTTATCGAAAACCCATCTGAAACCATCCCCGGCTTGGACTTCGTTGGTGGTCGTAACCCCGAAGACAACCAGCCGCTGGAATCTGCTGTAGACATGGTCCTCGAACAGGTTGAACTGCTCGAAGCGCAGGGTATCAACAAGATCATCTTGCTTGACCACGCACAGGACTTCACTGGCGACCCGCTCTCCGCAAACAGCCTGCGCGGTATTGACATCATTGTTGCGGCTGGCTCCACTGGTTTCATGGCTGCTCCAGAAGCAAACGGCCCCTTCAACCTGCTGCGCCCCGGCGACGAATCTGGCGCTGAATATCCGACCGTCCGTGAAGACAGCGAAGGCAACACTATTCTCGTTGTCAACAGCGATCAGCTCTTTACCTATGTTGGTCACCTGCTGGTAACCTTTGACGCTGACGGGTTCATCGTTGAAGTTGACGAACGCAGCGGCCCGATTGCAACTACCGAAGAAGCTGTTAGTCTGCTTGAAGAAGAAATCGGTCGTGAAGTAACCGTTCCAGAAGCTGTACAGACCGTCTACGACGAACTGACCAGCACCCCGCTCATCACCGAACAATTCACCGTCATCGGTTCCACCACCAGTGAACTGAACGGCCAGCGTGCAGATGTCCGTGGCCGCGAAACCAACCTCGGTCGCCTTGCTGCTGAATCCAGCTTGTGGTGGGCACGTAACACCCTTGAACAGCCCGTAGACATCGCGCTGAAGAATGGTGGCGGTATCCGCGCAACCATCCTCGGCCCGAACGTTACTGTGTTGACCATTGGTGCTGCGCTGGCCTTCAACAATGAAATGGTTGTGGTCGAAATCACGGCTGGTGAACTGATTGCAACGATGGAAAACGCTGTGAGCTGCGTCCCTGCTGCTGACGGTCGCTTCCCGCAAATTGCTGGCATGTACATGGAGTACGACGCTAGCCTCGAAGGTATTTCTGACCAGGTGACGCTGGACACCCCCTCCCGCGTGCAAACGCTGATCGTCACCCGCGAAGATGGCACTGAAGACGTGGTTATTGAAAACGGTGAAGCTCAAGGCGACCTGACCCGTACCTTCACCCTCGTGACCAACAGCTTCCTGTTGACAGGTGGTGATGGCTACCAGTCCCTGGCATCTGCTTCTGAAGAACGCGGTTTCGAAAACCCCGGTGTCGGTGAACGTCAGATTCTGATCGACTACATTGTCGAAGAACTGATGGGCGTTGTTGACCTCACTGACCCGACCGCAGACCCGAACGTTGTCCGCCTCGATGAAATGATGGAAGGCGAAATGGAATAAACCGTGCCAGCAGTGCCGGACAATTCCATATCCTGAACAAGAGCGCTGGCTGCAACGGCCGGCGCTTTTGATTTGCATTGGTTGACGCGCTACTCATTTCGCCACACATGGCTCAATTTACGGCACACTGTGCAAAACATTGCTCAATTTGTGACGAGGAGTGCCTATCACCATGTCTGAAACAACGAACAACACCTCAACCCGCCACCGAGACTGGACGCCTCTACCCTTTATACATCGTGATACAAAATGTCATTAAGCGACTATATCTCTAGAGCCGCGGCTGCCTGGTTTTTGGGCTTTTTTCCGCTAGCGGAAATTTACGTGGCCGTCCCCGCTGCGATTGCCTCTGGTCTGGATGATGTCTCGGTCATTGTGTGGACAGTGTTCGGTAACTTCACGCCTGCCATCTTAATCAATGCCCTCTACCAATGGTTACGCAACATTGACCGCATTGACCGCTGGTTCACGCGCATGACCTCCGCACGGATGCAACGCTGGTTAGATCGTTACGGCATGTGGATTGTGCTGTTCATTACCCCCTGGATCGGTATCTGGGCGACGACAGTCACTGCGAAAGTTTTTGGAATGAACACGGCGCGCTTTCTGGTGTCGGCTTTTGCCAGCATTATGTTATATGCACTGGCGATTTTGTTCACGGTGCGGACTGGTGCAGATATGCTATAGGGCACCAGTCAGGTTGACGTGTAGTATAATATAACCAGACACAAACCCAACCAGAGAAAGCTACTTCATCGAAGCCTATGTCACCAGTGAAACGCGGGGCTATCGTTGCCGTTACTGTTGTCATCCTCAGCATTGCTGTTCTCAGCGTTGTACTGAATGATTCGGCGGCTGAGTCGATCTCGCTTGGAAATGAAGGTGGCGACACGGCAACCATTGTTGCTGTAACTGACGCGCCCACCCCTGGACCAACCCCGACCCGCACCCCGGTCCCGCCCGATGTTGAGCTGCACCCGCTTAGCATTGATTACCTGCGCAACCGTACCTACGAAGGCAGCGACCTTGTTGTAGAACAGACATTACCCCGTGGCGTCAACTACGACCAGTATGTTGTGTCATATGACTCAGACGGGCTGAAAATCTATGCGCTGCTGACTGTGCCGCGTGGCGACCCGCCGCCGACGGGGTGGCCGGTCGTCATTTTCAACCACGGCTATATCCCGCCGGACATTTATCGTACAACAGAACGCTACGAAGCCTACGTTGATGCCTTTGCGCGGGTAGGCTATATCGTTCTGAAGTCTGATTATCGTGGGCACGGCTTTTCGGAAGGTGATCCTGAGTCCGCATACAGCAGTCCCGGTTACACCATTGACGTATTGAATGCACTGGCCGCAATTCGCCGCTTTCCTAGCGCGGACGTGAACCGCATTGGCATGTGGGGGCATTCGATGGGGGGCTGGATCACCATGCGGGCGATGGTCGTTGACCCGGATATTCGCGCCGGCGTGATCTGGGGTGGGGTAGTTGGTTCCTACGATGACCTCTTTGAACACTGGTGGGGGCCACGCAACCGCCGAGGTAGTGTCAACAACTGGCGTAGAAGTGTGTTGCGCGACTACACCGTAGGCGATAACGAAGCTGCGCTGTGGGCTTCTCTACAAGCAACCAGCTACCTCAACGAGATTTCAGGGCCAATTCAACTTCACCATGCACGCGGCGATGCGACAGTTCCCTACGCGCTGTCAGTCGTGTTCGATGGGCAATTGCGCGACGCTGGACAGCACTCCGAACTCTTGTTGTATCAGGGTGACGACCACAACATCTCCCGCAACCGTGACCTTGCATTCACATTGTCAGTCGTCTTCTTCGATGAATACGTCAAAAACATCGACTAGACCGTGTTGAAACCATGCCGCTTGACCACCTGATATACGTTTCCAGCGGCAATATCCCCTCTATTGCGGCTAATGCTATGGCTCAGGTCAAACAGGCGACCGCCTTCGCACAGTTGCTCTCGCGCGTTGAGTTGCTGATTCCTGCCACGTGGCGTGATGTGCTGGGGTTGCGCCGCTTTGATTTTATAACGTTTTATGGACTCTCAACACCGCCACCAATCACCCAACTACCGATTTACCCGTGGCTGCACTATCCGTTGCGCTCTGGCTATGGCATTCGCCGTTTTTTTAACCGTGCTGCTGCTATCTATACCCGCTGGCGACGGCCGCAGATAGCCTACACGCGCAGTTTACCCGCTGCTCGGCTCCTCACGTCCTATCGCGTGCCGACCGTCTTCGAATGCCACGACCCCGCGCCGCTCGGTTTCCGCACGACCTTCGAAGAACACCCGCTCTTTCGGCACTATCTGGCCGGCGTGGTGACGACGTTGCCGAAGTTGACAGGTAGCTATGTTGATGTGGGGATTAGTGCCGAACGGGTTTTGGCCGCTTATGGTGCCGTTGATGTGCAACAATACGCCGCAGCACCTGACCGCGACACTGCTCGTCAACAACTAGGCCTGCCACTGGATGCACCGCTGGCGGTCTACGCCGGGCACCTCTACCCCCATCGTGGTATTGAGGACATTTTCACGCTTGCCAGACGTAACCCCGGCGTGAATTTCTTGCTGGTGGGGGGCTGGCCGGTTGATGTTGAGCAGCGCGAGGCTGAGTGTGCTGCTCTTGGCTTGCAAAATGTGCAGCTTGCCGGTTTTAAACCACAACAGGACCTCCCGCGTTATATCGCCGCTGCGGATGTTTGCCTGATGCCGTTTAGCCGCCATTTGCCCAACGCCAACTGGGCCATCCCGACTAAAATGTACGAGTATATGGCCGCCGGCCGTCCGATCATTGCGACGGATTTACCTTTTGTGCAGGGATTCTTGCAACATGAGAAAAACGCGCTGCTGGTTGAGCCTGATAACCCCGATGCGCTGGATGTCGCCTGCAAGCGCTTATTGAGTGATAACAACCTCGCCGTTAATCTGGCCGCCCAAGCACGGCAGGATGTACAACCCTACTCATGGGAAAAACGAGCCCGGCGCATCATTGCTTGGCTACATGATCTATCTGTTTAATCTGCCACACACGACACTTGAAAAACACGTTACACTAGCCTCGATTCCACAAGCAAAAAATGAAGGAGATTCTATGACCGTACTTGATTGGACGTCCGGCGTTCACCATGATGGGTCGGCTTTACACGTCAGCAATTTGTATCCGACACTGGAAGAAACGGTAACAGTCCGGCTACGGGTACCCCGTACGGCACCGGTTGAAACGGTGCGGCTGCGACTTATTACCGATGGTGAACAACACCATGCGCCTATGACTCTGGAAGGCGATACTGCTGACAGTGATTTTGTCTGGTACCGGGGTGATGTGTTTATGCGCAATCCACGTATGAACTATCGCTTTGAACTGCGGACAGAGAACGGCGTGTGGTATTTCACCGGGCTTGGCATGACGCGCATTGAACTCCCCGACCTCTACAGCTTCAAGCTGATTGCGGACTATCATCCCCCGGCGTGGGTGTTTGACAGCGTGTTCTATCAGATTTTCCCGGAACGCTTTTACAATGGCGATCCGTCGCTGAACCCAGAACCCGGCGTTGAAATCAACGATCCACCTGGCAGTGATTTCATCACCCAGTTGCGAGACTGGGATACTGACGCACCATTACCGTGGTCAGAAGGTGGTATGCTCGACTTCTTCGGCGGTGACATCCCCGGTATCACCGCAAAGCTGGACTATTTGCAGGATTTAGGCGTCAATGCGCTGTATCTAAATCCCATTTTCACCAGCCCCAGCAACCACAAGTACAACATCAACGATTTCTATAATGTTGACCCGCATTTTGGTGGCAATGAGGCCCTCATCGTCTTGCGCGAAGCGCTGGATAAGATCGACTTTAAGCTGGTGCTGGACGTCACGCCGAACCACACAGGTGACCAGCATCCGTGGTTTGTGCAGGCACAGGCTGACGCTGAAGGTGAAACCGCCGTTTATTACACCTTCTACGAGCATCCTTACAACTATGAATCATGGTTGGGGATTCCGACGCTGCCCAAGCTCAATTATGCCAGTGAAGCCGTTCGAAAGGTGATGATCGACGGCGAACATTCCGTGATTCGCCACTGGCTACGACCACCGTATCGGATTGATGGCTGGCGGTTGGATGTCTGGAATATGACCGGACGACAGGCGGCCCACGATAGTAATCACTGGATTGGCAAGGCTTTGCAACAGGTTTCACTGGAAGAAAACCCGGATGCTTATATATTCGGTGAAAGTTTCTTTGACGCGCTGGAAAATCTTCAAGGCGACCAGCTTGACGCCGTGATGAATTATCGGGGGTTTGCAAACCCGGTCTGGCGCTGGTTGGGGGGGCACGTTGTCGATCAGCCACCATTGGGCCCACGCACCGCTTATTTCCGCGCCGAAGATACCGTACACCAGATGCAACACTACCTCGGCAGCATTCCGTGGGTGATTGCGCGCCAGCAGTTCAACCTGCTCGACAGTCACGACAGCCAGCGGATACTTGGTGCGTTTGATGGCGACAAAGCACTGGTGCGTGTAGCTGTAGCGTTGCTCTTTACGTTTCCGGGGGTGCCGTGCATTTACTATGGGGATGAAATCGGCATGTCAGGCTCGCAAGAGAAGGAGTCACACCGCTACCCGATGCCGTGGGATGAGTCGAAGTGGGACATGCAAACACGTGATTACTTCAAGCAATTGATCCACCTGCGCCGCAACGCCGATGCACTCATCAATGGAGGGGTTCAATTCTTACATGCTGACGGAGATCTACTTGCCTTTCAACGGCACAGTGAAACCGACCGTCTGCTGATTGTGACCTATCGTGGACCCGCGACCGAGGAACAGGTGCAAATCCCCATCTGGCACGGCGGACTTGCTGACAGCACGACACTCAAAGATGTTTTGAGTGGGCAACAATTCACCGTCAGTGATCAACAACTGACGTTTGATGGCTTGGCGCATGGAGCCGTCTACATTCTCAAAGCAACTTCGTCGTAACGCTTTTAGCCCGTTCCTGCCTCAATCATATATTGCACCATTTGTTGCCCGCTGATGATCCCCTCATGGCGGGCGACGATTTCACCATCCGGGCTGATGAAGATGCTGGTGGGGTAGCTGTTGACGTTGTACTGCCGCTGTAGCTCACGGTTGGGGTCCATTACGATGGGGAACGAAAGCTGATGTTCTTCAACAAAGGGCACTACCAGTGAGGCCGGCTCAGAGACGTTGATAGCCAGCACTTCAAAGCCCTGATCTTTATAAACGTCATATACTGCTTCGATAGTCGGCATTTCAGCGCGGCAGGGCGGGCACCATGTCGCCCAAAAATTGAGCATCACCACCTGGCCATGGTAATCTTCGAGGTTGATCGGTGCATCAGAAATCTGGTTGGCACGGAAGCTCTGGGCAGTATTGGTAGTGGGGCTACTGTCATCGCTAGCCACAATAACAAGTACCAGCACGCCAATCAACACCACGCTGATGGCCACCAGTATTCCGAGTTGATAAATGGGTTTCAGGGGTGCGCGTTGTTCGTGGGACATAAAAAGTCCGCCTCTATCATCTGTTTTCACAATTCATTATGCCCGACTTCATCATTTCTGAGCAGGCAACGCAGCAGATTATTACACCAACGCGATGAGAAAATGCCATTTGTCATGGAGATGGCATGACAAACCGCATGGATAACTGGTCGGTGCTTTAAGAAGCGTCGGCTTCGTCCCAGAGCGGCGGTGCATATTCAAGCGGCACTACCCTTTTCTCCAGAAATGGCAACAGTTCTTCTAAAAATGCTGTTGGGTTGTCAAACATCGCGAGGTGTCCAGCCTGTGGGATTGTGGCGAGGCAACAGTTGGGCATCAGGTTACAGATTTCGCGGGCACGTTCGACCGGGTGCAGCACATCGTTTTCGCCGAGGATTTGCAGCGTAGGTTGCTGGACCTTTTCAAGCTGGCTTTGCAGGTCATGAAACAGGAATACATAGCGTAACTGCTGCTCAATCCCGGTTTTTTGCGTACGCGAGAGATAGGCTTCCATGTCGGGGTTATAATGCGCCGGGTCGTAGGGTACGCGCCAGATTCGCATCAGATGCCGCATAGCATGGCGCTGTAAGCGACGAGGCGCAAAGCGGTCCAAAAACAGCCCGAACCCGGGAATGGTGAACGGTGAAAGCGCGAGTACGGCTATGGGGTGCATGTCAAACGCTAGCATAACGTTCTTGAGTGGGCCGCGTGGGATTGGGACATCATACAATATGACTTTGCTGACCAGATGCGGGTAGTTGATCGCCAGATTGGCGCTGATGACCCCGCCCAACGAATGCCCCAGCAACATCACCGGGCCCCGACAGACCGCTTGCAAAAACTGGGCGTAGATGCGCAGTTGGCGTTGCACGCTGTACCCCACCACCGGGCACGAGCTGTCGCCATGACCGAGCAGGTCAAATGCAATTACATGATAGCGATCTACCAGGTGTGGCAAGAGCGTTCGCCAGAAATACGCGCTGGTTTCCGCTAAACCGTGAATGAGGACGAGTGTGGGGCCCAGTTCATTGCCACAGGTACGATACGCAATAGTTTCATTTTCGATGGCGATATGTTGCAAAGGCGGATCAAGCGTATTCATACCGTGTTTCCGTTCAGGCGCTCAGTGATTTCAGGTGTAGTGTCACAACTCTCTGGTGCTTCAAGTTATACCAGCAAATCACTCGAAACACAAAACGTTTTAGGTCAACATACGCTGGCGGGCGTTCAATCTGGCATATAAGCCATCACGTTCAAGTAAGTCGGTGTGGGTGCCGATTTCAACGATCCGCCCCTTGTCCATAACAACGATACGATCCGCTTTTTGGATAGTAGAGAGGCGATGTGCGACAACAAAGGTTGTCCGGTTTTGCATGAGCCGTTCAAGTGCCTGTTGAATCGCTGCTTCGGAGGCCGAGTCCAGCGCAGAGGTTGCCTCGTCCAACACCAACACCCGTGGGTTACGGATCAATGCCCGCGCAATCGCTAGCCGTTGCCGTTGCCCGCCCGAAAGCCGTGCGCCGTTTTCGCCGACAAGGGTGTCAATCCCGTTCGGTAAGGCTTCTACAAAATCGAGGGCGCTGGCATCTTGCAGGCTCTGGCGGAGTGTGCTGCCATCGACATGATCTGGCCCATAGAGGATATTGTCGCGGATGGTGCCTTCAAACAACACGGTTTCTTGTGGCACAACCGACAAATGCCGCCGATAGGTGCGCAGGTCAAGGGCACTCATCGGCTTGGCGTCAAGCCTGATCTGCCCTTCTGACGGGCGCACAAAACCGATGATCAGATTCAACACGGTCGATTTTCCCGCACCAGACGGACCCACAAAGGCAATCGTTTCGTCGGGGTGGACCTCTAGCGAGAAATTGCGAATGGCGTGTTCATCACTGTCCGGGTAACGGAAGCTAACATTTTCAAAGACGAAGTGCCCACGCACACTTTGCACCGGGGTTTTGCTCTGATTGTGTTCAAGGTCGGGGCTTTCCAGCACTTCAGCGATGGAATGGATTGATTCAAAGCCCTTCGCGATTTCTGGCAGAATTGTGGTGATCTGTACGACGGAATTGGTCAAATTACGGAAAAACCCGGTCAACATGACGATTTCACCGACACTGATGTCGATGAGCCCTGTGTAGGACGAATATACCGCAAACCCGAGGCACAACACCTCAAAAAGATTGAACGACACCCACGCCGACGCCCCGAACAGCGCGTTGATCATGTCCAATCTTCGCCCGGTTTGCCGCACACGGTCCAGCTTTTCGCCAACCCGTTCTAGCTCGTTGTCCTCGACCCCATGCGCGCGTGTGACAGGGATGAGCCGCAGCATTTCCACCAGCCGTGCCGACATGCCCTGCACCTCTTGTCGGAATACGCGGTTGCGGGTTTCAATGGGTGTGCTTAACCCTTTGCCGAGCGCCACGGAAATCGGGATCGTGAGCAGAAAAAACAACAAGAACTCTGGCACCCGTGCCCCCGTGACGCCAATCGCGAAAATCAGCGTAATCACGGCCCCGGGGATGGCTTGAAATGACTGCATGGTAACGATTTGCAGGACTTCCACGTCGCGCAGTAGTTTGGTCTGCAAAGAGCCAATGCTATTGCGGCTGTAGAAGTCCATCGACAACTGTTGGAAGCGCAAAGCCAGCGCAGCCCGCAACCGGACTTCCATGTTGCGTGTCGCGGTACTCAACACATGCGCGAACATATAGTTGGTAGGGATGTTCTGCACAAAGACAAAGGTCAGAACACCCATATAGAACCAGAATTCACCGAGCGAATGGTCGTCCGGACTGGCTGCAATATCAATGACTTCGGCCATCAAAAACGGCATTGCCCATACACCGCTGTGTTTGATGATGAAATAGAACACAGCCAGCACCATGTTCTGCCAATCGCCCTTATAGATGTGCAACAACGTCACCAGCGGGCGGCGGCCTTTGTAACGCCAGTCAAGCAGGGCGTGCGTGGCCGTGTCGGTGCTGATGCTGGTGGGGGAAGGTGCCATGTTGCTTAATGATTATCCTACCGGGTTTAAGTTACTGCATATTTGAACATACACACGGAAAGTAGTCAAAGCCAGTTGCCTATGGTATTTTCAAAAAGCACCGACAATTTTGAACCACCGCAGCAACTTGGTGCCGTAATGAGAATCAAGTGATAGGTCAAACGATTCAGATGTCACAGCAACGCTACACCCCGGTACAATTCGTGTTTCGGTCGGACTGGCTTCCAATTTCGCAGATGTGTTTGCTTTGATGGCCTTTCAGGAAGATTTTTTGAATAAGCCCGCCAGCGCCGCCAATCTGCGACCCATCGGTGTGCGCCATATGGTTGATACAGTCTAAAGAGGGTAGTGTGCCGCGACGCGCATTCGAACGTTGGCAAGATGACCTGATAGCAGGGCTTTCGGGGGCGGTGGCTGGTGCGCCGCAAGCGATGGGCTTTGCGTTGATCGCTGGCGTTAATCCAGTCTATGGATTGTACACGGCGGTTGTTTCTACCATTGTGGGGGCACTCGCTGGTAGCTCGACGTATATGACCATTGGCCCAACCAATGCGTTGGCACTTGTGGCTGCGAGTTCGTTGTCTGGCTTTGATGGGGCTGCTGAGGTTGAGCGCCTGTTTATGCTGACAGTGCTTGTTGGCGTGTTTTTGACGGCGTTTGGGGTGTTGCGGCTGGGTGTGTTGACACGCTTTGTCTCCAATGCCGTAATGACGGGCTTTATCAGTGGGGCGGCGCTGCTAATCATCTTTGGGCAGGTGCAAAACCTCAATGGCTATAACGCGGATGGTTCCACAGCGCTGCTCCGGTTTGGTGATTGGCTGCTTAACCTGCATCGTACCGACCCGGAAACGTTGCTTGTCGGACTGGGGGCAATGGCCACCATCTACCTGATGAAGCGCACCCGCCTCAAAAATATGGCTACAGTTTCCGCAATTGTTCTCGCCAGTGCTGTGACACTGCTATTCGGCTGGCAATCCGTCTCACTGGTACAGGATATTTCAGACGTGCCACGCGGCCTACCAACCCCTATTCTTCCAGACATTACTCTTGCACCCGAACTGGCAAATGCGGCGCTGGCAATAGCGGTTGTTGGTGCTGTACAGAGTGCAGCCCTGACCAGGAGCATCACAGAACCAGATAACAACAGCGTTGACATCTCGCGTGATTTCGTTGGTATGGGGTTGGGCAACCTCGCCGGTGGAATATTGCAGGGGATGCCCGCCTGTGGATCGTTGTCACGTACAGCAGTCAACATTCAGAGTGGGGCGCATTCACGCTTGGCGAATGTTTATGCCGGGATAATGATTGCTGTGTTTCTGCTGGCACTTGGCCCGCTCGTGGAACAAGTGACGCTGGCTGCACTTGGCGCGCAGTTAATCCTCGCTGCCCTCAGCCTGATTCAACCAGCACAGATTTGGCTTGTTTGGAGCGTCAATTGGCCGGCCCGGCTGGCAATGGTGACGACGTTTGTGGCAACGCTTGTTCTGCCGCTGGAAAATAGTATTTACATCGGGGTAGTGCTTTCATTATTGCTCTATGTCTACACCTCAGCCGACCATCTGCATATTGAACACCTCGAACAACGCAACGGGCGCTATCATCGCATTGAAAAACTACCCGATACCTTGCCAGACAACGCCGTGACGATTATCGGTGTACATGGACACCTATATTTTGCCGCGATGCGTAAGTTAGAGGAAGCGTTACCCAATCCCCGTCGCAGCCATAACAGTATTGTTATTTTGCGGTTGCATGCCAATGACTACCTCGGCAGCACGGGCATTCGTTTTCTGCAACAGTATAACGATGATTTGCAGGCGAATGGTGGGCGATTGCTGTTGTCAGGGCTAACTCCCGCGATTCTTGCAGAGCTAGAGCGCACCCATGCCATCGACGATTTTGGGCGTAAGAATTTGTTTTTAGGGACCAATATTTACTTTGAGTCTACCGAAAAAGCGTACCAGCGCGCCCAACGCCTGCTGAAAAATGACGCCACATAGCGCACCGAGCTAATTTCTGCTAGCGATTTGACGCGCTCATTTTTGATTTTGTATCAAGTACACAAAGTTGCTTGATTCCTGGTACGGGCTAGCTTATTGTGAAACCACATTCGCAAAACCTTAAATTGAATCAAAAGCCAAACTATGTTCGCTCTGATTACTGTACTTGACCTTATTATCGTCATTAACAGCCTCCTTCTCGTCGTACTTGTAGTACTTGCGAGTGAGGAGAACTGCGCTTCAGGCTGCACGGTAATGGTTGAGGGATAACGACCCAGAGCAACCACCACGAACGAAACCAACGGCCGCTTGGAGTGCAAAACTCCAGGCGGCTTTTTCGTTTCATGGCCAGATTCAATAACATCCGAATGATTTAATAACTATCTGACGAAAGGAACTACCCATCATGTCAACGTACAAAGCCTCACCACTGCCAGACCAGGATATGCATAGCCCCTGGACCGATGCCTTCCAGAGTAGCCCTGTTCATCAAGGTGGCACTTACCATGAACGCGCCCATGAACAGGACGAACAACAAGCACCGACCCACGATGCAATTGAAATGTTCTATGAAGACGACCGACGCTAATTTGTTGGCCGTCTTTTTATTTTGGCGCGGTACAGGAATATTAAGACACGCCAGTCTTATACCGATAACGTTGCAGCACAGTTTTAAAGCGTAGTTGTACTTTGATCATCATTATTTTGTAAACGTATTCAAATTTCAGGAGTGTAATAACGATGCAACTTAGCGGCGCGCAAATTTTATGGGAATGTCTTATTCGTGAAGGTGTAGATGTCGTATTCGGGTATCCGGGTGGCGCGATTTTGCCCGCTTACGACGCCCTGACACAATATCCTCAGATTCATCATGTTCTGGTGCGGCATGAGCAGGGCGCAACCCACATGGCCGACGGTTATGCCCGTGCCAGTGGGCGTGTTGGCGTGGCGATTGCGACCAGTGGGCCCGGTGCTACCAACATGATCACAGGGATGGCCACGGCAATGATGGATTCTAGTCCGATGGTGTGCATTACCGGGCAGGTACCGACGTCTGCCATCGGCACAGATGCATTTCAAGAGACCGACGTTACCGGGTGTACATTGCCCGTCACGAAGCACAATTATCTGGTGACCGATGTTGAGGATCTCGCCTATACCATCCGTGAAGCATTCTACATTGCTCGCACCGGACGCCCCGGCCCGGTGTTGATTGACATTCCAAAAGACGTGCAAAAGGCAATGACTGAGTTTATTTATCCTGAGCATGAAATCAGTTTGCCCGGGTATGTGTTGCCGAACCAGGCTATTGAACAGGACATTGACGCCGCACTCGAACTGATTCACCAGGCAGAACGGCCGGTCGTGCTGGCCGGGCATGGCGTCATGATGTCCGGGGCGATGGAAGAACTGCGCCAGTTTGTTGAAATCACGCATACCCCCGTTGCCATTACACTCCTGGGCAAGGGCGGCTTCCCGGAAAGTCATCCGCTTTCGATGGGTATGATGGGGATGCACGGCGAAGGCGCTTGCAATCATGCTATCCAGCAGGCAGACCTCTTGCTGGCATTTGGTATGCGCTTTGATGACCGCGTGACGGGTAATCTTAAGGCCTATTCGCCGCATTCGCGCAAAATTCACGTTGATATTGACCCCAGTGAAATCAATAAAAACGTCAAGGTTGATGTTGGCATCGTTGGTGACTTAAAGACCGTACTCCGCCAGATGCTACCGAAGCTGCAAACCCGTCATCATAAAGAATGGGTCGCGCAAATCCATGACTGGCAGGAAGATGGTACACGCCGCGATATTTTGCGCCAGCTTGACGGGCGACCCGACGGTAAATTGTGGGCGGCACAGGTGATTTCGGACCTGTTTACATATACAGATGGTCAGGCGTTGACGGTTTCTGACGTAGGGCAACATCAGATGCTTGAGGCGCAGTATTATCCCCACACGCGCCCCCAGACGATGCTCACCAGCGGCGGGCTCGGTACGATGGGCTTCGGTTTCCCAGCAGCAATGGGAGCTAAGATGAGTTGTCCGGATGAAGAAGTATGGGCAATCGTTGGCGACGGCGGCTTCCAGATGACGCTCTGTGAACTGGCGACCGCTGCGCAGGAACGGGTGAACGTCAACATCGCCATCATCAATAACTCATACCTCGGCATGGTGCGCCAGTGGCAGGAATTCTTCTATGAAGAACGCTACATGGCCACGCCGATGTTCAATCCTGACTTTTGTAAGTTGTCAGAAGCCTATGGCGTCCCAGCGCGGCGGGTAACTGCTCGTGAAGAGATTGAAGATGCTGTTGAATGGGCACGCACCATTGATGGGCCAACGATGATTGAGTTTGTTGTCGAAGAAAATGACATTGTATACCCGATGGTACCGGCCGGCAACGATTTGCATGACATGATTCGCCGCCCAATGACCGAAGAAACGCCCGACTTTGAGAACAACCCAAAAGCCATTTAAAAGCCGCTGAAATTGAAACGAGAAAAGAGCAGCAATTATGCATAAGCGAACCATTATCTGCCTGGTTGAAAATAAGCCCGGTGTTTTGAACCGGGTGGTGAGTCTCTTTCGGCGGCGTAACTTCAACATGGACAGTCTCACTGTTGGCCGCACCGAAAATCCCGAAATCTCGCGCATTACCATTGTGATGGAAGGTGACCAAACCAATGCACGGATTGCGGCCGTCAACCTCTATAAACTCGTTGACGTCATTGAAGTTCAAGACGTGACGGATATTCCCAACGTCAGCCGCGACCTGGTGCTGATCAAAGTCAGTGCGCCAGATGCATTTACCCGTAACGAAATCACAGAGCTGTGTTATCGGTGGGGCGCTAAACTGGTTGACATTGGCCCTGAAGTTGCGATTGTCGAAAAAGCCGGTACCGAAGCCAATATCGAAGAATTTATTGAGTCTATGCGACCCTTTGGTATTGTCGAGATGGTACGTGCAGGGGTTGTAGCGATGGGGCGCGGGGTGCGAAAGATGAAATCGCAGGACTACCGCTCGACGCGCTTCCAAACGGGCAAGATCGCTATTAACAATATTCCTAGAGGAGACAATTAGCGACATAAGTAGTTAGGACTGTAGCCTGCTGACTGGCATAACGTTAGCACAGCTTTCGTCCGCAGCATTGACCCCAGAAATATGATGGGGACTATGACAACAAATAACGTCTTAATCCGATATAATCAAGGACAGCACGATGGTTCAGTTTTGTTCTTATTTCAAGGAGGACTTTCAGTGAAACCTTATCACATTATAAAGTCTGGGCTTTCTGGTCTGACTTTGCTGTTTGCAACATTGATTATGTTCGGATTCTTGGTTTCGGGCGATGCTGTGGCACAAGGCGACGCGGGGCAGTCACCATTATTGGTGGTAGACTCGGCTTCGACCCCAGGCCCACTGGCAGCGCAGGCCATCACCAATCCCCCCCTGTATAGCCAGCAACCGCCAAATGCTACGGGGTTCGCCGCTGCTGCACAAACGTTTCCCAATGGCGTGGCCTTCGATTACATCTGGGCTGCGGACGACTTTGTTATTCCGACTTCCGTAGTAGAATGGACGATAAACCAGGTCCGTATTGAAGGCGGTATGGTCAACGCCTCCGTTCCAGTAAATGTTCCCGAAGTTACGGTGCTGATTTTCCCGGATGCAGGCGGTGTCCCTAGTGGTGCGCCCAACAACACAGCCAGTGCCGTCTACAACAGTGGAGCGTTGGGGCCAGCCAGTTTCACCCAGACTCCGACAGACGAATTTGAGGTCGATCTGCCCTCGCCGCCCACGTTGACGCCGGGTAGCTACTGGTTGGTGTTCTACATTACTATGAATTTTAATGACGGTAGCGTTGGCGCACCATTTGGGCAGTTTGGCTGGCAATTGACAGCCGCCGCTCAGCAAGGCAGCACAGCACAATTCTATGCATCGGCACCAGTTGCAGGTTGCTCGGCAGATACGTGGTGCAGCATTAGCTTGCTTAGCTTTCCACCCGCTAGTACCCCGAGCCTTGACCTGTCGTTTGACCTCTATGGTACGCTTGTGCCACTTGGCGGGGCGGTATTGGTGGCGAACCCCAATGTGCTAAACATCTCTGAAGATGCCGCAGCACCAACGGTGTTCACGCTGAGCCTGACGAACCCACCAAACCCGGGTGAAACGATCACGCTTGACTTCAGCTTCGATGGTAGCCAGATTGCAGTCACCCCGGGAACCACAACCTTCACCGACACCAATTTCTCAACGACGGTCACTGTTAGCGCCATTGCGGACGGTATCACCGAGCCACCGACACCTGCCAACATTCAGATCACGACCACCAGTAGCTTAGGGACAGTTTCGCCTCTGAATGCGCTGTTAGAACTTGTGGTGGTCAATGTGTTTGACACGGCCGACCAGATCGTCGTCAACGTACCCAATCTGGGTATGGTCGAGCTAGAAGTACCGCAGGATATTGTGCCTGCATTGCAAGAGCCGGGTGGTGGTGTTATCCGTCGTGATGACCTGTCGCCGATCTTCTTGCCGAATGACTTTGACGGTAATGGTTTTGATATGATGCAGATTACCGATTTCCAGATTGATCCTGATGGTACGATTTGGTTTGCACTGTGGATTGGTTCTGCCAACTTTGGTTGGATTGAATACCTGCCCGCAACCATGCGTATTGAAGGTGACATCATCCATCTGATCAACTAGTCGCTACGATTACGTGGGCAGCCATGCAAGCCCGGTGGTTTGCCCACCACACTTGAACACAAGCAACTGACAAAAATTCACAGTACCTTTTACTCGATAGAACATAAGGATCATAGTTTCACATGGCCACCATGTTTTATGAAAATCAGGCGGACCTGGCACATCTCCACGGCAAAACAGTTGCTGTGATTGGTTATGGTAGCCAGGGGCACGCCCACGCCCTGAACCTGCACGACAGCGGCGTGAATGTTGTTGTTGGTTTACATGAGGGGAGCCGTAGCAAAGCCAAAGCCGAAGCCGAGGGCCTGAAAGTGCTTTCTGTAGCCGACGCCAGCCACCAAGCCGACGTGATTATGATACTCATCCCCGACACCAGGCAGGCCGACGTTTACAAGGAATCGATTGCGCCGCACCTTGAAGCTGGAAACACGCTCATGTTTGCACATGGCTTCAACATCCGCTTCGAGCAAATTCAGCCGCCAGAAAATGTTGATGTGAGCATGATCGCGCCCAAAGGCCCCGGCCATTTACTCCGCGAGGTCTTCACCGAAGGGGCGGGTATTCCCGGTCTGGTGGCGATTGAGCAAGACTATTCTGGCAAGGCACTCGACAACGCCCTGGCTTATGCGAAAGGGATTGGCTGCACGCGGGCCGGTGTCATTCAGACAACGTTTGCCGAAGAAACCGAAACTGACCTCTTTGGCGAACAGGTCATCCTTTGCGGTGGCGTGAGTGCGCTTGTGCGTGCCAGTTTCGAGACACTCGTCAAAGCCGGGTATCAGCCCGAAATCGCGTATTTCGAATGCCTGCATGAACTCAAGCTGATTGTAGACCTCGTTTACAAAGGGGGCCTGTCGTACATGTGGTACAGCGTCAGTGACACGGCGGAACATGGCGGCTATGTCACCGGCGACCGCATTGTAACAGATACCGTGCGCGAAGAAATGTCTGGCGTTCTGCACGATATTCAAAGCGGTGAATTTGCCCGCAAGTGGATCGAAGAAAACAAGAACGGCCGCCCGCAATTCAACGCCCGTCGTGCGCAGGAACGTAGCCATATGGTCGAACAGGTCGGCAAAGACCTGCGCGACATGATGCCCTTTTTGGATGCAAAAACCCCGCCCGACGATGCCTAGCACCCGGTAGGCTGTATAAAAGTATTGGTAGCAAACTTGAGCCGACAGTGAGGATAGAATAATGTCAATGTTTCGGAAAGGGGGTGGTGCGATGGCAGATGATGGCCTTACCGACCTTATGCGTCAAATTCGCTTTAGTTTAAACCATCGCTTATCTTGTAACCCTGAAAGGACAACCACCCAATGTGTGCCAAACAATTTGATGCAAATGATGTAATTATTTTTGATACAACCCTGCGCGACGGTGAACAATCCCCCGGCGCGACCCTCTCCAGTGCAGAAAAAATGGAAATCGCCCGTCAACTGAAACGCCTCGGCGTTGATGTGATTGAGGCTGGCTTCCCCGCTGCTAGCCCGGACGACTTCGCCGCCGTTGAGCGTATCGCCCGTGAAATCGGCACTGAAGATGGGCCGGTGATCTGTGGCCTGGCACGTGCGGTCGAAAGTGACATCCTTACCTGCTGGGATAGCATTAAGGACGCTACCCACCCCCGCATTCATACCTTCCTCGGTACCAGTGACATTCATTTAAAGTACCAGACACGCATGACCCGCGCCGAAGCCCTGCAAACCGTTCGTGAGATGGTCACGCTCGCCAGTTCGCTTTGTGATGATGTCGAATTTAGCCCGATGGACGCCGGCCGCTCTGACCCCGCTTTCCTTGTAGAAGTACTCACGGTGGCCGTGGAATGTGGCGCGACGACACTTAACATTCCCGATACGGTTGGCTATGTTACGCCGCAAGAATGGCATGAACTCATTTCTGGTTTAATTGCCGAAACCCCCGGCGCAGGGCCCGGCAGTGGGGTGGTGTGGTCGGTGCATTGCCACAACGACCTCGGGCTGGCAACAGCTAATACACTGACGGGGATTCAGGCCGGCGCACGGCAAGCCGAAGTCACCATCAACGGCATCGGTGAGCGTGCTGGCAATACCTCGCTGGAAGAAGTCGTTATGGCCATTGAAACGCGCCGCCAGTTTTATAACCTGCACACCAACATTGACACCACGCAGATTTCCCGTGCTAGCCGTATGGTGAGCAACTATACAGGGATCCCGGTGCAGCCGAATAAGGCTATCGTTGGCTCCAACGCTTTTGCGCATGAAGCTGGGATTCATCAAGATGGTGTCCTCAAAGAGAAAAGTACCTACGAAATTATGACACCGCAATCTGTGGGGTTGCATCAGAGCCAACTTGTACTCGGCAAGCATAGCGGCCGCCATGCATTGAAAGTCCGGTTAGCTGAGCTTGGATTTGCCGTGGAAGGTGAAGAACTCAAGCAGGTCTTCAAGCGCTTTAAAGTCCTTGCTGACAACAAAAAGAAGATCACCGACGCTGATCTTGAAGCGCTAATGATGGACGAGCGCCAGCAACAGGCCGAACACTTCAAAATTCTCAACATGCAAGTGACCTGTGGCACGATGGGAATGCCGACTGCGACGGTGAAAATGCAGCGCCCTGATGGGAGCGAAGTAATCGCTGCGGGGATTGGCACCGGCCCGGTTGATGCTGCTTTTCAGGCTATTGACTCTATCATCGCGATTGAAACGACGCTCATCGAATACAGCGTGCATAGCGTGACAGAAGGCATTGACGCACTTGGTGAAGTGACCGTGCGTATTACACCAGCCGAACCCCTTGCCGAGACTGAAATTACGCGGACTTTTGGCGGCTATGGTGCCGATACGGATATTGTTGTGGCCAGCGCCCGTGCCTATCTTTCGGCATTGAATCGTCTGGTGAGCGCCGTTGGTATGGAAGGTGTTCAGGCCGAACCCGGCACCGCAATTGTCGGTGTATCGTAATAGCGGAATCGTGATCTGAAATTTATACGTAACACAAGCAAGGAAACCATATGACTAGCCCAAAAACCCTCTTTGAAAAAGTCTGGGATGCGCATGTTGTTGCTCATCCTGAAAACAGCCCGGCAATGCTCTACATTGATCTACACCTCGTCCATGAAGTGACTTCGCCGCAGGCATTTTCGCTGCTGGACGAACGCGGCTTGAAAGTCCGCCGGCCCGGTCAAACGATTGCCACGATGGATCATAGCACACCCACAACCCCACGCAACGCCGAGGGCATCATCCCCGTTGCTGATAGCATGGCCGCTGCCCAACTTGACCGTTTAACGCAGAACTGTGCGAAGCATGGCGTCCCCGTCTTCGAACTTGGCACCGAGCATCAGGGCATCGTTCACGTTATTGGCCCGGAACAGGGTCTCACGCAGCCGGGCATGACCATCGTTTGCGGTGACAGCCACACCAGCACGCACGGCGCATTTGGGGCACTGGCGTTTGGTATTGGCACCAGTGAGGTTGCGCATGTCCTCGCTACGCAAACCCTTTTGCAGAACAAACCCGGTACCTACGAAATCCGTGTTGATGGCACACTGCAAGCTGGTGTCACGGCTAAAGACATCATCCTCGCAGTGATTGCGAATATCGGCATTGGTGGCGGCACGGGGCACGTCTTCGAATATACGGGTAGTGCAATCCGTTCGCTGAATATGGAAGCACGTATGACCATTTGCAATATGAGCATCGAGGGTGGGGCGCGTGCCGGAATGGTTGCCCCGGATGACACCACCTTTGACTACATCATCGGCCGCCGCTTTGCACCGCAGGGTGACGCCTGGGAAAAAGCGGTTGAATATTGGCGTACACTACCGACTGATGAGGGCGCAACCTATGACAAGCGCTTCGTACTGGACGCTGACACCCTCGAACCGATGATTACGTACGGCACCAACCCCGGCATGGGGATGCACATCACCCAAACCGTGCCCGACCCCGACAAAATGAGTGATGGCAACCAGAAACGCGCCCTCGACAAAGCCCTCAATTATATGGACCTGCAACCCGGTCAACCCTTGCTTGGGCATCCGCTGGATGTGGTATTCATCGGCTCTTGCACCAACTCTCGGATTAGTGACCTGCGGCTTGCGGCCGACATGATGCGTGGTCAGCGCGTGGCAGAGGGTGTGCGGATGATGGTTGTCCCCGGTTCGCAACAGGTCAAGAAGCAGGCCGAATCTGAAGGGCTGCACGAGGTCTTCAAGGCGGCCGGCGCTGAATGGCGTGAAGCCGGATGCAGTATGTGCATTGCCATGAACGGCGACCAGCTTGACCCCGGTCAATACGCGCTCAGCACCAGCAACCGCAACTTTGAGGGCCGGCAGGGGCGTGGTGGGCGTACTTTCCTCGCCAGTCCATTGACAGCGGCGGCCAGCGCCATTCGAGGTGTCGTCACCGACCCACGCACGATGGTCAAATCTGATAAACCCGTTGAAATAACTGCCTAGAGGAGCGTAGATTATGGAACCCTTCAAACCCATCAACAGCGGCATGATGCCCTTACCTGTTGAAAACGTGGACACCGACCAGATTATCCCGGCGCGGTATTTGAAAGTCACTGATAAATCCAGCTTGGCGGACGGTCTTTTTGCAGACTGGCGCGAAAGTAGCGACTTCGTGCTTAATGATGAGCGCTATAAGGACGTACAGGTGCTGGTGGCCGGCGATAATTTCGGTTGTGGCTCCTCGCGCGAACATGCACCGTGGTCACTCAAAGCCTATGGTTTCCGGGCCATCATCAGCACCTCTTTCGCAGACATCTTTCGTAATAACTCACTGAAGAACGGCCTGCTGCCGATTGTGGTCGATGAAGACACCCACCAGCGCTTGATGAGTACCGCCGATACTGACCCAACTGCCGCTGTGCAGGTAGACCTCGCCGTGCAGACGGTAACCTTGCCTGATGGTGAGCAAATCGGCTTTGAAATCGACCCCTTTGCCAGAGAATGTATTCTGGCCGGCGTGGATGAACTCGGCTATCTATTACAGCGCACGGAGATGATCGACGCTTATGAGGCTGAGCATCCACCACGTTTTGACACCACTGAATTACTTGCCGACCATTAATTGATCTTTTGCTGGCGGTTGTCTCATTAACAAAGGGATGGCCGCCAAATTGAAGGAAAACAGCCTATGTGCGTACAACTCTATGATACGACCTTGCGAGATGGCACCCAGGGCGAGGGTATCTCGTTGTCGGTGGAAGACAAGCTGAGCATCACAACGCTGCTGGATGAGCTTGGCGTGGCGTATATTGAAGGTGGTTGGCCGGGCAGTAACCCCAAAGACGCTGCATACTTCGATGCTGTGCAAAGCCTCACGCTAGAACATGCGAAAATCGCTGCATTTGGCATGACCTGCCGCGTGAATAGTGACCCCGCCACGGATGGGAACATTAAGGCCTTGCTCGATGCCAATACGCCCGTCGTGACCGTTGTCGGCAAAACCTCAATGCTCCACGTCGAAGAAGTTCTGATGACAACGCCAGAGGAAAACCTGCGCATCATCCGTGAAAGCATTGCCTACTTAAAAGCGCAGGGCAAAGAAGTTATTTACGACGCCGAACATTTTTTTGATGGCTATAAACTGAACCCCGAATACAGCTTGCAAACTCTGGCCGCTGCGGCCGAGGGTGGCGCAGATATGCTGGTATTGTGCGACACCAACGGCGGCACAATGTTCTGGGAGATCGAAGAATTTTTTAGTGTCGTTCGCGAACGCTTCCCGACTATCTCGTTGGGGATGCACGCCCATAACGACAGCGAACTTGGTGTTGCCAACAGCCTTGCAGCCGTGCGAGCGGGAGCCGTGCATGTGCAGGGGACATTCAACGGCTATGGTGAACGCTGCGGCAATGCCAATCTTGTGAGCATCATCCCTGACCTTGAGATGAAGATGGGCGTGCAATGCTTGCCCAACGAAGATGCCCTCCGCCGCCTGACCTATGTCTCGCGCTCAATCGCAGAAATCGCCAACCAGACGCCCGACAACAGCCAGCCCTATGTCGGCAAGAGCGCTTTTGCGCACAAGGGCGGCATCCACGTCGCAGCAATGCGCCGCTGTGCGGACAGTTATCAGCACATCGACCCCGAACAGGTCGGCAACGATGCGCGCTTTCTGGTGTCAGACCTCTCTGGGCGCGGGAATATCCTCATGCTAGCAGAGGCGTTCAACCTTGATACGGAAGACGACACGGCCCGCCGTGTACTACACCGCATCAAAGATATGGAAAATGAAGGCTATGCGTTTGAAGGCGCGGAAGCCTCTGTTGCGATGATGTTGCGCCGAGAACGGGCTGACTACAAGACCCCCTTTCGCCTCATCGACTACATGGTGCTGGTTGCGCATCGTGACGGCCGTGGGATCGTCACCGAAGCCACCGTCAAGTTGGATGTCGATGGTCAGGAACTCTACACCGTCGCAGATGGCAACGGTCCGGTAAATGCACTTGACCGCGCACTGCGTAAAGCCTTGCTCCCGGTTTACCCGCAACTCGCACAATTTCATCTGGCCGACTACAAAGTCCGTATCATTGACGCGGCCAAAGCAACCGCCGCTACGACGCGCGTGCTGATTGACACCCGCAACGGTACAAAACGCTGGAGTACGGTCGGCGCGAGTACCAATATTATCGAGGCAAGCTGGCAGGCTGTTGTAGACTCGATTGAATATGGCTTATTGATGCTGCATGGTGACGAAGAAACCGAATCCACCGAAGCGGAGGTTGTACATGGACATTAAAATCGCGTTGCTCCCCGGTGATGGGGTAGGGCCAGAGGTGGTGCAAGCTGCCACACAGGTACTCGATACCGTCGCTGCGAAATTTGGACACACCATTGCTTATACGGAAGGTGCTTTTGGTCTGGCCGCGATTGAGCGCACAGGTGACCCTTTCCCCGAAGCCACCCGCCAAATCTGCGAAGACGCCGATGCAGTGCTGCTTGGGGCAGTAGGGGGCTACGCTGGCGCTACCAAACCCGGCGCGCCACGTCCTGAAGCGGGGTTGCTCGCACTCCGCAAGCATTTTGGGCTGTTTGCGAATTTGCGCCCTGTGAAGGTGTGGCCCGGCTTGCAGCAATACACACCCCTGAAGCCGGAATTGCTCGACGGTGTAGATATTCTATTTGTGCGCGAGTTGACGGGGGGTATTTACTTTGGAGAGCGGCAAGAGTTGGCGGGAGAAATTGATCCTGCTTCAACGGAAATTGCCTATGACACCCTCAGCTATTCCCCTTGCGAAGTCTCACGCATTGCAGAAGTCGCGTTTCAGGCGGCGCAAGGTCGGGACAAGCGTGTTGTCTCGGTGGATAAGGCGAATGTACTGGCGGCCTCCCGTCTATGGCGGCAAACAGTCGATATTGTGGCGCAAAATTACCCTGAGATTGCCCTTGAACATCATCTTGTTGACTCTTTCGCCATCCGCCTCATCACACAACCGGCTGCGTGGGATGTTGTGGTTACTGGCAATATGTTTGGCGATATTCTCAGTGATGCCGCGAGCGTGTTGGCTGGCTCATTGGGCATGTTGCCCTCGGCTGCTCTGAACGATAGCAACTTTGGCGTCTATGAACCTGTTCACGGTTCCGCGCCAGACATTGCCGGGCAGGGGATTGCTAACCCAATCGGGACGATTCTCAGTGCGGCGCTGTTGTTGCGTCACTCACTGGGCTTAGCGACAGAAGCGGATGCTATCGAAACAGCAGTGGAAGCAGCCCTCGCCGCTGGAGCGCGTAGTGCTGACATCACCGAAGACCGCCAGAATGCACTTGGTACGGCTGAAATGTCTACGGCAATCATCCAACAATTATAACGACACCGCAATCACCACTGCTTCTCCGTAGAAACCCTGATATGCACACTTTGGCTGTTCGTGCAAAATAAGAGCATTGTGGTATGCTCGGCCATACAACACATATCAGTTCAGGTCGGTGCGGCTTTCAACGCAACGTACCAGTAACTAAGGGGCAATAGATGAAGGTAAACTTAACCCACAAAAATGCGGTTATCATCGTCGAAATCGAAGGGCGCTTTGATGCATTCGGGGTACAGGCAGTCAATGACGAATTCGTGAAAATCAGTGAACAGGCACACCCTAAAGTCATTGTTGACCTGGGGCGAGTCGACTTTATCGATTCAATGGCACTGGCGACATTGGTGAAGGGACTGAAACGTACCCGCGAAAAACAGGGCGAATTTGCGCTATGTAATTTGCAACAAGCTGTCCTGATTATCTTTGAACTGACCCGCTTAGACAAAGCCTTCAAAATTTATGACTCGCGCGGTGCAGCGCTCAAGGCAATGCAATGATGAAGTTACATGAACGCATTGAAACGGTTCAAGTTGCGATATTGTCGCTGGAAGGGCGTGTAGATGTGGTCAATGCGCCGCAGATTCGTGAATGGGGCCAGTCTAAGTTTGCCAGGCAAATTACGCATTTTGTAGTGGACCTCAGCGCGGTTGACTTTCTAGATAGTGCTGGGTTGGCATCGTTGGTCAATCTCTTGAAGAATGCACGGCGTGAAGGCGGCAACGTTCGTCTGATTATGCCCGCTGCTGAGACGGCCCGCCGCACATTGACCCTGACGCGCTTTGACCAGGTATTTGACCTGTATAACGACGTCGCAGCCGCCCTTAAATTCTAGCGTGGTACCCGGCATGAATGAATCTGATTGTCAGCGCAAGGTAGCCCGCTTAGAAGCCGAAGTTGAAGAAATGACGGCTGCGCTGGCCCAGGCATGGGATCAGTTGGTGCCGTTTTTGCAGGACATCCCACAACGCGCGACATCGTTGCAAGACTTGCTGACGGTTGTAGAAGCGTCCATGGCCGCACTCGAGGCGCCTCTGGCAGGTATCTTTCTGCATAAGACGGGGGAATGTTTGACAGTCCCCACAGATATTGTCACGCAAGATGCACTCACCAAGTCACTTGCTAGCCTTGAACCGCAAGCGGACATCTTCCATTTAACATGCATCCCTTCATGGCATCGGCGTGACTGTACCGATTGGGTGATGGTTCCCCTTATCGTCAATGGTGACTACATTGGTGCGATGGGTGTCGGCTATGACCACAACACCGACTATCTAGCCACAGACTATCAGTGGCGCTTGTTGCGTCGTATGGCCGAACGCGCCAGCAGCCAACTCATGGCCGCCGACCTCGAAGAAAGCCGCCTGCGTGAAGCCCGCATTGCTCAGGAATTGCAGATTGCCAGCCTCATTCAACAATCAATTCAACCGCCACAACCCCCGGCTACGATTGGCTTGAATATCGAATCGTTCTGGCGGCCGGCGCGGCGCGTTGGTGGAGATGCCTGGGGCTGGGTTGTGACAGAACAAGTGTTGTCCAGTTTTGTGCTGGACGTTTCTGGCAAAGGGCTACCCGCCGCTCTTGCTGCTGTTTCGTTACATACTGCCGTGACACTGGCGTTGCGATTGGGTATGAGCCCTGATGCCGTGATTGAGACGGTCAACCAACAGTTTTATGATCCCTATACCAACGCTGGTATTTTTGCGACGCTCAGTGTGGTGTCCATCAATCTCCATACCGGAGCCTTGCTGCACGCGAACGCAGGACACACACCGACTATTTTGCGCCAGAATGCTGACTGGGGCCATATTGAGGCGTCTGTGCCACCTATCGGCGTGCTAGATGTGTTGTCTGTGACCTGTGAGGAGGTCATGCTGTCACCGGGCGATGTTGTCATCCTATATAGTGATGGCTTTAGTGAAATTGATACACCAGAAGGGCTCTGGGGTGAAACAGGTCTGCTGAGTGTGCTTCAAGGCCAGCCAGTGTCACCACAGGCAATGTTGAAGCGTGTCGTGGAGCAGGCAGATACCCTGCAAAAGGGTCGCGCACAGTCCGACGATCAAACACTTGTTGTGGCACAATGGAAAGGCTGACCATGAAAGTCCAGCATACGATCAATGCTGATTTGCAAGCACTGGCATCACTGCAAGACCTGCTTGAACCTGTGCTAGAAGGCTTTTCGAGCGATGAGATCGGACAAGTTGTACTGGCAGTGCATGAATTATGCGTCAATATCATCACACATGGTTATGCGCATCATGCTGGTACAATTCAATTAGAGTTTTCTCGCGAACGAAACGGTGTGCAAATTCAGATCATTGACGATGCACCAGTCGTGTATAATGCACCCGACGTCGTTGTCCCGCCAGACCCGCTTGATTTGCCAGAAGGTGGGTGGGGACTCTATATAATCCATCAAGTGATGGATCGTTTCGAGCATCAGCGGCTACATGGCAAGAATCATTGGCACCTGTACAAAAACATGTAACATAAGAAAATATATTGAAGACAAAGGTGAGCAGCTATGGCGCAGATTATGGTCATTGACGATGAAGTCGCAACACGCCGACTGGTGTCATTTACGTTGAAATCGCTCGGTGTTACCGTAGAGGGTGCTGGCGACGGAACAACAGCCCTGCAACTTGCTGCAGAACATGATTTTGACCTGGTACTTGTGGACATTAACCTGCCAGACATTGATGGTTTCACGCTGTTTCAGCAACTGCGTACACAACTCCCCGAAATTCCAATGCTCCTATTCACAGCACGGAATAATCCCGATGATGAGGCCTATGCACAGGAATTGGGTGCAGCGGGCTTCCTCTACAAACCATTTAGCACCCAGGAACTACGTCAGCTTGTCACGCAGCACCTTGATCCAGGGTAGGGGGCAACAATAATTTGATGTTCAGTAACTCGCATCAAAATAGACCAATTGCACCAGTGCGGTTTGTAAAAGTTAACGGTATTCAGCAGAATGCGGCGAAAAACTTGCGGTGTTCCGTTCCTGAAGAATGATTAGCACAAGTGTTTTAGAGCGTTGCAGCTTGAGTCAAAACACTAATAGAATGAGATTTCCCCGAGGCGCGCTGGGGTTAGCGTCGTCAAATTTTTTACATAATTTATAATTAATGATTTGGAGCATAACTATAGGGTTTTAGTGGCTACACGCTATCGCAAATCGTTTCGGTTCACAAAAAGTTCACAGCAAAAACGGACCATTTACGCTATACTCATTCTAGCGCTATTGTGTGGGTAAACATGCGTTTGCAAAATATAACCTAGTTAGTTCGATAAGCACTTATGCGAAGGGAGCTACAATGTTCAGACGCGCATTATTGCCGATGAGCATTGCAATTATCTTACTGATGGTTGCAAGTTTTGTTCTTCCCGGGTTTTCGTTTCCATCGCTGGTTCCTGCGGATGCAGACAGCGTTGAACAACCAAACTCGGGGGTGGCTGAACGTGTCGAGGCGCCGGACGGTTCCGGCGGCGTTGCACAGTCAGACCCAACTGATCCGCCTTCAGAGGAGCCCGGTGATCCGCCGGCTGACGACCCAACTGAACCGCCGGCCGAAGGTGAACCGACTGAGGCACCTGCCGAGCCGACCGACGAACCCGTAACGGAGGAACCGCCGGCCGAAGGTGAGCCGACCGAGGCACCTGCCGAGCCAACCGACGAACCCGTAACGGAAGAACCGCCGGCCGAGTCAACACCAGCGCCGACGGACCCGCCTGCAACTGAAGAACCCACCCCGGCACCGACCGAGTCGCCAGCCCCCACCGAGGAGCCCGATGAGGACGGTATTGTTGATCCTGAGGGTGAAACCAACCAGCAAGGTGCAGCTTGTCAGTTCTCTATTGATAATGCTGGCGACAACAACCCCTTCACCTTTGACTTCACCGTTAATACGGCTGAAACCTTTGGTATTGAAGGCTATGAATGGGACTTTGGTGATGTTGTTAGCCCGCTAAACACCAATCAGGATGTCGAGCCGCATACCTTTCCCGGCGTGATAGGTACTACTGTGTATACAGTGACCTTAACCTGTATCGACACTGACCCGCCACCAAACCCCGGTGACCCGCCATCAGCCAACGACATTGTGCTGCAAGGCACAGTGGTAACAATCTATCAGCCATCAGCGTCATTCTTTATCTCACCCACCTCTGCAATTGCCCCGGCAACTGCACAGGTCAGTAACCTCAGCTTTAATATTGATCCAGTCACCTACACCTGGACTGTTACTGATCTTGGTGATGATGGTGTGCCCGGTGGTAGCGGTCCGGACGCCGATACAGACGTCACTGGTGCTGTCGTTTCCAACCCGGGTGGCTTTGAACCGACTTTCAATTTCGCCAATGCAGGCGTCTATCAGGTCGTGCTGCAAACAGAAGACGGATTCGGTAATGTACGCACTTCCAGCGCCGCAACCGTGACAGTTGCACCACCACCCCCGCTGGTGACGATGACAGTTGCCCCGGGTTCGGTTAACATTACTAACCCTGTTACCGTGACCGTCACCAATGACGCTAACGCGGGTGAAGCCACGACACTGACCTTCTCGTATTCCGACAACCCGGATACCAATACGGGTGAACCGACGACACTCGCCCCCGGTGCCAGTGCGAATTTTGACATCTCATACACAGCAGTTCCCGGTGGTGGCAACTCGGCCAATGTAACCGTGACGCTGGATTACAACAACAGCTCCGGTGGCGGCCAGGTACAACGTAGCTTCACCGTGAGCAACCCGGCGACGGGTGTCACGGCCGCTTTCCGCGAGGTGAGCCGTACCAATATTGGTGGTGGCCAGATCGAAATCTGTCTGGAAAACACCAGCACTGGTCCGTGGGACGTAGCGGATTGGGACTTTGCTGCGGGTAGCACACCGCCAACGCTCAACGATACGTCACAAACCAGTATCGTTTGCTATCAGCGTGCATCCGGTGGTGGCTCACATTCAGTGACACTTGATGTCGAAGATTCAGCCAACGGCATCAGCTCTCAAGTTACGCTTTCAGTGAGCAATGCCGCGCCACCCGTTGCCGTGATTGACCTGCCGCCGACTGTCGTCTGGGGTGATAACCTCAACGGTATCAGCAGCAGCAACTCCACAGGCACCATTGAACTCTACGAATGGGATCTGGATGGCGACGGCACATTTGAGACGAGCAACACCACGGGTGCTAACCAGAGCATTAACAACGTTCAAGGTGAACTTGGCGTGCGCACGGTGCGTCTCCGTGTTTCGAACGAGATTAGATCTGCCGAAGAGGACATCACCTATACCTCGACCGCTGAAGCGACGTTCCTCGTTGTGCCGCGTGAAATCACCACCTGTGACATTCAGGGTGTATTTGCCGAAGTCGAAGGCACCTCCCAGAATTACACGGTCAATGTCCCCGGTGGCCAGCTTGACGGTCGTACCATCGACTCCTATGCTTGGCAGGTGAACGGCCCGGGTAGCCCCACCACCAGCGGTGCTACCACCAATACCTTTAATATCGACTGGGCGAGCGCCGCACCCGGCACCTACACGATTGACCTCATCGTTAGTGTTGATATTGACGGTTCAGGCTCTAGCACGGAGTTGATTACCTGTTCCGACACGCAGCAGGTTGAAGTAGACTTGCCACTGCCGACATGCCAACTTGTCGCGGTGACGCCGGGCGCATTCAATCCTGTACCTGATGGCAGCACCTACACCTACGAAGCCCAGATTACAGGCGGCCTCGCTGGACGTACCATCACCAACTACACCTTCCGCCATGACATCAACATCGACAACGTTACGGGTGGCCCGACGCCAACCGTCACTGACATTGACCAGGGCACAACGTCCACGTTGGACCTGACGTTCAGTGACAATGCTGGTGTTGACCCGGACGGTACCCGTGACCGCCTGCAAGCGCTTATCACCCTGTCAGATGGCTCAACCTGTTTGACGGACAACAGCGGTAGTGGTAGCACGGCTGACATCATCAACATCGACTGGGAAGAAATGAGCTGTACCTTCAGCGGCAATACCAATCCCATCCCAACGATGCCTGATCAAACGCGCAGCTACACCTACACCATTAGCTGGACTGGTGACAACGACCTTGATCTTGATCCAACGTCAACACTTGTCTTGCGTGACAATAACGGTGTGATTCAGGCGCAGGCAACCGCTGGCGACATCGACAATGCCAACAACACCATCGAATTCACCTTCAATAGCTGGGACTTCAACAACGACGGCCAAAACTGGACGGTTGAATGGGATCTCCAGACGACGGCTTCACCGTTTACCGACGATGACGGCGGCGACTTCAATCGCCTGACGGATTGTAGTGGCTCGCGGACGATCAACGTTGACGTGCCCAACCCGACTTGCCGCAACATCACAGGCGACCTGTTCCCGGTAATTGGTGAGGAAGTAACCTACCAGTTCCTTGGTGTACAGACGGCTGGTAGTGGTTCTGCGGGCACGCACTTTGGTCGCACACCTGCAATCACCTACGAGTTTATTGAAGATACCGACGGTGACGGCGACTTCAGTGACGAAACACCAGCCAGCACAGGTTCTGTTGACAACTTCACCTTTACTTTCAACGATCCTGACACCGAATACCGACTCCGCTTCACCGCGGCCTTCACTGACCCAGATCAGAGTTGTAACCGGACAATCTTCATTAACACCCCGGTTGATGCTGGTGAAGACTTCACCTGTGACTTCTGGGACAATAGTGGTGGTAACGGTGGTGACATCAACGACTTCACACCAAACAACGACACCAGCGCCTATGACTTTGCGGTCAACGTGGACAACACCAACGGCTTTGCACTCGACTACACCCTGATCGTTGAAAACGATCCGCAAGGGCCGCGTACCATCCGCACCAGCACCAATAACACCACTGATGGTGTCATTGCCTTTAACGACATCCTCGGTAGTGAGTTCGGCCCGATTGATAACTATGCCATTCGCATCGAAGTTCGTCCTTCGGCTGGTGAAACTGGCACAACCTACACCTGTGACTTCACTAGCGCGCAACCCGACGGCCCACCAGCGACGGGTATCGCAGTTGGTGGCTTGCTTGAGGTTGGTGACTTCACAGCACAGTTCACAGATGACGATCCCGGCGACAACCGTGTTGAAGCTGGCACGAGCATCTGTCTCGACAACAACACTAACTCAACCTTCAGTGCGCCCCCCGGCAGTATCGACACGGGCCTCGTTTACGAATGGGATCTCGGTGCGGGTTTCTTCACGCCGGGTGACCCAACTGCGACGCAATGTATTACAACCAATATCACTGACGATGGTGTCTCTTATCCTGCCCAGCTCCGTGTTTCAACACAGAGTGATGTCCGCGTCGACACAGCGTCGCGCAACTTCATCGTCTTTGGGCAGCAGTCTATCAGCCTGGATGCCTTTGGCGGCCCCTTCTTCGATGGTGATACGATCACTTTCACCACGACCTTTGACAACATCGACGACTTCGAGTGGGTTCTGACCGGGCCGGTCAATGAATCGACTGGCTTTATTCCAGAGGGCAGCGGTGGCGACGAATACACCACGCCTGGTCTGGACCCTGGCACCTACACCATCACCGTAACCGGCCGTGGTGATCTCGGTTCATCTGCTGATGTAACGGCAACTGCCAACTTCACCGTTAACCCGGCGAATAGCATCGGCGCATCCTTCACGCAGTCTGGTTACAATGGTGATGCACCATTCACCGTCTGTTTCTATGACACGAGCTTCAGTAGCCCCGACCCCATCACCAGTTGGACATGGGACTTTGATGTCGATGATCCCACTAACCCGCTGTTGACATACAACACATTCCAGGCTGAGGTGTGCCACGTCTTCGACGACGTCCCAGGCCGCTATAACGTGAGCTTGACGGTAGACAATGGTACAAACTCACAAGAGGCTCGTAGCTTTGTGCGTTTGAACAACGCTATTGAAAGCAGCGTCACCTTCCGCATTGAACCGGGTGGTGGTACCTGTGCGGCCAGTGAATTTGAATTTATCCCGATTCAAATCGATGGCTCGCCCCTGACGCCGACCGACTTCCGCGTCATTGGCTGGAACTTCGACTCCACCGATCAGCAAACGCTGGACAACGAAGTCGTTGACCTCTCCGGCGCACCGACTGATGCTTCCATCTGCTACGGCTTTACTGCCGCTGGTGTAGCTGTCCCCGACACCTACATCGTTTGTATGGACATTCGCGATACAGCCGAACCAAACATCAATGACGACCCCGACGGTATCGTCTGTCGTCCAGTAACGGTTGCTGGTTCACCACCACCAGCACCGAGCTTTGATGCCTCGGCAAGCTGTACCGCAGGGCCGGTTGGTACCTTCACCGTAACCAACACCAGCGCCAACCCCATGACCACACCCGACCGTGTGACAATCACAGATGGTGGTGGCCAGGTCGTGGTGCAGCGTGACGACTTCCTGCTGGGTGCAAATGGTACCCCGACAGACTCAGTAACCTACAACTTCACCGCAACAGCGGCCGGACCTGTGACGCTGAATCTGCTGGACAACAACTTCACGACGGTCAGTAGTGTGTCGTGCCCGGCTCCGCCCGATATTCAGATCACGGATACCTGCGAAGGTGCGCTCAACACGCCACGCTTCCAGATCACCAATGTTGGCGGCCCGCTGAACGCGACGCAAGAAGCCCAGACCTGGCAAATCACTGACCCCGGTGGCACCGTCGTAGATAGCGGCACCTACGCCGACCTACCCGTTGACTTCACCGCAACTGACCCGTATGGCATGTACACCCTTTCAGGGAACGGTCCATTCGGCACTGTTTCAGTGATGCGTCAATGTAATTCCGTCCCTGTCATCAACGTATCCTCGACATGTGTCTATGACGGCCCCGGTGGCAACGCCGATGGCATTCAGGTCACTATCGAGAACACAGGCGGCGATATGGTCGCGCCAGAGAGCTTTGAGATTCAACCTGCTGGTGGTGGTACACCGCTGGACCTCTCCAGTGTCGTTGACCCCGCTCAGTACGAATTGAACGGCGGCGACTCGCTTGTTTTCGTCATCCCCAACACCAACGACCCCTACGCCGACTACTCCTTCCAGGACGCTGGCGACGGCTTCTTGAACGTGGGTGGCGACCTCGGTGGGTGTGATGACCCGGTAATCAATGTCATCGCCAGCACCTGTGGTGTTGACCCGATCACGTTTATCGTTAGCAACAGCGGTGGCGCGATGATCACGGCGCAGGACTTCGAAATCCGTGACGGTAGCGGTACTGCGCTGACACCCGGCACCGACTACACGCCCAGCGTGAGTACCTTCCAGCTTGATGCAGGTACCTTTGCGATTGAATCCATCACCTTTACGCTGGACAGCAGCTTCAACTCGACGAATGCTTTCTCCTTCGTGGCAGATGGTGTTGCAGGGTTCATCCCGGCAATTGATGTTGAAAATGGCTGTGCCCCGGCGGTACTGGACATTCAAGAACCCGCTTGTGACACGGTGCCGCTTGAGTTTGTCATCACCAATACGGGTGCCGACATGCTCGCCGCTGAGACAGTCAGTCTTTCACCTGCTGCGCCATTTTCATTCGAAAACCCAACGGGTGGTGCAGTGACGAGCGGCAATGACATTACGCTGCCGGCGAATGCATCCATCACGGTTCGTCTGGATGCAGCGGCTGATCCGTATACCGCTTACACACTCGACATTACCAACAACCTGGTTGAAGGCGAAACATCCGCAACCGTTGATTGTGCTGACCCTGATGTCAGTGTCGCAGTCACGCAATGTGACGACGCGACGGTGGCCTTCACGGTGACGAACGACGGTGCGGCTGGCGACATGCTGGTGGCGCAGGACTTCACCATCGCGCAGGGTGGAACCCCGCTTACCACAAGCGACTACACCCCTGGCGACAGCACGTTCACGCTGGCAGCGGGTGCATCGGTAACCTACACGGTGACAAATGCTGACCCCTATGCCGCTTACGAGTTTGATGCCGATGGTGTGAACGGTTTCATCACCGCATTGAACGAAACTCGCGACTGTGCTGACCCTGATGTCAGTGTCACGGTGACACAATGTGACAACGCGACGGTGGCCTTCACGGTGACGAACGACGGTGGAGCCGGCAACATGCTGCTACCACAACCGTTCACCATTTCGCAGGGTGGAACCCCGCTCACTACAGGTGCCTATACCCCCGGCGACAGCACGTTTGAGCTGGCTGCAGGCGCATCGGTAACCTACACGGTGACGGATGCGGACCCCTATGCCGCTTACGAGTTTGATGCCGACGGCGCAGCAGGCTTCATCGCTGCACTGAACGAAACCCGTGACTGTGACGACCCGGTTATCAGCGTCACGGTGACGCAATGTTCTGACGCGACGGTGGCCTTCGAGGTGATAAATGCTCGCGCAGCAGGCGATATGTTGCTGCCGCAAGACTTCACCATCACCGAGAATGGTACGCCCCTCGTCCCGGCTGACTACAGCCCATCGGACACAGAATTCCAACTGAACGGAGCATCATCAGTAACCTACACGGTGACGGATGCGGACCCCTATGCAACATACGTGTTCATGTTTGATGGTGTGGCTGGTTTTATCACGCCTGATATGGCTGAGCGCGACTGTGACGACCCATTGCTGCTGGTTGAACCAGTCTGCGGTAGTGGTGACCCCCTCAGCAGTGAACCGCTGTTCTTCACGATCACCAACGACGGCAGCGGCCCGATGCTATCACCCGAAACCATCGGCGTAACAGCAGATGGCTCTGGCGACACCATCAGCTTCACCCTCAGTGGTGACGGCCTGGTGGCAGACCCGGCTCAGTTCCAGCTTGAAGTTGACGAAACGTTGACCGTAACGCTGGACAACACCATCGATCCGTATATTGCCTACACACTGGCAATCACGGGTGGTACATCACCGATTGGGCCGGACAGCGTCTTCACGATCGACTGTGACGACCCGAACCTGGTTATCGAGTCCACCTGTGCAGAAACGCTGACCTTCACCATCACCAACAACGGTGCGGCCGAAATGCTCGAAGCGGAAACCGTCGAAGTGTTGGACCCGGATAACAACGCGGTCAGCATTCGTCTCGAAGACCCCTCTGGCACGGCCCTACCCGGTGCTGACTTCCAGCTTGGTACCAATACCGGTGTGGACGACTTCGTGACGGTGATTTTGACCGACACCGAAGATGGCGCAGCAACCCCGATCAACCCCTACCTCGCCTACACACTCAACATTTCGAGTACAGATGGCGGCGCAGGTGGTTTCGCTCCGGGTGATGACACCTTAACTATCGACTGTGCCGATCCGAACATTGTTATTGAGCCCAACTGTGGTGACGAGACGCTGACCTTCACGATCAGCAACACCGTCGCTGACGCCCCGATGCTAGAAATTGACACGGTGACCGTAACCGACACGAACGGCGACCCGGTTAACTTCCGCCTGGACGGTAGTGTGGCCGGTGCGGTCGTTGGTAACGATGGTATCCGTATCCCCGGTGGTGAATCAGTTACAGTTACACTGACTGACACCGAAGGCAACCCGGACACCATTGACCCGTATGCACGTTACAACCTGTCAATTGATGGTAATGACTTTACACCCTTCGACGCTGACAACAGCGACGATGACAACGACAACACCAGCTTCATTGACTGTGACGACGTGACCCTTAACGTTGAAAACTTCTGTGAAGATCCGCTGCGCTTCACCATCACCAACACGGCCACGGGCCCCGAGGCTAACATGCTAGAGGTCGGTACGGTCGTCGTAACAACAGGTGGTGTAGACATCACGACTCTTTCGGCACAACCGATTGTGGCCACAGGTGATAACCTGGCAACCTTCCCGCAAATCCGGATTCCGGCCGGCGGTACGTTGACCTTACAATTGCCTGCTGACCTCAGCCTGTATGCCGAGTACACACTCGCGATCAATGACGCCGACAATGCGAACACGATTGAATACACACCGATTACGGGTGACACCAGTATCGACTGTGAAGACCCGGCGCTTGTCCTGACGGATGTTTGCGGTAGCAACCCCGCCCGCTTCATGGTGGAAAACCAGGGTGGCGCGATCCTCCGTAGTGCAACCGTAACGGTCAACGCAGGCGCAGCAACGTTCACCATCGCCGATGACGATAACCCTGCTAACAGCACACTTGAACTCGGTGCTGGTGGTATGGCTACGATTGCGATGACCGGGCTTGACCCGTATGCCGCCTACACAGTCGTCATTGATGTAGATGGCTCAACCATCAACGAAACGGTTGTTGATGTTACGGACGACATCGACTGTGAAGACCCCGACCTGCAAGTGTCGGTTGTCTGTGACTATGGCGGTGGCGCTCTGGTATTCAACATCCTCAACAACGGTGGTTTGATGGTCCTACCAACAACAATCAATATCAGTGGTCTGGACGCCAGCGCGTTTGGTCCCAACGATGTGACGATTGCCGCAGGTGCGACGCAGGCGATCACTGTTCCGGTAACAGGTGACTTCAATCCGTATGTCAGCTACACAATCTCCTCATCGGGTGGCTTCGTATCACTCAGTGGCGACCTTGACATCGAATGTGAAGACCCTGTACCACAACTCCAGCTCGACTGCCAGTCTGGCCCAGACACCGCCCCCGGCTTCACCGTTACCAACAACGGTGGTACAACCTTCCTGCCGCTGACTGTCTCTTCGGATACAGGCTCCTTCAGCCCGGCTTTGGGTGACATCACGCTTGAAGCTGGTGCGTCCCAGACCTACGCGCTGTCGGATGGACAGGATCCGTACGCTGCCTACACCATCTCGGTCACAGCGCAGTATCTGGCGACTGTATCGCAGACGCTTGACTGTGAAGACCCGGTTCTTTCGGTTTCCGGCGAATGTGTCTTTGACCGTACCTTCACGGTCACCAACACAGGCGGCCTGATGCTTGAGGAACAGAGCTACGAAATCCGCGACCAGAACGGTACAGCAGTTCAGGCTGGAACCTTCGACATCGACAGTAACCAGACCTTTACGCTGAGCGGGTTGGACCCGTATGTTCCATATACCTTCTTCAGTAGTGGTTTCGCGGGCGGGCTTGACTTTACGCTCGACTGCCCAGACCCGGACATCGTGGTTACCAGTGAATGTGTGTTCCCGATTGTCTTCACCGTAACGAACAACGGGCCAGGCCCGATGCTGCTGCCACAAGGGTTCTCCATTACGGATGCCAATGGTGGTGGTGTTGCCTACAGCCCGGGTGCAACGACCTTCGAACTGGCTGCTGGTCAATCAACAACGTTCACGTTAGAGGGGCTCGATCCCTATGCACCGTACACCTTTAACACAAGTGGGTTCGCTGGTGACTTTACGCTCACCAACGACTGTGAAGATCCGTTCCTGACGATTGCCAGCCAGTGTGCCTTCCCGGTTTCCTTCACGCTGCGCAACGTCGGTGCGTTGATGCTGACCCCGCAATCCTTCAGTATTACTGATGAAAATGGGAACGGTGTACCGTTCACCCCGGTCATCACAGAATACAACCTGGGGAGCGGTGAACAGATCATCTTCTTGCTGAACGGGCTGGACCCCTATGCGGTGTACACCTTCTCGTCCAGCGGCTTTGCAGGAAATCTCTCCTTGACGAATGACTGTGAAGACCCGACGATCGTTGTAGAAAACACCTGTGGCCCGCAAGCTGAAGTGTTGATTACCAACATTGGCCCGGGTAACATGCTGACCGCGCAAGCCTTCAGCATCACTGATGAATTGGGTGTGCTGGTCCCGACGATTCCGACCGCGCAGGAATACCTGCTTGGCATCAACCAGACCGAGACATTCGCGATCAACACCGAAAACCCCTACGCCGAATACAGCTTCCTCACAGAAGGCTTTGCAGCGGCGTTGAGCTTCGAAGTTGACTGCGAAGACCCCGAGTTTGTTGTCGAATCGTCCTGTGACATTCCGTTGACCTTTACCGTTACGAATGTCGGTGGCGACATGTACACCACCAGTGACATCACTATCGAAGACGAAGTCGGTACAGTACTTAACCCGACACCCGACAGCATCGAACTGCTGGCCGGTCTGTCTGAAGATATTGTCGTCGAAGATGCACTCCCCGCGTCAGAATACACCTTTACGATTGACGGTGCTGAAGGTACCTTCACCGAAACCGTAACGTGTGACCCGACGCAGATCGCCCGTGCTGGTGGCACCTTCACCATTGAAGACCTGCCAACCTTCACAGACGAAACGGTAACGAGCTGTGGCTTCACGTGCCCAACCTTCCATGTCTATCACACTGATGAAACGGGTGAATGGGAAATCTTCCGCCTTGATGGCGCAGACCCCGTCAACCGTGTCACCGCCCGCGAAAACCTGACACGCGGTAATGGTACCAACATCAACGGTGAACCCATTGATGACATCGCGCCGAGCCGTTCGCCCAACGCTGAATGGATTGCCTTCAGCAGTAACCGCGACGGGAACTGGGAAATCTACATCACCCCAACCAACGGGAATACTACCCTGCAACAGCGCGTAACCTACAATGAATTCGCGATTGATACCGACCCGGTCTGGGGCCCGCATAACTACATCGTCTATGAATCCACCCGTAACGGGAACTGGGATCTATATGTGGTCGATGTTGAAACGGGTATCGAATTCCAGTTGACCTCAGATGATGCTGACGACATCAACCCCTTCTGGTCGCCGGATGGCAGCAAAGTCATCTTCCAGAGCAACCGTGATGATGGTGTCTGGCAGATTTACGAGCTTGACCTCGTAACACGCCAACTGACGCTCCTGAGCGACGGTAGTGGTACGGATGTGGACCCGCAGTACAACAACGCTGGTGACCGCATCGTGTTCCGCTCCTACCGTGACGGTGCTGACAGTGTGCTATATCTGATGGACGCTGATGGTAGCAACCCTGTCGCCATTACGGACGTGGATGAAGACGCAACCAACGCTGCCTGGTCCCCGACCGATGAACTCATCGCCTTCCAGTCCAACCAGGACGGCGACCTCGATATCTACGTTTACGAAGTTGCAACCGGCGAACGGCGTCAGTTGACGGACAACACCATCCCCGACTATGCCCCGACCTGGATTTGTGACGCGACTGAAGTGATCTTCACCTCTGACATCGAAGGTAATCCGGACATCTTCTCGGCGGATGCGACCCCGATCAGTGACCCGGCCATCCTTGTTGAAGAAGATGCAGATCAGCTTACCTTCGAAGAATTCCAGGATGTCTATCCCCAGGATACACCTGCCGAAGAGAACGCGAGCCGCGAAGGCCGTACTTCTATCGGGGACTTCGGGGTACAGACGGTCTTCATTGAACCAGAAGTTGAAACCACTGAAGTTGACCCGACATTCGCCGGGCTTGACGTTGAAGAATGGACAACTGTTGAGTCTTGTGAACCCTAGTTGCTAGCACGTTCTAGCAGCAATAAATTGCCGGAGGGCCAATGCTCTCCGGCTTTTTTTATTTAATGGTGTGGTCTTGACTGGTGCAGGGGGCTATCGCGAAGTTTACTTCAAACGGATAATATCGCTTTGTGCGAATAGGGGGGGAACGGTGAGCCCCAGAGCAGGTGCGGCGTACAATTCTGGCGGGACACTGATGTCAGCCAGGTAAAGTTCACCTACGTTTGACGCAACGCCAGTGGCTCGCAACCCTTCTTTAGGGAGTGCCAGTGTCATAGTAGCAGTAGCACGTATCGCCGGGTCGTACACGGTTCCGGTGGTGGTATCCACACCAGATGGGGCGTCCAGAGCAAGGATAGGGGCGCTTTGTGCGTTGGCCCAGCGGATCATCATCGCGGCTTGATTACATGGGGCACCGCTCAGGCTATAACCGATGATGCCATCAATGATCAAGGCGTTTTCGGGTATAGCGGCTGTTGTAAGTGCTTCAGCCTGAATAATGTCAATGGGCAGCGTGCGCAGTATCTTGAGTTGATGTGCCGGGATCGGTGTGAACTCTGTATCGGGTTTACTCAGCACGACGTGTACCTGCGCGCCGTAGTTGTGCAACCGCCGCGCACACACCAATGCACCCCCGCCATTGCCACCTTTACCCGCTAAAACAATGACAGTCCTTCCGCGTGGCTCGTTATCCAGAAAACGATAGCGTGCGAGGTGTGCGAGGTTGCGTCCAGCATTCTCCATCATTTGAATGAGTTCAATCTGATAATCCTCAATCATTGCACGGTCCACTTCGCGCATCTGGTCAGTTGTCAGGTATGGAATCACACCTTCAACCATTGGAAATGAGTCAGACATGGCATAAAAGTCCTTTCAAGAAAGCGATAAAGTTGTTTGCAGAGCATTAGTGACAAAAACGCCACAGACTATGATACCCGCCGAGCCCTTTGCCGCAAAATCTGGGTTGATTTCAAAACTGCTGCACGAGGTGAATCGCAACGCTTTAGCCGGCTATTCTGGTACTGTAAGCGGATACCCTGTGTCGGGTAATCCTGTTGCCACAGGTAGCAGGATAGTCACAGTTTGAAAGATGCCATTGTCGCCTGTGACGGTCGCTGTGTTGACGAAAAAACCATCTGCTGGACTTTGTTGAACAGTGGTGGTGATCTGCACTTCGACAGAAGCACCCGGGCTGAGTGCGGCGATTTGCACGACAACCGTTTGTCCCTCCACAGTGACATTACCCTGGGTGGTTGTGACGGCGTCGATCGTCAGTAATGCAGAGACCTGATCTGTCAGGACCAGATTTTGCAGGGTGGTACTGGTGTTATTCTGTAGCGTGATGATCCAGATGATCTGCTCATCAGGCAACCCAAGCACGCCGGGGGCCAATTCAGCCATCTTGTTGAGGTTGATGACCGGGCCCACGGCTGGTGTTGCAGTCGGTGGCGGTTCGGCTGTAACTTCGACGTCATCCGGGATAACGGTGAAGCTAAAGGTGAGGTCATCGCCGGGTGTGCCATCGGCGTTGCCATCCAGCGGCGTGGGGTCGCCATCGGTGTCGGTAATGTTGGCCGCAATAAGCGTGGCGGTGATGGTTTCGCCGGGGGCAAAGTCGGTGTCAGGGTTGAGGGTGTAGGTGGTGCCCGCCCCGCTGACGGTCGCGGTGAGAGTACCGCTTAGGTCGCCAGCCAGCGAAAACGATGCCTGTGAAAACGTGACCGTCTCGCTGAAGGTCAGCACCACGTCCGCAGTCGGCAGAACGTTATCCGCACCATTGGTGGGAACGCTACTGGTCAGGGTAGGGGGCGTGTCGGG
>DAOTTU010000039.1:0-7426 GCA_034437655.1 Anaerolineae bacterium
CGGGGCTATGCAAGTGTGGTGCGTGAACAGCCCTGAAGGGCGCTCACGCAATGGGATGATGGACATTGCCCAATTATAATTACCAAAACCATCAGTCCTGTCTGACCGCCACACCATGCTAGCCCCGTACTTCAGTGCGGGGCCTGAATGGACGGTAGGAAAATCAGGTTTTGCACCCGCACCCAACTATGCGCCGGGATACTTATTCCTCGGCTGGTGGTGTCTTCAGCCATATGTCGGCGTCCTGTAACCGCGTGAAGACACGCTGGGCGATCATCCGCTGCTGTGTAAAGCTGTTTTGCGCAATCGTCAGCAAGCCACGCCCCCCGACAGCATGCACCACAACCGCAATCCGCCCGGTGCGTGGTGACTTCAATGGCACAGCAAACGCCCGCTGAAAGGCCTCACGCGCAAACGGTGTCAGTTGTAAATTGGGGTCGTTGATGTCTTGCAACAATTGCACCTGTTTCCCAAATGGCCAATCGAAGACAGCGCGGGTCAACAGGTCAATGTAAGCGTCCATGCTGGCGCGGCTGGTGTTGCGCACGGTCAGGGTTGCACGGTCGGCGTTGTCGCCCCATGTAAACGCAACGCCGGGGGCAACGGTGGTGGTGGTGTTGGGTGTGGCTTCTGGTAACGTGATAGACATGACATAGCTCCTTTAGGATCACCTATTTGGCGCTATTGTACGCCCTCTGTCGTTAAAGACAAGGCCATGCGTCGATGCACAAACTCATGCACAAACCCGAGCCGCCGCGCAACCGCCCCCCACACCGACTGCACCAGTGTTAGCGCCAGCGGGGTGCCAAAGTAATGCGTGGCCGAGCGATGCAGCAGGTGTTGCAATAAGATTTCAGCCAGCGGCGCGTGGTCGGGGTCCAGCAAAAAGTGTGCAGTGTTGGTGCCGGGCTGGAACATCACGCTCATTACGGCCACGAGCGTCTGTTGCGGGTCATAGACCGCTTGCCCCCACCACCCCATCGTACTCCGCGCAAAGACGAGCCATGCCAGCCACCGTAACCCGGGCAGGAAGGTATAGCGACCGGGTTGTGCCGGGAACCCAAGCCGCTGTGACAATGCCTCTTGCGGGCCGCCCTCACCAAAACGGATGCGCTGCGTGGTATACCCGGCTGGCAAGCGCGGGATGAGCGGCACCATCGGCTCATAGTGGGTCAGTTCGTCGGCATAGTAAAGCGTCTCGAAGCCGAGTTGCTCATACAACATCTGTGGGGGGGTGTTGCCATCAATCACGTTGAGTTCTAGCGCGTCACCTTCTGCGGCCCGGGCCTGCTGTATGCATGTTTCGACCATCTGCCGGGCAATGCCGCGCCGCCGCCAGTCCGGGACGACCCCCACATTACCGAGTTCAAAACGCGGATACTCATACAGCCGCATCAACAACGCGACCCCGGCCGGGGTTGGCCCGTTGCTGGTGTCAGCATAGGCCAACGCCCCGCCAAGCACCGCCTGCAAACGCTGGTCAAAGCGCGCCAACAACCGCAGATAGGGGTAAACACTGCGTAGGGCCTTGTATTGAGGTTCAAGCAGGTCGGGCAGGCTGTGTGGCACGCCCCATTCTGGATTGTGTTGATATTGATAAGACTCAATGGTAAGTTTGAGCAAAGTATGGTAGTCTTTAGGAAATTCAAACCGTTTAAGTTTCACAGAAAACACTTTACGTTAATTGACTGGTATGGGGACGACAGGACCACATTTGATAAGTCGGTAGGTCTAACAGGTACTGCATGTCCCCGCTATACGGATAGACATTATCGGCACATTCTCAGAAAGGTTCCGCACACACCGCTCATTGTTCATAGTTGAATCACCTGTTGTTAACGCCGGGTTCGGGTCATCACGATGCAGACAATGGACAGGGTTGTCTTCATGCGGAAGCCAACACAGTCCCTACAAAACCGCATCGGCAAGACGAAAACCTGCCGTAGGGGAGGTGTTGACGTCGCAGGCGGCATACCCTCCCACAAAACTGACGCACCGCTATGCAGAATTGCCGAACATGACGTATCATAATGAGTAGGCGCTTCGTGTGAAAAAATGAATCATTCTACACTGGATAACAGCCCATGAAGACCCAGAACAATGCAGGTATTGTCGCGCAGATTCGCGAGCTTGCCAAAGATGACCACGCCGCTGATAGTCTATTAACCCTTTTCGAAACCGCGTTTGAGCGCGAACAGGTCCACGCAGACTATGCCAACAGCATCATTGATTTGCAGGAGCAGATGATCTGTCGCTATGACGCACATGGGCGCTTGACCTTCGCTAATCTCGCATTTTGTGAGTCCGTCGGGCAGCGCTGGGAAGATGTGCGCGGGCAGCGCCTTGAAACCGTGATTAATGCCGGGGTACCGGAGGAGATTGCACTGCGCCGGGAGCAGTTATTCACCGCCTCGGTCACGATCATCCACGAGGTGGAAGTCACCGACACCGACGGGCGTGCCCAATGGCAAGAATGGACACAGCAGAGTGTCGTCAACGCCGCCGGCGAGATTGACGAGGTGCAGGCCAGTATTCAAGACATCACCGCCAACAAACTCGCCCAACTCATTACGCAGCGTAGTATGCAACAATACCGCATGCTGGTCCAGAATATGCCGGGCACCACCGTGCTGTTGTTTGACGCCGACCATCGCTATTTGCTGGCCGAGGGCGCATTGGTGCAACAGTTGACAGACGACCCCCGGCAAATTGAAGGGCGCACCCTGCGCGACGTCTGGGATGCAAGTGTTGTGCAGCTTGCAGAACCGGCCTATGATGCCGCGCTGGCGGGTGTCAGCACGCATAAACAAGCAGCGCTGGATGGCCAGCACTTTGACATGCAATTTGTGCCCCTACCGACGACGCATGAGGGTGAACGGCAGGGCATGGTCGTCATCCGTAACATTACAGATCAGCGCGAGAACGAGGCCGCCCTGCGCGAAAGCAACGCCCGCCTTTCGCAAATTGCCGCCAATATTGACGAGGTATTCTTCTTGTATGATGTGACGACCGATACGCTACTTTATGTATCGCCTGCATTTGAAAAAGTGTGGGGACTAGCGCCAGAAGTCGCGCTGAACAACTACCATCGCCTGTTTGAGACGATTGACCCCGATGACCTGAAGCGTGTAGAGGCACTTGGCACGCACTCGGCTGATCTGCGTGAGCCACACGAACTTGAATTTCGTATAATGCACCCCACCGACGGCCAGCGGCATATCCGCCTGCGCATTACCCCCGTTACTGAACCGCATACAGCCGCTGCCGATCCTCCATTGCGGATTGTGGCTGTGGCCAAAGACATCACACGCCACAAACAGGCTGAAACTCAGGCGCTAGAATTGACGCTGGAACGCGAACGCATGCGCGTGTTAACCCGCTTTATCGACATGGCCGCACACGAGTTCCGCACACCGCTGAGCGTCATCGGCACGCAGGCTTATTTGATGAAAATGAGCGACGACCCGACCAGCCGCGAACAGTCCGCCAGTGTGATCGACACGCATGTGGACAACATTACCTACCTGCTGAACCGTCTGGTCACGATGTCGAAGCTCGACGGTGCGCCAGACCTATCCTTTTATCATACCAATTTACGCACTGTGGTTTCTGATGCACTCGCCGCCATTTCGCGCCGCGCCGAGGCTGCCGAGGTCCATGTAGAACATGCGTTAGGGGATGAGCGGTTCCCCATCCTCGCAGACGCGCGGTTGCTGGGGCAGGCCGTACGCGAAGTGCTGGACAACGCCCTGCACTATACCCCGGCTGGCGGTCGCATTACGGTACAGCTTGCAGAAACTGCTGATAGTATTGTGGTCACAATTACTGACACAGGGAGCGGTATGTCGGAGGACGTGTTGCAGCATGCCTTCCAGCGCTTCTACCGTGCCGACAAAGCCCAGACCACAAAAGGCTTCGGGCTGGGGCTGCCTATCGCACGCCGCATTGTTGAAATACACGGGGGCACACTCACCGCCGCAAGCGCCCCCGGCAAAGGGACAGTCTGCACGCTGGCGCTTCCGCACAATTTGGTCAGAGCTGCCACACAAAGATAGTCGCCCGCAGATCGGCCGTTGGGTGTCCCTATAATGTCATAATGTCGCATCACGACGCAGCAGGGACACCCAGCGGGGTGTCTGCCAATCATGGGTCGGTTCCCCGCAAGTGAAGGGTTTGCACCCGCATCGTCTACGGAACAGCAGTCACACCGGGGATATCTACCGGGTCGAGTTCGCGGGTTGCCGTTGCGCTGTCAATATTATCGCCCTGAGCCTTCAGCTCTAATTCCGCCACATTCGCCACATCCAATATGGCGGTCAGTGGAATTTCGGCCTCCAGCGTCGTGTTGGCAGGCAGCGTGCCAATAGTTTGCGTGCTGCGGAGTGGTTGCCCCCTGGTTGGGTTGGGAATGGCGAACACCAGCTCGACCCCCTGCGCGGGGTACGGTTCGTTGTTGCTAATTTCGACACGGGCCGTAATCGTCACCTGCACCTGCCCCCCATCGACGCTGACATCACTCGATGCGACGGTCACCACCTCCAGGGCCAGCGTGCCGCGTGGGCAGCCAAACGTGTCATTAACGGTCTGATTGTCGGGTACAGTCGGGCAGAGGTCATCGACATCCGGCACCCCGTCGTCGTCGGTGTCGAGGATAGGACACCCTTTGTTGGCTTCAGTACCGGGCTCGGTCGGGCAATCATCCTCGTCATCAAGCACACCATCACCGTCTTCGTCGTTGTTGCACGGGTCGTTGAAGTCATCGTTGGGGATGGCGGGGCAGGGGTCGTCATCGTCCAGCACGCCATCACCGTCTTCATCGTTGTTGCACGGGTCGTTGAAGTCATCGTTAGGGATGGTCGGGCACGCATCATCATCGTCCAGCACGCCATCACCGTCTTCATCGTTGTTGCACGGGTCGTTGAAACCGTCGTTGGGGATGGTCGGGCACGCATCGTCATCGTCCAGCACGCCATCACCATCTTCGTCGTTGTTGCACGGGTCGTTGAAGTCATCGTTGGGGATGGTCGGGCACGCATCGTCATCGTCCAGCACGCCATCACCGTCTTCGTCGTTGTTGCACGGGTCGTTGAAGTCATCGGTTTGCTCACCCGGAATCGTCGGGCAGGCATCATCAACGTCGTTAATCCCGTCGCCATCTTCATCGTTGTTGCACGGATCGTTGAAGCTATCGTTGGCGACAAAGGGACAGGGGTCTTCTGCGTCGGGGATACCATCAAGGTCGTCGTCCGGGTTGCAGGGATCACCAATCGCATCATTGGGGATGGTCGGGCAGGCGTCGTCTGCATCATTGATACCATCGTTGTCAGTATCAGCCGGCGGCACAAAGACCGTCGCGTCGTCGGTGGTGGTGGGCGGGCTAGTGGTGCCGGGGACAAAGGCCACCTGCTCGCTCAGGGTTGTGTTCAAAAATTCATCGTCCAGCATCACCCCGTCGAGTGTTTCAGGGGTAGAGGGGCTACCGCTGGGGGTGCCATCTTCGTTGAAGCTGACGTTGGTCATTTCACCGACGGTGGGGCTGCTTGTCTGTCCATTGACGGTCACATCCACGTCACCGCCGAGGTTGCCGATGTTCAGGTCGCCATCCGCACCGGGGAACAGCAAGGCCGTACTGCCAACGCGCAACTCGACATCATTCACCAGAATATTCGCGGTCTGGTTTTCAGGAGCCTGTACCAGCAACCCACTGGGCGCGGCGTCACATTCGCCCGTTTCGGTGATGGTCATGCTGAAGGCTTGCATGGGTTGGGTGTAGGTGTCGGTGGTGGCGTCAACGGTCGGCAGCGCTACGTCATCGCCTTCGCACGTCAACGGCCCAAGCTCAGCCGCTACCCAGCCGCGATTGCTGCGCAGCCAGTCGCTGTCGGCGTCGGTCGCGTACACATCGAGCGTTTCACCGGGGTCAAGGATGTCCACAGCGCGGAAGTCTAGCCCGGGGCCAGAACGCAGATTAAAACCGACGTCGCGCGTGTTGCTGAAGGTGCAGGTGGTACGGTCGGCGTCAGCGGTACGGGTTTGCGCGGCCGGTTGCACCTCAGTTTCGCCAAAAAGCACGAGGCGCACGGTATCACCGCTGGTAGCGGGCAGGTCGGCGCGCAGATTAAGCAAGGCCACGCCCCACTCGCGGGTCTGGGGGTTGGCGGCGCGGGTGACCATCGCATCGACAGCGGTCACAGTGACCGTATCGCCGCTTTGTTCGAAAGTCAGCGCGGGGTCGTTCAGCGTGGCACTGACGCGCGTGTTGCCATAACAGACCTCATTCACGCCGACGTTGGCGCAGGCGCTGCCGATGGCCCGCAAGGCATCACGCACAAGCGTCTGGCACGCGGCGGCGTCATCGGACTGGGCAAGGGCAGGGGTGCTGGTGTATGGTGTGGTTGTTGCGGGGGTCATGTGCGCCCCAACTGCCAGCAACGCCATCAGCAAAGACGCATAGATCAGCCGTTTCAACATAAGTAATTGTACCTCGGATGAATATGATTATTTCGAGAATGGACCGTGTATTGTTTTCATCAGGAGGTATTGTCGCACGAAAGGCGTAGAATGCGCAACTTGTCTTAAGGCATGCCCGTCGTCGCGATGGGAGGTAGTAGATAGGTGGTGTGGCAATTGTCGCAGGTGAAGGCGTGCAGACCGGCCTGCTCGGGGCGTTCAGCGTCGGTGACGGTGCAGGCATCGCCATATTGGGCACGAACCACTATCTGCGGGAACCATTGCACGCCCGCATAGGTGGCGCGGGTGCTGCCGCAGTTGTTACAAACCGGGTTGTGGTCGTGCTGTTGATTCTGCATACGAAGATGCACTTTCCCCTATTTAATGGGACATATTCTGGCAATACAGTGTAGACGCTTTACAACTTTCAGTATAGCCGACTTTGAAGGTTAAGCACCGTTTATGTGGTCATGAGGACAACTTTTTGACGACACTCCAACAAAGTTTGAGATGGAATGAATATTGCGTGAAAGACAAGCACTGGCTTAATGGTTGCGGGCGTCGGGCATTGCGTTTTACATGGTACTGTCGCAACCTTGATGGTCGAGCCCAGCAGACACCCCCCTGGGGCGATTGCAAAGTCAGATAAAGATGATGAACTGAGGTCACCATGCCGCAACCGCAACATCTTTTCGATGGGAGAATGCGGGACGCGGTGCAGAATACGGGTGCAACCCTTAAAACTTGAACATTGTGCCTGATTTTTTTGATCGCCCGTTGTGTCACGGACATCCCGTTTGTCACACGCTGTAGGGTTATACGCAGACAGCATGTGGCTATCGACTATCCACCGCACGCGCTGCCTTCAGGCGTGTGCGTTCGCCCGACTTGAGAGCGCCCTCGGTCAGGCGGACTTCAGTCCTGTCTGACCGCCACACCATGCTAGCCCCGTACTTCAGTGCGGGGCCCTTTTCCC
>DAOTTU010000040.1:0-115927 GCA_034437655.1 Anaerolineae bacterium
GTCCTCGTAGCTGGTGTACTGTGCATATTGCTTCAGACCGAGCGTCTTGGTGATAGCAGCCGTCAGTGTCGTCTTACCGTGGTCAACATGACCAATCGTGCCGATGTTCACATGGGGCTTGCTGCGTTCGAATTGAGCCATCAGAAACTCTCCTTATCTTTTAACCTTTGATAATTTCATCCGCAACGTTCTGCGGAACAGGCTGATATTTATCGAATTCCATGCTGAAGCTACCGCGCCCCTTCGTTGAGTTGCGCAAGTCGGTGGTGTAACCGAACATTTCAGCCAGCGGAACAGTTGCTTTCACAAGCGAAACACCATCACCACGTGGTTCCATACCCTGAATGATGGCACGGCGCGAAGACAACCCACCGACAACATCGCCAGTGTGTTCGTCTGGCACAACCACTTCAACTTTCATGGTCGGTTCCATCAGGATGGGGCCACCCTTTTGCACGCCTTCTTTCAGGCACATAGACCCCGCCACCTTGAAGGCCATTTCGCTAGAGTCCACATCGTGCATTGCACCGTCAACCAGACGCGCACGCAAGCCAACCACAGGATAACCAGCAATGACGCCACCTGTCATAGCATCACGCATACCAGATTCAGTCGCCCGAATAAATTCACGGGTGATTGAACCACCACGGATGACATCTTCAAAAACCAACGGTTCATCAGTTTCGCTTTGCTCGTCTTCTGGAATCGGTTCGAATTCCACAACAACGCGCGCAAACTGACCGGAACCACCCGTCTGACGCTTGAAAGTGGTGTCAATACGGGTTTCACGGGTGATCGTTTCGCGATATGACACGCGCGGACGCCCAACCGTTGCTTCGACTTTCCATTCACGCAACATGCGGTCAACCAGCACTTCAAGGTGAAGCTCGCCCATGCCAGCAATGATTGTTTGGCCGAGTTCCTGGTCTACCGAAACGGTGAAGGTCGGATCTTCATCTGCCAGGGCGCGGAGTGCTTTACCCATTTTGTCCTGGTCAGCTTTGGACGCAGGTTCAATCGCAACCTGAATCACGGGTTCTGGGAACTTGATCTTCTCAAGGATGATCGGATCATCTGGATCAGACAATGTGTCGCCAGTGAAGGTTTCCTTGAGTCCGAGTGCAGCCGCGATATCGCCAGCCTGTACAGCTTCAACATCTTCACGGTGGTCCGCAAACATCCGCACCAAACGACCGATACGTTCGCGCTTGTCTTTGGTCGTGTTCATTGCATATGAGCTGGCTTCAAGAACACCGCTATAGACACGGAAGAATGCCAGACGCCCAACGTATGGGTCAGACACAATCTTGAAGACCAATGCCGCCAATGGTTCGTCATTCTGTGGGCGACGCGGGACACGCTCACCATCTTCCTGACCGGGGATAACACCCATAACAGGCGGCACATCTAACGGTGAGGGCAGGTAGGCAACCACTGCATCAAGCATCGCCTGCACGCCTTTGTTCTTCAGCGCAGAACCACATAACACCGGCTGAATACTGCCAGCAATCGTGGCTGCGCGTAACGCACTGACAAGTTCTTCTTGTGAGATTTCTTCTTCCATCAGGTATTTCTCAAGCAAGAACTCATCATTTTCAACGATGGATTCGATCATTACGTGGCGTGCCTGCGCAACCATCTCAGCATGTTCTTCGGGGATCGGCTGGCGCTCAATGGCTGTACCGAGGTCATCCCCATATGTAATGAGTTCTTCAGTGATCAAGTCAAAGATCCCTGCAAAGTCATTACCAGCCCCCAGCGGCACCTGAATGCGAACTGGGCTTGCATTCAAGCGATCCTTCAACATCTCGATGCAACGGTCATAGTCTGCACCTGTGCGGTCCATTTTGTTGACAAAACAGATGCGCGGCACGTTGTACTGGTCAGCCTGACGCCAAACCGTTTCGGACTGGGGTTCGACACCCGCTACACCGTCGAAGACGACAACACCACCGTCAAGCACACGCAAGCTACGCTGCACTTCGGCAGTGAAGTCAACGTGGCCGGGGGTGTCGATGATGTTAATCTGGTGCCCGTTCCAGGCGGCGGTTACGGCTGCTGATGTAATGGTGATACCACGTTCTTGTTCTTGTGCCATGTAGTCAGTCGTTGCGTTACCATCGTGGACTTCACCAATACGGTGGATGTTCCCGGTATAGTAGAGAATGCGCTCTGTCGTAGTGGTTTTACCCGCATCGATGTGCGCGATGATCCCAATATTGCGTACTTTTTGCAGATCAAGTTTCTTGATGGCCATTTACGTCAGCTTTCCCCTGTTGAACAACTCAATTAGGATGATCAAACTACCATTTGTAGTGAGCGAAGGCGCGGTTGGCTTCGGCCATGCGATGTGTATCTTCTTTCTTCTTCATCGCTGTGCCCTGGTTATTCGCGGCGTCCATCAGTTCAGCCGCCAGTTTTTCAGACATACTCCGCCCGTTGCGTGCGCGTGCCGCTGCAAGCAGCCACCGCATCGCCAAAGAGCGGGCACGGTCTGGGGGTACTTCAACGGGAACCTGGTAAGTCGAACCACCGACGCGGCGTGGTTTTACTTCAACGGCAGGGGTCACATTACGTAACGCCTGTTCAAAGACTTCCAGAGGGTCACGCTTAGCACGATCTTCAATAATATCCATCGCGTCATACATAATGCGCATCGCAGTACTACGCTTGCCATCATACATCATGCGGTTAACAAACATAGTGATGACCGGGCTACCATAGCGCTGATCGGGGTATACTTTCCGCTTGGACGGACTTTTACGACGTGGCATGTGGCTTTACTCCCTTTATCCTCTACTTCTTCGGCCGCTTGGTGCCGTATTTACTACGCCCTTGCTCGCGTGCCTGCACACCGTCAGTGTCCAATGCACCACGCACAATATGGTAACGTACACCAGGAAGGTCTTTCACACGGCCGCCACGCACCAGCACGACACTGTGTTCTTGCAGGCTGTGCCCTTCACCGGGGATATAGGCTGTCACTTCAATTTGGTTCGACAACCGCACACGCGCCACTTTACGCAACGCAGAGTTCGGCTTCTTAGGGGTCATCGTACGAACCAGCGTACACACACCACGTTTCTGCGGCGCGCCCTTCTTCTGACGTTTACGGCGCTGGGTATAGGCGTTGAAGGTATATTGCAACGCCGGTGCGGTACTCTTCTTATACTTTGGCTTGCGACCTTTGCGCACAAGCTGATTGATAGTAGGCATTACGTTCTCCGAATTATCTACTCTAAAAATCTGGCCAGATTAGTAGATGCACCAGCCTTTGAGTGAACCTGTCTTATCACACAACTTGAGGCTACCCGCAAAAAAAGGCAGCCTCAAGGCTATGGACTTTTTCAATTCCGCGCACATTGCCTTGCTATAGGCGCAAGGGTGTCACGGCCCGGGTTCTCTCTTAGCGTTAGACGGTTATAGTAACACACTAAAACCGGGTGTCAAGGCTTTATCATCGGCTTCGCAAGGAACCCCTATGCACCGGGTGGTCGGGCGCTGCCAGCTTCAGCCGCTGCTTCTTCAATAGTGGCACGGGGGTCAGGGCGGGCTGGTGGGTCAGCCAGTGGCAACGTAATATTGTATACCGACGGCATGAGTTCACCTCTGGGAATAGGGGTATTGCTGCCCGGTTCACGACCACTGCTGGTGCGCGGTTTAGTCACGCGCTCAGGGCCACTGTAGTCCATCTTGAAGCCACGGATGCGCTCCAGGGTGTCCTCAGTTATTCCCAACAACAAAATAACAACGATGTCGATACTCAGGATAATTAACAGTGAGGCGGTCACCAGTTCAAGCCCTTCTCGGATGGGCCCGGTATAGGTCTCGATGAGTACTTCATCCAGCCCCAAAACCAAAAACACGACAGACACCCCACCAATAGCCAGCAGCACAAACTCCCAGCCTTCGCGGTCTTCACGGGTCGGCACCATGCCATTTGTCAGTGCAAACAAGACGTACAGCCATAGCCAAAAATCGGGTGTGTTGAACTGGTCTTGAATGGCACCGCCCACATTCCGCAATTCACTGCTGTTAAAGGCGTCTATGAGGCTGTAGAGGTCAAGGATCTGTGTCGAAATAAGATAAAAAATGATGGCTGCCACGAAGAACGGCGCACCGCCGACAATACTGATGCGTATGCGGTCAGTTTTCTTCTTATCAATGGTCACAAAGTCGTAGCGCACAGTGCCGTTTTCTTGCGGCTGTAGACGCACCTCTAGCTTTTTGATTGGCACATTCAAGATGCCGCATACGAAATACTGAACGAGTTCGTGCAAGACGACTGCCGGGAAAAATATCAGGTAGTAGAAGCCCGTGGCAGAGCCTTTATCCCCTGTGAGGAGGTACCCAACCCCAAACATATGCTGGTGAATCCAACGTTCAGCCGCAACCAGCGGCAACACCACAAACAGCAGCGTTACCCACGGCGTAATGAGGTCAATGATGTCCATCGGTCACCCGGCAACAGCCCGCAGTCACAAGATAATTGATGTTAGTTCTGGAGTTTCAGTGCGATTTGCACCATTTCCGTGAAAGCATCAGCCTTCAGTGAGGCTCCACCGATGAGACCGCCGTCAATGTCAGGCTGTTGCATCAAGGCTTCGCAGTTGGCAGGCTTCATACTGCCGCCATACAGAATGCGTGTTGCTTGCGCGACGTCATCGCCGTAAATATCACGCAGCGCCTTGCGAACCACATCACCGATGATAGACTGCGCTTGCTCGGGTGTTGCTGTTTTGCCCGTGCCAATCGCCCAGATGGGTTCATAGGCTATCACGATATCTGCCATCTGTTCCGCAGAAATACCATCCAACGCTGCTCGAATCTGACGGTCGCACACGGCTTCGGTTTCACCGTTTTCATTTTGCTCGAGCGTCTCGCCCATCGCCACAATCGGCTTCAGACCATGTGCCAGCGCCGCCCTGGTTTTCAAGTTGACCAGTTCGTCGGTAACACCGAGGTATTGTCGGGTCTCAGAGTGACCAATAATCACATAGTCAACCAGACCAACAAGCATAGATGCAGACACGCTGCTGGTATAAGCGCCGCTTTCTTCGTGATGAACATCCTGCGCACCAAGTGCAATATCCGTATCAGCAAAGGCAGCTTGCATACCCGAGAGCGCGACATAAGCCGGGCACAATACCCGTTCTACCCCGCTCAGACCGTTCAATTGAGCTTTAATATCATTGGCAAAAGACACCGCTTCGGCTGGTGTTTTGTTCATTTTCCAGTTGCCAGCCATCATTGGTACCCGCATTCGAATTTCTCCTTATTGGTTTATCTACTAATTTCTTTCTTCAACGCCAAACGGTGGTCGGGGGTCACGTTGTGATTCTGTAGGAGCAACGCCCGCGCCTGAGTTGTACAGCGCGATTTTATTCTCCGCGCGCGTTTGTACCCAACTCGGCGCATCCGCAAAGGCAGCAGCCCGTTCCCAGTTCTCCAGCGCTTGGTCTGGTTGATCGCTGCTCTGGTAAAAATTGCCATATACCAGATACAACTCAGCAAACCCAGGATCGTCAACCAGTGCTGCTTGAAGTAATGCTTCTACAGAATCCGTGACCCGCCAGTCGGGGCAAGCCCGTGCAAACGCTAGCGGACGCTCGGTGTCAATATCCGCACTCATAAACGATTGGGCCGTGACGATTTGCATAAAGGTAAAGTTCGGGAGTTCAGCGCGTGCCGTACAGAACATCAGTGCATCTTCGACGGTGCTATTGACCGCGCGGTCATAGAGATAACCACCCGAAACCTCGCGTACAGTTTCATTCTCACCATCAATAAAATAGGCAAATAAATGCGAAATCAGGGCCTGTTCACTATACCCCCGTGTAGCGAAAACCCCAGCCCAGTCCAGAATGATCGGACTATCACTTGATTGTATCTGGTTGCGCACAATTGATTCAATTAGAATCTGCATCCCTGCCTCACGGTTCCCCGTTTCAAAACTGATGAGCGCACGTGCAAACTCAACTTCAACCGTGTCCGGGAAATACGCGGCATAGGTTTCAACCTCTGACTGGCTGAGACGGTTCTGCTCCGCAGCAAGTAGCATCTGCGTGTACAGATAGTCCCGGGCTGCTGCTTGAACATCCTCGTTGTCTGGGAAGCGCGTCATCGCTGCGATATAGACATCAGCGGCGGCCGCAGGTAGTTCATAGGCGTCCATAACGTTAGCCCAATATAACCAGCGTTCTGAAACTGCGTTTTCAGCCTCAGCGGTGCGTGTCTGTTCTAGCCATGTCATACCCGCTTCAGCGTTACCATCCTGGTAATTGATTAACGCTTCAGCAAACAACACGTCAATGCTGTTGGGCAACGCTTCGGCATATAGATCAACATCTCGCTGAGTTAGCGCTTGATCCGCTATTAACCGGGCAAAGTGTTCATTGAGTTCAAGCACCGCCTCGTCATAGCCTTGCGTATCCTCGTCAGCACTCATCACCGCCAGCGCATAAAGATGCAGGCTCGCACTACTGAACCCATTATCTGCATAAACATCTGCCCATGCCAGAACCGTCTCAACGTCGTCAGGTTGCGTTGCGTCGAGTTCTTCAATTAGCTCACGCGCCGCATCCGGTTCATCATCCTGGAGGACAAGTAGTGCCGTTGCAAGCACAATGTCAATTTCACGCGCACTATCAGGATTGCTAGCGCTAGCATAGTCCTCAAGGATTGTCGGCGTCAACTCGTTCTGCGCAGCCAGAGTGAGCAGGCTTATAGTGTCCTCACTTGCTGTGACATTTTCTCCGGCGACGATACGGTCGCGCACGTCGTCCCATTCTTCGGTAACATGTGGTTCGTTCATTGCCCCCAGTACGATCGCACCCGACACCAGACACGAGACAATGAATACCAGACAGCCAGCAATCGTCCAGCCGTTTCCTGTCCGTTGTGCTGAATAGTCGATGGGCGCACCGGGAACCAACACACTGCCGCCCATCATTGGTGAGGGAACAGCCGGTGATGGTGTCGGCGTCGTTGGTGTGGGGGTGGGTGGTGCCGGGTAACCGACCTCACCCTGGGGCATTATCCGTGACCGCACCTGAGATTGACGCTCCGCCGCAGCACGGTCAACAGGGGTTGGGGTTATAACCTCAATAGGAATACCATCAGCCGTTCTTGATGGATTAGCCGCTGAGGCAGACTGCGACTCTGAATGCTCTTCAAAGTCTTCACGCCGCAGCTTGTGATGGCTAATTTCTTCCATCTCAGATTGCTGAACTGCGCGTGCAAAGGCGGCTGCCAGCTCTCCGGCTGTGTTGTAGCGTTGCGAGCGCTCCTTGTGCAACACCTTGACCAGCACCCACTCTACCTCGGGTGGTACCCCCGGGTTGACCTGCGTCGGTAGCGGTAATGGTTTGTAGATGTGATCGTGGATGATTGTATAGGGTGTATCAGCGGTGAACGGTACGCGCCCCACCACAAGTTCATAAAGCACCACCCCCAACGAATAAATATCCGTTCCAGCATCAAGGTTACGGACACCCTTCGCTTGTTCAGGAGAAATGTATTGTGGCGTACCCAGCATCATGTCCGTACTGAGGGTAGACTCGCCGAGGCTTGCAATCCGTGCCAGTCCAAAGTCAGTCAGGTAGGGCCGTTCACGCTCATCAAGCATAATATTAGAGGGCTTCACATCACGGTGTAAGACATCATTTTGATGAGCGTAGTCTAAAGCACTCGCGACCGCATTTAATACATCGGTTACTTCTTGCAAGGTCAACGGTCGGCTGCGCATGCGCTGTTTGAGGGTTTGCCCCCCCACATATTGCATCACCAGATATGGTTGATTCTCAAAGGCCGCATAGTCAAAAATCGGGATGATGTTGGTATGCAGGAGCTTACCAACAATTTGAGCTTCGCGTTTGAAGCGCTCGAGGAATGTCTCGTCCTCACTTAAGGCGATATGCATCACTTTGACGGCGACGTGACGGTCCAACGCTTCATGGTAGGCTTTATACACGGTGGCCATCCCACCTTGCCCGAGCTTCTGTTCAATGCGATAGGGACCGACCTGCTGACCAATTGAGAATGCCATGATATGCGTGTTTTGCTCCTGAGCTTTTAGGGTAAGTTGCCGACGTTGGCACGCTTGTCTGTCAGCGCCGACAACACTTCACTTGTCCCTCGAAGCACCTATTCCTTGTCGTTAAGTGCTACAACACCGGGTAGTTGTCGCCCTTCTAACAATTCAAGGCTAGCCCCACCGCCAGTGCTGATATGCGTCATTTTATCTGCCAGCCCAGCCTGGGTCACTGCTGCCGCCGAATCCCCACCACCAATAATGGTTGAAACACCTTTATCTGTAATCGAAGCGAGTGTTTCGGCCAGTTCAAGCGTGCCTTTTGCAAAATTGGACATCTCAAACACGCCCATCGGGCCGTTCCAGACGACAGTTTTCGCTTCTTTCAACACTTCTTGAAAGGCACGGATTGCCCCGCTACCAATATCCAGAATACGCCACCCAGACGGGACATCTTCGTCGGCAGGAATCGACATCACCTTTGCATTATTATCAAAAGCATCAGCAATCACGACTTCACGTGGCAGCAACAACTTATCGCCAGCTTCTGCGAGTATATTCTTCGCCGTCTGTAAAGCATCATCTTCAGCGAGTGAGTCACCGATGTTGACACCCTTTGCCTTCAAGAACGTGTTGGCCATACCACCACCGATGAGCAAACGATCTGCTTTGGTCAATAATGTCTGAATGACCTCAATCTTGTCTGAGACTTTCGCCCCGCCGAGAATAGCCACAAAAGGCCGCGCCGGGTCTTCGACCGCATTTACCAGAAAGTCGAGTTCTTTTTCCATCAAAAAGCCCGCAACGGCTGGCAGATGGTCGGCAACACCTGTTGTGCTGGCATGGGCGCGGTGTGCTGACCCGAATGCGTCATTAACATATACGTCGCCATGCCTGGCAAGTTGCCTGGCAATTTCTGCATCATTTTTCTTTTCGCCAGCATGGAAGCGTGTGTTTTCCAGAAGTAAAACCTGACCACGCGGTAGTTCAGCAACGGCCTCATCAGCCTTTTGCCCGATACAATCTTCTACAAATTCAACGTTAACGCCCAGGTGTTGTTGCAAAACTGGCACCACGGGCCGCAATGAAAACTCTGGTTTGGCTTCACCCTTCGGACGCCCCAGATGTGACATCAAGACGATACCACGTGGTTCCTGCTCAAGAATGTATTTGAGCGTCGGAATTGCCGCACGAATACGTGTGTCATCCGTCACAGTTTCGCCATCCAACGGAACGTTAAAGTCAACGCGCACCAGCACGCGCTTATTCTTCATATCAATATCACGCACAGTTTTTTTGTTCATTATGAAAGTGTTTTCCTTTTGTAAAATGCTGACAGTCTAAGCACAGAGAGCGAGGGCCGAATGTGGTCATCAGCCCTCGTTTAGCATTTGAAAGAATGTTGCCTGGCCTAGAGGTTTTGCCCCATGAGCAAAGCGAGGTCGGCTGTGCGCACCGAATAGCCCCATTCATTGTCATACCAGGTCATCAGCTTCACCATATTGCCGCCGACTGCCTGGGTGAACTCAGCGTCCACAATGCTCGAGCGCGGATCACCAACAATGTCTGTAGAAACCAGTGGCGTATGCTCAAAGCCGAGGACACCTTTCATATCACCTTCGGCCGCTTCGGCAAAGGCTTCATGAATTTGCTCGGTGGTGACGTCCTGTGACATGATACCAACGAAGTCTACGAGCGAACCTGTTGGGGTCGGTACACGAACAGCGATACCGTCAAATTTGCCCTTCAGCTCTGGAATCACAAGCGATACCGCTTTAGCAGCACCCGTACTGGTGGGCACGATATTGGTTGCAGCATTGCGCGCACGACGCAGGTCACGGTGCGGGGCATCTAGCAAGCGCTGGTCAGCCGTGTACGAGTGAATCGTAGTAATCACGGCTTTTTCAATGCCGAAGCGATCTTGCAGCACTTTCGCCGCCGGGGCGAGGCAATTGGTGGTACAAGACGCATTTGAGACAATGTGATGGTTAGCGGGGTCGTAGTCACCTTCGTTGACACCCAACACAAAAGTCGCATCAATTTTGCCCTTGGCTGGTGCAGAAATGATTACTTTCTTTGCCCCACCATCAAGGTGTGCTTTCGCGGTGTCACTGTTACGGAAGATACCCGTACTTTCGATAACCACATCAACACCGAGGGCGCCCCACGGGATTTGAGCCGGGTCTTTTTCTGCAAAGGCTTTCACTTCATCGCCATCAATCAACAGCGCGTTGTCACTTACTTCGACTGTACCGTTGTAAATACCATAGTTCGAGTCGTACTGGAACAGATGGGCCATCGTCTTGAGGTCACCGAGGTCATTAAAAGCAACGATGTCAAAAGCATCAGGATGATGTTCCTTGATCGCTTTCACAACTTGACGACCAATGCGCCCAAAACCGTTAATTCCAATGCGTACTGCCATGTTTTTCTCCTTGTTTCTTTGTCAAACGAACTTGCGTGAATATACAGTGTATGCCTAACATACCGTGTTCATGAACTTCCATCTAGCACATCTGTCATTCATTTTTCACAAATGCATCACTCATGTAAAGTCCATTGCCGCTGATGATGTTGGATCTAATCAGCGCTGACGTGGCACACTACACATATAATACTAACCTACTGTGGAGAATTTTAACGAGGATTTTTGCGTCGAACGCTCAGCACTGTAAATCGTATATAGCTGAAGAAGGGCTTGTTGCAGCTTTTCTGGGGAATGTCGCCAGGGGAATTCTTCTTCTGTTAAATCTGTATAAACAACCTGATAACCCGAATAGATGGGGTGATCGTTGGGCGCACGCTGTACATAAATTGTATTCGGCCCTGCATTGCGGATGGGATAATGGTTGTTCGCCAACACCACATCTGTCACACCATGCCCTGCATGGCGTTCGATTGCGTCAACGTGATCGCTAACTGTATAGCCGTCCGTTTCACCGGGTTGGGTTGCGATATTGCAGACATACACTTTAAGCGCAGGTGATTGGCGTAATGCCTCCACAACGCCCTTCACCAATAGATTTGGAATGATGCTGGTGTAAAGGCTGCCCGGGCCAATGATAACCAAATCAGCTTCCCAGATAGCACGGAATACTTCGCGGTATGCAATGGCATCTTGTGGTTGCAAAGCGACTTTTTCAATTTTCCACTCTGGAGAAGGGATGTTAGATTCACCTTCAATACGCATTTGCTTGCCAGACTGCAAGTGTTGGACCTCTGCAACAAGGTTCACATCGTCAGTCGTGCAGGGTAAGACGCGCCCTTGAATGGCGAGAATACGCCCGGCAGCGGCCGCTGCGTGATCCATACCACCCCGCATATTTGCCAACGCCGCCAGGAACAAGTTGCCAAAACTATGCCCGGAAAGCTCACCTTTGGGAAAACGGTAATCAAACAACTGGGTCATCAAGGCTTCGTCATGGGCAAGGGCTGTAATGTTGCTGCGTAGATCACCGGGTGGTTGCATACCATACTCACGCCGCAACCGTCCAGAACTCCCACCGTCATCGGCCATCGTGACAACAGCGGTGATGTTGCTGGTCTGGGTTTTCATTGCCCGCAACGCGCTGGGTAGTCCTGTCCCGCCCCCCATTGCCACCACTCGGATACCCTGGCGGAGCTGTTGATGCTCTTGCGCGCTGCGCAGTAATTCACGAATAGATCGTGGCAAACCGTAGGGTTCTGTTAAATTAAAGTTGAGTCGCCACAACGCTACCCACACTAACCCGATTCCGGCTACAATAAATATCGCACCCCGCAGAACTGGATTCAGCGTACTGAGTGTTATCGTCTCAATAAAGGGTGACCAGTCACGCGACCGATAGATTTCAATCAATACCAGAGACGCTCCAACACTGATGCTCGTAATGCCGACACCAAGCAGGAGCGCCCAACGTTTGAGGTACAGTCCTGGTCGCAGCCACTTCAGCATTTCCTTCAACAGTACTATATCCCTTCGTCCCTGTTACGTGGGTGGTGTGTGATTTGCGTTAAGTTTAGCATACCTGATTTTGTCAAGTCCGCAGCGGCGTGTTAAAAGTAGACACACTGATACTGACAATTAGTCAATATGGAGATTTACATGTCAAACTTTGAGTTAATTGGTGAGTTAGCCCGCAACAAAGGCGGCAAAATTGTGATGATCGTTATGGACGGGCTTGGTGGTTTACCGTTAGAAAGTGGCGGCAAAACCGAACTAGAAACGGCTGATACCCCTAACATGGATCGACTCGCACGAGAAGGATCACTCGGCGGTACTATTCCGGTGCGGCGCGGCATCACACCCGGCAGCGGGCCGGCTCATCTGGGGTTGTTTGGCTATGACCCGATACACTACGATGTTGGTCGCGGTGTACTCTCAGCGTTCGGTGTTGGGCTAGATGTCAAACCCGGCGATGTGGCAGTGCGCGGGAATTTCTGCACGCTGGACGAGAATCGAATCATTACGGATCGTCGCGCTGGACGTATTCCAAATGAAGAAGGACGCCAACGGGTTGATCTGCTCCGTGATATTGAGATTGAAGGCGTAGAAACCACCGTTGAGTTGGTCAAAGAGTACCGTTTTGTGTTGACAATGCGCGGTGAAAACCTGTCACACGAAATTGACGACACCGACCCGCAGGTCACCGGGCAGTCGCCGCTGGACCCCGTCCCGAGCATTTCTAATCAGGCGACAGACTACACCGCTGATCGTTTCAAAGCCTGGATTGCAGAAGCCGAAAAACGCCTTGCTGGTCATGAACCCGCCAACGGTGTGCTGCTGCGTGGCTTCGCTACCGACCCCAACCTGCCCAAATACGGTGACGTTTATAAGCTCAATGCAGCATGTGTTGCCGTTTACCCGATGTACAAAGGTGTCAGCAAATTAGTAGGAATGGATGTAATTGACACCGCCGACGTTGAAACACCGCAGGATGAGTTTGACAAAGTTGCAGAAGTCTATCCCGACTATGATTTTATTTTCTGTCACATTAAAAAAACGGATAGTTATGGCGAAGACGGTAACTTCGACGGCAAGGTTCATCTCATTGAAGTCGTTGACCGTGCGCTGCCGACGATTTTGAATCTGAACCCGGATGTGTTGATCATTACGGGCGACCATGCGACACCAGCAAAGATGCGCTTCCACTCGTGGCATCCCGTCCCGACATTGCTCTGGGCACCTGCAACCCATATGCCGGGCGTTGCTGACCACTTTGGCGAACGCGCCTGCTATACCGGCACAATTGGGCAGATTCCGGCAACAGACCTCATGCCGTTGGCGCTGGCCCACGCCAATCGACTCGATAAGTACGGCGCATAAGCCGTCATCATCTCAACTTCAGGAGGGAGCAGAGCGACTGTTCCCTCTTTCACAGGTTCGGGCATGTGTAGCCGTTGCGGTGGTTGTTCAAACACGTATAACTTGCTAGCATTCCTCAGAGGCAAAATACAGATTCTTTTTGACAGGTTACGATGCACACAACATACATGAAAAGGTTCACCTATCGCTTTATTCTGCTTGTTCTACTGCTGCTGGCGGCTGGGTGTGAGGTTGAAAGTAACAACGCTGCGGGTGATGTTCGCCTGGAAGTTGTCGTAGATGGTCAACGCACAACATATTCCTACAATCGACTGACATCGGTCGGGCAGTTGTTGGACGAATATGAGATTGAAGTCTCACCGCTCGATAAAGTCAACCCACCACAGTACACCCAGATCACCGATGGTATGATTATCACCATTGTGCGGGTGACAGAAGAAGTCGAATGCCGCGAAGAACCCATTGAAAAAGAAACCGAGCGCATTGAACATACAGAATATGAGCCGGGTGAAATCCAGGTTGTGGACCCGGGCGAAGACGGACTTATGCAAGTCTGCTACCGTACTATCTACGAAGATGGCGCGCCCGCAGGACCACCCATTGAGCAAAACAGCACGATTATTCGCCGCTCACAACCACGTGTTGAATATATTGGCGTTGTAGACCGCACTGAGCCCGTTGAAATCACTGGCACGCTCGCGTATATTGCCAGCGGTCGCGCTTATTTAATGCAAGAAAACAGCACCCTACGCCGAACCCTGACGCCAGAAGCCGGGCTAGATGGGCGCGTATTTGACCTTTCACCAGATGGGCAACGGTTATTGTACACTCGCCAGACTGCTGACCCGGACGACCCACCTTTTTCGAACTATCTCTGGGTAATTATGGACGTCACCGCACCAACCCCCGTTGAAATCCGTCTCGATTTGCCAGATGTCCTCTGGGCCCAGTGGCAACCGGGTTCGCCAGACACATTTGCCTACTCAACCGCTACCCCCGCTGACATCTTCGCCGGGTGGAGCGCCTACAACGACCTGTCGCTGATGCAAATTGACAACAATGGTACGATTCTGAGTGTTGATCCGATTATTGAGAGCAACGCCAGTGGGGCTTTTGCACGCTGGGGAACACGCTTTAAGTGGTCACCAGATGGGGCGCGCATGGCCTATGCTAAAGCCGATGGCGTCGGGCTGGTAGACTTTGAAAACGGCACATTTGGCCCATTGCAGGTCAATTTCCCCTACCTCGACTCGGTAAGTAGCCAGTGGGTGTGGCAGCCACAAATTAGCTGGTCATCTGACGGGCAATGGATCGTCACGACCGTGCATGGGCCACCTTTTGGTGCTGAGCAACCTGAGAATAGTATCATCTTCGATATGGGCGTGTTCAACGTTACCAACAACCTCATCATTGATAGTCTAATTGAGCAAGTTGGCATGTGGGCAACCCCGGCCTATTCAAGCATCACGAAGAACGTCTTCGACCAGGACGAGTTCAGCATCGCCTATTTACAGGCGCGTGATCCGTTTTCCAGCTTGAGTTCGCCATACGACCTTGTGCTTGCAGACCGCGACGGCAGCAACCCGCGTGTCCTGTTCCCCGGTCGTAACCAGGATGGTCTGCGCCCCGTTGACGCCATCGGTGAAGACATTTTTGTCTGGGAGCCCGCCGGCCAGCACATCGCCATTGTCTACCAAAACGATCTCTGGCTGGTGGATGTGATTTCGGGTATTGGTCAGCGTATCACCAACGAAGGGCCCGTTGAGACACCACGGTGGGTGCCTTAATGCGCCATTTGTGGTGGGTAGGGCTGATGGCGGCTGTCGCCCTGATCATCAGCGGCATTGTCCTCATCACTGTTGAAAATGAGCGCACCGCCTTCGAAACACGCGGCTGGGAACTGGCCACCGAACAACGCAACCTACCCCAACGGCCGCAACATCTGGCTGGTATCAATGTTGACCTGACCCAGTATGACACCGCACAGTTGACTACTGAACTCGACGCTATTGCTGCGCTGGGGTTTACGTGGGTACGGCAACCGTTCTACTGGTTTGAGCTACAGCCCTCATCAGATGCATTTGCATGGGCTGCCTACGATATAATCGTCGATACCATCGCCAACTATCCACAACTGGAACTTATCGCTGTGCTGGATGGTTCGCCGCCGTGGGCCCGCGATGAGCTTGCCCCGGGGCATCCTTTCGCCCCACCGGCCAGCGCCGCGCAGTACGCCGACTTTGCCGCGGCCGTCGCCACCCGCTACGCCGATCGCATTGACCATTACCAGCTCTGGGATGAGCCTAACTTGCGTAGTCACTGGGGCAACACGGACCCCCAACCCGCTATCTACACGGCAATGGTCCGCGCTGCTTACCCCGCTATCCATAACGCTGACAACGATGCGCAAGTGATCCTCGCCGCGCTGGCACCGACTGTGGAGCAGGGTCCAGAAAACTACAACGACATCAGCTATCTAAATGCGATTTACACCCACGGCGGGCAAGATTATTTTGACGCAGCGGCTGCCAAACCCTATGGCTACAACGTCGGCCCCTATGATCGCACCGTGGACAACGGCACCTTTAATTTCTCGCGGGTGATTCTCATGCGTGAGGCGATGGTCGCACAGGGAGATGCCGACAAACCGATCTGGGGTAGCAACTTTGGCTGGAATGCACTCCCCGACGACTGGCAGGGGCCGCCCTCTATCTGGGGAGAAGTCAGTGCAACAGAGCAAATCCAGTTCACCCGTGACGCCTTCGCCCGTGCCCGTGACGAATGGCCGTGGATGGCCGGGCTTATCCTGCAACACTGGCAGCCAGACGCCCCCACTGATGACCCAGTGCAGGGCTTTGCCGTCGCGCCAGACATTGAGCGCTGGCACGATGTGGTGTCGAATATCGACGCCCTCACACCGGGGTTTTATTCGGTACAGAACCCATACACCACATTTGAAGGTGAATGGCAATTTGGCCCACTTGGTGCAGATGCGTTGGCGGTGAATGCAGATGACCCGACCGGCCAGAGGCTCGAAAATCGTGCAACCCTCACATTTCACGGCACTTCATTGGCATTTTTGGTGCGGCGCTATGACGTTATCACCGGACACTTCATCGTTCAGATCAATGGCCAAAACGCCAACACCCTCCCCGAAAATCGTCAGGGAGAATCGCACATTGTCCTTAAAGCTGAACGTGGCGGTGAAGCGCTCGACCTGATTACCGTTGGTAACGGTCTAGAGAATACTACCCACACGGCAACGCTCATCCACCGGCCGCGCCAGGGTGACGACGCCTGGGCCCTCGCCGGGATTGCTGTAGCCACCGAGCCAGACATTACCCCAAATGAGCGTTTAGGTTGGCTGGCTATTGGGTTAATCGTCGTTGGTGCGCTACTAGGCGGTGTCAGTGCATGGCGTGCCCCCTGGCGCACCCTTAAGCTACCCTCACAACGTACGCTGCACAACGCCTTTGATGCTAGTCTGACGTTGATGCTCAGTGCGATTTTCGTCGTCGGAAGCGCGCTCACATGGGGGGACTCGTTCGCTGCACTGTTGAAACGTGATCCGCCTGCGATTTTGCTGACATTGGCAACGGTGGGCGTGGCTTTTGTCTCACCGATTGCGATTCTGTCAGTATTGGCACTGTTGGCCTTTGCGATTGTCGTCTTTAACCGGCCAATGATGGGTGTTGTCGCGACATTATTCTGGGCGCTGTTTTTTTCATCGAATATTGACGCCTACATTCGCTTGATTGCAGCCGTAGAAGCGATGCTCATCATTAGCGTGGCCGCTATCGTTGGACGTGGGCTGCATGAGTGGGCCAAAACGCAACGTGATCGTAAACCCAATCTGCTGCGTATCGCACTACAAGTCAATGACGTGGCGCAAAAACTCCACACGCTGGACATTGGCATGGCACTGCTTGTTGGGTTGGCGCTGGCGTCGCTCAGTTGGGCAGACTTACAAGCCGAAGCCCTACACGAACTGCGCGTGATGGTGCTGGGGCCGGCATTATTTTACGTGTTACTGCGAACAGTTCCTGTTGGAAAGCAAGACTTGTTGCTGGTTGTTGACACCATCATCGTCGGTAGCACCATTATCGCGCTGCTTGGGCTGTTCAACTTTCTCACCGGGGATGCGGTCACCACCACAACAGGGGCCCGGCGTCTCGTGGCCGTCTATGGCTCTCCGAATGCCGTTGCGTTGCAATTAGGGCGGGCGTTGCCTTTTGCAATCGCGTACGTGTTGCTCCCGCTCAGCTTATGGCGACGACTATGGGGCGGCGTCACAGGCGCGGTGATGCTGGTAGCATATCTGCTCACCCAGAGCCTCGGCGGTATCCTCATCGGCGCACCAGTGGCAGCAATCGTCTTTCTACTGTTATGGCAGGGGCAACGAGCATGGCGCTTGGTGCTAGGATTTGCAGCCCTTGGTGGTGTGGCACTGCTTCCCCTTTCACAATTGGTGCCCCGTCTTCAGAACTTGACTGACCCGGACAGTGGCAGCACCCTCTTTCGGCTGAACGTATGGCGCAGCACGGTTGAACTGCTCGAAGACCATCCGCTGACGGGTGTCGGGCTAGACCAATTTCTATATGCCTACCGCAGCCGGTATATTATGCCAGAAGGTGCCGTTGACCCCGACCTGTCGCACCCGCATAACATCATTTTTGAGCATTGGGTCCGCTTTGGCATTCTGGGAGTGTTTGCTTTTGCGTTTATTCAATTGATGTTCTGGCGAACAGCGTTAAGGTTGTACTCAGCCATACAACAACATCCTTATCTGCTGGCAATTTACCTGGGTACTACAGGTGCAATGGCTTATGTGCTGGCGCATGGGCTTGTCGATGCATCGCTGGTATTCATTAACCTCAGTTACATGTTCAGCGCGATTGTCGCCATTCTATTGCTGCTGAAACGAATTGCTAGCGCAGACACGACAGCACGTTAAAATCATAAGCTGTATATGGGGACGCATATTGCAGACCACAAAACATAGCAGGTATGGCTCCGTACGATTTTAGATTGCATCGTACATGGGAAGGATGGCGAACAGATGAAAACAACGGTTAGCGGTCTTCAAATTGAATTAATACAAGGGGACATCACAGAATTAGACGTAGATGCCATTGTCAACGCTGCCAATAGTTCTTTGGTGCTGGGGGCAGGTGTTGCCGGGGCAATTTACAGCAAAGGTGGGCAAATTATCCAGGACGAGTGTAATGCAATTGGGCATTGTTCGGTTGGCAAAGCTGTCATCACCACGGGTGGCAGTTTGAAAGCCCGTCATGTTATCCACGCAGTCGGGCCGCGCATGGGTGAAGGCGATGAAGAGAAAAAGCTGGCCAGCGCAGTGTCGTCTAGCTTGCAATTGGCGGAAAAGCATAAACTTGAAGTGGTCGCCTTACCAGCTATTTCAACAGGGGTTTTCGGGTTCCCGATGCAAGCCGCTGCTGAGATTATCACTCGTGCTGTGTTTGACTACGCATTCGAAATGCGAGCTTACCTGAAGCAGGTCATCATTTGTTTGTTTGACGCGGTTGCGCTTAAGATATTTAGAACTGCGCTTGAGGAAGTGATCAATAAACTTGACACTGACAATCAAGATTCAACACTTTTACTTGACGATTGAGCGAATCTGAAAAATGCAGAGGAAGTAGATAAACAGTGCGCATTGTAATTACAGGCGGAGCAGGCTTTCTGGGGTCGCATCTTTGTGACCGCTTTTTGCAAGAGGGACATGAGGTTATCGCAATTGATAATCTGATTACTGGAAACACGGACAATATCGCGCATCTAGCCGGTAACCCGCACTTCACATTCATCCACCATGATGTCTCCCAATATATTTACATCGAAGGGACCGTTGATGGTGTGCTGCATTTTGCCTCACCCGCCAGCCCGGTAGATTATTTGCAGTATCCGATCCAGACTTTGAAAGTCGGTGCACTGGGCACGCATAACACGCTGGGCCTTGCGAAAGCAAAAAATGCCCGTTTTCTATTGGCATCCACCTCTGAAATTTATGGCGAGCCGACGGTGCATCCACAACCTGAAAGCTACTATGGCAACGTCAATACCATCGGGCCACGCGGAGTGTATGATGAAGCGAAACGCTTTGCTGAAGCAATGACAATGGCTTACCACCGCACCCATGACATCCCGACACGGATTGTGCGCATTTTCAACACCTACGGCCCCCGCATGCGGCTTGAGGATGGCCGCGTCGTACCCAATTTCGTCGCTCAGGCCTTGCGAGATGAACCGCTGACCGTCTATGGCGATGGACAGCAGACACGTAGTTTTTGCTACGTCAGTGACTTGATTGAAGGCATCTTCCGGCTTTTCAGCAGCGACTACACCGACCCGGTCAACCTCGGCAATCCGTACGAAGAAAAGACGATGGTTGAGTTGGCCACTATTATCAATACACTGACTGACAACCCCGGTGGTCTGAAATACATGCCCAACGCACGCACCAAGAATGACCCCCAAACGCGCCAGCCTGACATTACTCGCGCCGAAAATGAACTCAATTGGCGGCCAGAAGTCTCTTTGTCAGATGGTTTGCAAGATACAATCCGGTTTTTCGCACGGAAAAGTGGCTAGACAGCACACCAGAGAACCAGAGGCTATCAGTAGTAGATGCTACGACAACGCATTCAATACTCAGGGGGCACCTGGCTGTGGCTAGTGGTCGCGTTCAGTGTCGGGGTGCTGGCGGCTTGGTCACCGTGGTTGACGTTGATGTTACTGGTACTCATCGCTGGAGCAATCATCGTTGTGGCAGAACCCAGTATCGCGCTTGTCGTCATGCTGGTTGTTGCGCCATTGAAAACACTCATCGAAACTGAAGCGGCAATCAACCTGCCTCTGGACATCGGGCAACTGGCATTTGTGGCGGCTGTTGGTGCCTGGGCATTACGCCGACTCAAGCAACGCCCCATGTTTGCTAACCCCCTCGACATTCCCATACTGCTCCCTATTCTAGGATTCGTTTTTGCTGCTTTGCTGAGCGTGCCGGGGGCGGTTTCCGTTGGTGCGGGCCTCAATGAGTGGCTGAAATGGGTCGAAATCGTAGTACTGATTTATATTGTGGCTGACCGTCAGTCGATCCGCTGGTCGTGGGTACTCAGCGGGTTAATTCTGGCAGGTGTGTTGCAAGCGTTGATTGGGATCTATGAATTTCAGGGGGGCTCGGGCGCGCCGCACCTCTGGATTCTGGACTTTCAATTCTTCCGGGCCTTTGGCACCTTCGGACAACCAAACCCCTTTGGCGCATTCATCGGCTTGATTTTGCCGCTCACGCTTGGCGCGGCGTGGGGTTGTGCTATGCAGTGGTATCAAACACGGCGCGTTGCGCTTCTGCTGCCGCTTGGCTTGCTTGGCAGTGCTGGAGCAATGTTGTTGGTGGGGCTCTTCGTTTCGTGGAGCCGTGGTGCATGGATGGGGTTCGGCGCGGCACTGGTCGCCATGTTGTTTTTCTTGCCGCACAGACGGTGGCAAGGTGCTGTTCTGATACTGATCGCCCTATTTGTTGGGAGTGTGTTGTGGGCAACAGGACGCATCCCCCCCCAATTAACGCAGCGCATCACCAGCTTCACTGAAGACTTCACTGGCTTTGAAGACGTGCGTGGCGTCGTCATTACCGACGAAAACTATGCCGTTGTAGAGCGTCTGGCCCACTGGCAAGCTGCGCTCGACATGGCCGCCGATGCCCCCTTACTGGGTGTCGGTTTCGGCAATTATGAAATCGCCTATGCAGACTATGCGCTTGTCAACTGGCCAGACGCGCTCGGACATGCCCATAATTACTATTTAAACTTGCTGGCAGAAACAGGTATACTGGGCATTACTGTCTATGTTATGATGTTGGGCAGTGTTTTTCTGGCAGGTGTTCGTCTATTGCCAGAAACAACCGGGTTGGCACGTGGTGTTGTGCTTGGTTTTCTTGGAAGCTGGACGCACTTAGGTGTGCATAGCCTGGTAGACAAGCTATTTGTAAACAATATCTTTCTGCACATTGGCGTTCTACTTGGCTTGGTGGCAGTCTTGCAGCTACGATTAACATCAGCAAAGGGAAACAGTTGTCCGAATTAACCCCCGCGAAACCGACTCCCCTACATGTGTTTAGCATGCTAGATCGGCTTATCTGGTCAGTAGCAGCTCGCTTTGGCAACAAAGCACGTGAAGTGGACCGTTTCTTGAAGTTTGCCATCGTCGGTGGTATCGGGGCACTGGTTGACTTTAGCACGCTCAATTTGCTAGAGCTGACTGTGCTGCGCCCTGTCGGCCCTAACGAGGGGCTAAACGTTGGGCTGGCGACAAGCATTGCATTTGTTCTCGCAGTCATCAATAACTACGTCCTCAATCGTTATTGGACATTCCCCGACTCGCGCTCACGCTCGGCAAGTGTACAGCTAACGCAATTTTTCGCAGTGAGCTTTGTTGGGTTGCTGTTCCGCCTCGTTTTTGTCAGCCTCACGTATGCTTGCTTTGGCGCATTTGCGCAGCCGATTCTACAGACCAGTACCGATGCCGAAAGTGTCGCGCATTTGGGCTCAAATGTGGCGCAGGCTATTTCGATCTTTATTGTCCTGTTCTGGAATTTCTTTGCAAACCGCTACTGGACGTACAACGACGTTGAATAAAGAGGACGCCACGAAATAATGTCAGTTGTTAACGAGCAGCAGGTCTTTATCCTGAATCGTATCATCCTCGCGATTGCATCCCGATTTGGCAACAAAGCCAAAGAAGTTGAACGCTTCCTCAAGTTTGCCGTGGTTGGTGTCATCGGGGCCGTTATTGACTTTGGTGTGCTGAATGTTTTACAAAGTACCATTCTGCCGCCTTCTGGCCCTAACGAAACACTGTATGTGCGGATTGCCACCGGGACAGCCTTCACCGCTGCGGTGTGCAGTAACTTCGTCTGGAACCGCTACTGGACATACCCGGATTCTCGTTCACGGCCTATCTTGCTTCAACTCGGGCAGTTTTTCATCGTGAACACAATCTCTGTGCTGTTTCGACTGGTCTTCGTCGGGGCGCTATATGCGCCGCTGGGTGAAGCGATGCAGACGCTGCTCGGTCAAGATGGATGGAGTACCGTCACCGTTAACCAGATTGGCACAAATCTTTCGCAAGGCATGGCAATGGTCATTGCGATGTTCTGGAACTTCTTCGTTAACCGTTACTGGACATACAGCGACGTCGATGCACAGTAATGACTGGCCAAAGCGCTCCTGTTTCCATTGGGATTGACTACACCGCCGCCTATGAACAAGGTGCTGGTATCGGCCGCCTTGTGCGTGACCTCATCGGAGCGCTGGCAGAGTACGACACGACCAACGACTATCGCTTATTTGTCGGTGGGGCAACGCGCTCAACAGTACCCACAGCACCACAACAAGAGAACTTTAGCTGGCACCCAACCCGCCTGAGCCCGCGTTGGCTGGCCCGTATCTGGCACAAAGCGCGTGTTCCGCTCCCGGTTGAGCTTTTTGTTGGCCGTGTGAACCTATTTCACGCTACAGACTTTACATTGCCACCGACTCTACCCGGCTGTAAAACGATCGTCACTGTCCACGACCTCTCGTACGTCAAAGCCCCTGAAACCGCTCACCCTGCGCAAAAGGCTTATCTCGACAAAGCCGTGCCGTTGTCTGTGCAACGCGCCGACCATGTTATTGCAGACTCTGCCGCTACCAAACAGGACCTGATTGACGTATACAACACTCCTTCGGAGAAAATAAGTGTGTTGCTTAGCGGCTTGAGCAAGCGTTTTCAGCGGGTAGAAGACGCTGCACAGCGGCGCGAGGTGCGGCGCAAATACAACATCCCACACGATGTACCTTATATTTTCTCAATCGGTACCGTACAACCACGTAAAAACTATGGCCGGGCGATTGCAGCCTTGCAGGCCCTTGGGGAGGCTTTCAACGATCTTCACTACGTCGTTGCAGGCGGCAAAGGCTGGCTCGATAATCCGATTTATGAGACAGTGAACACATCTGGTCTTAACAGCCGCGTACATTTCATCGGTTTTGTGGATGATGCAGATGTCCCGGTGTTGTACAGTGATGCAACGCTGACATGGTACGTCTCGCTCTATGAAGGCTTCGGCTTTCCTGTGCTAGAATCAATGGCATGTGGCACACCCGTCCTGACATCAACCGTGTCATCATTGCCAGAAGTTGCAGGTGACGCGGCTATGATGGTTGATCCAACTGATACCGATGCCATTGCGGCTGCGATGCGCGATATACTCAGCAATGAAGACCAACAGCAAACAATGATTGCAGCCGGATACGAGCAAATAAAGGCATTCACATGGGAGCGTGCCGCACGCGAACTACGCGATATTTATGAGATGGTGCTTGGCTTGTAAAAGACCTGACAATCAATAAAGTGAAGGCAAATAGTCATGGACGCGAAAACCCCTGCTCAATCTGCGATAACCCTGTCTCGCCTGATGGGTCCACAGGACGCCAATGGGCTCGGCAATGTTCACGGCGGTGTCATTATGAAAATGGTAGACGAAGCCGGGGCACTGGCAGCGATGCGTCATGCTGGTGGCCCCGTCGTTACCGTTCGCATGGACTCTATGACGTTTCGTAAGCCAATTTTTGTAGGACAACTGGTCACGATCAATGCCATGTTGACCTATGCTGGCCGCACCTCAATGGAAGTGCGCGTTGAAGTCAAAGCCGAAAACCCATTCGATGCCGGTGACATTACCAACACCAATCTGGCTTATGTTGTCTATGTCGCCATTGGCAGCGGTAGTGTTCCCAACCCTGTGCCCGCGCTTGAGCCAGAAAATGAAATTCAGTCTTTGCGCATGGAACAAGCTCGCAAGCGCCAGGAATTTCGCAAGCAACAGCAGATTGAAGAGCAAGAAATCAATGATCGCCACGGAGCCCCTTGATAATGGATAGCGACACAACATACCCCAACAACGACGCGGATGATGCCAACGACGAATGGCACGATACCGAATCTGAGGACCAACCAGCGCCATCCGACCCCGCCACAACCGATGCGTCACTGAATGCTGACGAAGATGACGAGGTCTTCAACGTTGATGAACTCAATGATGACCACGCCGACCCGCGTGAAGGGTTTTTGCCAGAGTTACGTGGCTCGGCGCTACTGGATATTTTGAACACCGCCGGGGCGCGTCAAATCCTGCGGCAACCCTATCGCGATGAGATGGGCTATGCCGAAAGCCTCCCCTTTCCGTTCATTGCACTTGTCGGGCAGCTTGAAATGCGTTTTGCGCTGCTGCTGACCTTGATTAACCCTAACGTCGGCGGGGTACTGCTCATTGGGCCACGTGGGGTGGGCAAGACAACCTGTGTGCGCAGCCTGACCGGAATTCTGCCGGAAGTGCTGGTCCCAGATGAGGACGTCATCCTCGAAGACCTTGCAGAAGGCGAGGAAATCCCGATGCATTATGAGCGCGTCAAATTGATTGAACTACCGCTCAATGCACGCCTTGAAGATGTCGTCGGGGGGATTAATGAACGCATTGCCGTACAGCAAAACAAAGTTCGGCTAGAACGTGGTATCCTGGCACGTGCTGACCAGAATCTTCTGTATATTGACGAGGTTAATTTGCTTGAAAAGCCTGTCGTAGACGCGATTCTGGACGCCGCCGCCCAGGGACACTACACCGTACGGCGTGGCGCGATGTCCGGTACATTCCGCTCACGGTTTGTACTCGTTGGCTCTATGAACCCTGAAGAAGGCGAACTGCGCCCACAAATTATGGACCGTTTTGGGCTACGGGTGATTGTGGCCGGCCTACCGAACAAGCAGGAGCGGCTCGAAGTCTATAAGCGCGTGAAAGCATACCGTGAAAACCCGGAAGCATTCTTGCGTCAATATGCTGAACCAACGCTGGCTATCCGTGAGGAAATTGCGCTGGCTCGTGACCTGCTCAAAGAGACGATTGTAGAAGACGAAGCGCTTGACGCTGGAATTGACCTGGTGCATCGCCTCGAGATTGACTCTACACGCGCAGAATACACCCTCTTTGAAGCCGCCCGCGCCCATGCCGCTGCTGACGGTCGTGACCGCGCCACCCTCAAAGATTTGCGTTTTGTAGCTCCGCTGGCGTTGCGCCAACGCCGGAGCGAGTTCATTACACACTTTGTGGAACACCAAACCGCAGAAGACAACCAGATTCTTGATATTCTTGCGGAATACAACGAGGACAACATATGACACGCCACGGTTTGATTATTATGACCCTGTTATGCGCATTTGGGGCCTATCACATGCCGTGGGTTACACACGCGGCCGCCGCCTTTACCAACAACGCTTTCGACCTTGCTGAATTTATGAGCCTAGCCCCGGCTGTGCAAGCAGAATCGCCTGCGCTGCTAACGTCGCTATTGCTGCGGTTGCCAATTGTTCTGGTCGCAGCACTGTTGAGCCTTACGGCCAGTCAATTGAGGTCAGAAAAAGCGAAGTGGTTAACGCATGGTGGTGCGTTGCTTATGGTGCTGCGCTTGAACCCACCCACAGTGTATTACCCCTTTGGCGGTGGAAGCCTCAATGACCAGCAACTCGGCGACATGATGCTGGGTGGACTGGCGTTTATCCTCGTGCTGATTGTGCTGTCACATTGGCTAAAATCATGGCTGTATGCACCCATCACAACGGTGCTGGCAATTGTGACTGCTGGTGTTGCGCTACAGGGGTGGTCACGGAGCTTAGATGTCATCGAGGGTTTACAGCTCGATGTTCAAACAGGTGGGGGGATGATTCTATTTGTGGGTTTGCTGCTCACGGTCGCAATACAAGCAGTATGGCCCTATGTGGTGATGACGCTACACCTTCGCAATAACCCAAAAGGGCAAAACGGCATGCGCCCTGCCCCTCGGGTCGTTGCTCGGCAAAAATCCTAGCCCATTTTGTCGTTGATATAGGCGACCGCTTCACCAACAGTGGTAATGCTCTGCGCGTCTTCGTCAGAAATTTCACCACCGAACTCTTCTTCAAAGCGCATAATCAGTTCAACCAGGTCAAGCGAATCTGCTTCCAGGTCTTCGCGAAAGCGTGATTCCATCTTAACTTCGGACTCTTCAACGCCGAGTAGTTCAGCGATAATACTCACAACTTTATCGTGTGTTGAATCAGCCATTTGCTTTCCTCCAGCTTAGGTATTGTGGTCAAAAGAGTTGCTAGGCCGTTTCCCGTTTTAGCAGGAAACCGCGACTTTTGCTATGGTATGTGAATGCGCTCAATATCCTACCCCGTCGCTTCTGGTGCGGCAAGTACTCATCAATTCCTTCTTTGAAAAGCACCCGGCTGCATGGCAAAATGATTGTCCAAGCGCTGTCAGCACTCATGACGAAGGAACACAATTTCATGACAAAAGTTACGACCGACCGTCACCAAACCGAAAAGCGCAAAGAAGAACATATCCATATCAACCTTGACCAGGACGTTCAGTTTCCACGGCTCACAACCGGACTTGAGCGCTATGCTTTCATGCACCAGGCCCTCCCAGAATTGAACCTGTCAGAGATCGACATGCAGACCACGGTGTTTGGTCAGCAACTTTCATCGCCGCTGTTTGTCTCGTCAATGACTGGCGGCACACGCATGGCCCGCGACATCAACTTTACACTGGCTGAAGCTGCACAGGAACTCAATATCGCGATGGGGGTTGGTTCCCAACGCGCTGCCATTGAAGATGAACAGCTCGCCCAAACATTTGCTGTGCGGAGCGTTGCACCTGATGTGTTGCTATTTGCCAACATCGGCGCGGTACAACTTAACTATGGCTATGGTGTCGAACAATGCCAACGGGCAGTTGACATGATCGAAGCATCGGCGTTGATTTTACATTTCAATGTGTTGCAGGAAGCGGTGCAGCCTGAAGGTGATGATAATTTCGCCGGGTTGCTGGATAAAGTCGCAACAGTGGTGAACAAACTCGACATCCCCGTGATAGCCAAAGAAGTCGGCTGGGGGTTTTCACCACAGGCGGCCAAACAACTTGCAGAAGCTGGTGTACAGGCCATTGACGTCGCCGGCTCTGGTGGTACCTCATGGAGTGAAGTCGAGTACTATCGCGCTCCAGACGCCTTCCATGCACAGGTAGCCCGTAGCTTCGCTGACTGGGGTATCCCGACCGCAGACAGCATTCGGTATGTGAAAGAGGCTGCACCCAACATGACGATTTTTGCCAGTGGTGGCCTGCGTGACGGCATTGATGTTGCGAAAAGCGTTGCGTTGGGCGCGTCATTGGCGGGCATGGCCAGTCCGTTCTTAAAGGCAGCCGTCAAATCGGTGGATGATGTTATCCATGTTGCCCATGAAATCATGGCACAGCTTCGGATCGCGATGTTGTGTGCTGGTGCAGGTGACATTGCGCAGCTTGCTCAAACTCCATTACTAGAGCGTCGCTAGAAAATCGGCTATGGCAACATTGGTCAGCGCTGGTTGCTCAAGCTGAACCTTATGCTTGGACGCTGGAATTGATGTATGTGTGACCTGCGGTAATAGTGCGACCAGTCGTGTGAAGGTTTCTGGCGAAAAATAGGTGTCTGCTTCCCCGGTGATGACAAGCGTCGGTAGATAGAGGTGCGGCAGTACGTTCACCCCATCCCAACATTTCATATTGTTGTGCAACATGCGCTTCATCACATGCACCGGGGCATTCCAGCGCGGCCGAAATCGCCACCACAACTGATAGAACACTGATGGCAAACGCCCGGCCATTCTTGCCCCCAGGCCAAGTGGAAATGACGCTGGCGTCGCGATGAAAATAACAGCATCCACATGCTCAGGAAACTGATGAATGTATTCTGCACAAACCGCCCCTCCGAATGAGTGCCCTACTATAACAATACGTCGGTCACTGGCTGCTACGGTTTCAATCACACCATTGAGATCGTCCACAAGTTCTGCCATGTCATAGCGGGTGTATGGGGCATCACTTTGGCCATGGCCGCGCAAGTCTGGCGCTAGAATGCGGTAGCAGTCGCTAAAATAGTGTATTTGAAACATCCACGATTCCGCTACACCAGCATACCCATGCACAAAGATCAGTGTATCCTCAGTGTGTGCATGGTTAATGTCAATCATGCTGAGTGTTTTCCCGGGTACGGTTGAGAGCGGAAGCCGAACGCGACAGGGGCTGAAGTCTGCATAGGCCTGTTGTAAGTGCTGGCCACGTAGTTTCGATTGCATTAAGATTTCCGATTTTCTTGAAAGTCGTCTATAGTGTAGACCATAAAGCTGTCGTTGTATTTACTAAAACACTGGGGAGGAGTAACACTTTGCGGCGTTATCAGCGCGATGAACTCCTGACAGCAAGCGAGATTGCAAGATATGTATATTGCCAGCGTGCCTGGTCCTATGACCGCCTCACTGCTCAACCACACCGCCGTCGCATTTTACTTGCCGCCGCGTTCGGGCTTGTATTGATCGCAGCTCTGGTTACTGTGGCGCTAGTAGTCGGAACATAGTATGTCCTACATTATTGCCGGGCTTGTACTGGCGTTGTTCAGTTTATGGCTTTTCTTGCAAGCGCGAACCCCGCCCGGAATGCGCCAATTATACAATGGTCCATATGCGCGTGAATTAAACCGCCAGCTTGTCTCGTGGGAATATGGGGTAACTGGCCGCCCTGACTTTATCGTAGATCATCAGGGCGTTCCGATTCCAGTGCTAGCCAAACGCGGCAAGGCACCAACCGGCAACGCGCATGATGCCCACGTCGCGCAAATACTCATCTACTGTCTGCTTGTTCATGAAACCACGCAAAGTGCCCCGCCATATGGCATTATCCGATATAGTAACCGCACTTTCGAGGTTGATTACAATGCAAAAACGGCAGAAGCGGTACTCGACTTAATTGATGAGGTTCGCGCCCAGCAGCAACATGTCCCTCTACCGCGTTCACATGAAAATGAGCGCCACTGTTATGCATGCAGCCATCGTAAAATCTGCGACCAGCGCCTTGTCTAGGCACGGCGTAACCGCCCCAGAATTTGTTGGGGCACAGCACGCGCCGCCTCAATATGGAGCGCCATCGCCACCCCCCAGAAAATGCCACCCCCCAACGCAATACCACCAAGAAGCCGTAATAGCATCCATTGCCCTTCAGTGAGTATCAACCAGCCGCCCACTGCAACTGCCATGACCACTGCTGCAAGTGTGGTACGTAGCATCGTTGGCACGATATTTTCAGCACGCAAAGTTTGTATACGACGATTCAAAATTAGCCACAGAATGGTACTTTCTAACGCGGTCGCAAGGCTATTTGCTAACGCCAGCCCCCCAAACGCCCCCTGCGTAAAGCTATCCCAGCCAACCGCCTCAAAAACCAGCACAAACACGACACTAAGCACAACATTCAGCGTCATCGCCAGCGCGCCAATCTGGACGGGTGTCCAGGTATCGTGCAAGGCATAGAACGTCCTCGCAAGGATTTCCAGAGCGGCGTGCCCTGCCAACCCTAACGCATAGAAAATTAATGCCCATGAGGTCGCCTGTGTGTGTTGATGCGTCCATTCACCGCGCTCGAACAGTACGCCAACAATTGGTTCAGAGAGTACCGCCAGACCTATCCCGGCAGGGATACTTAGAAATAATACATTGCGCAATGCAGTGGAGAACGTCTGCTGAAAGCCTTCTTCATCACCTGTTGTGTATTGGGTTGAAAGCGTTGGAAATACAGCCGTTCCAAGGCTTTGCCCCAAAATGCCCAAAATCGTGAACATCAACACATAGGCGGTCTGCAACGCGGCAATACTACCGCTCAACATAGTGCTAGCCAGCGCAATATTGACCCAGAAGTTAATCTGGACGACTGCCAGCCCCAATACACGCGGCAACATCAACCGCAACACTTCTTGCACCCCTTCATTCTGCGGATTCAAGCTAGCGCGCAACCGAATGTGCGGCAACTTGCGCAGCATTGGAAGCTGAACGCCGAGGTGCAGCGCCGCCCCAGCAACAGTTCCCCATGCCAGGCCATGAATGCCAAAAGAATCAGTCAAAAGGAGTGCCCCGCCGATAATGCCGAGGTTATACATACTCGGTGCCAACGCCGGGACGATAAAATGTTGATGAGCATGGAGGATACCCATGATTAACCCGGATATCGCAAACAACACCACCGTGACCAACATAATCCGCATGAGTTCAACCGTCAGCGCATGGTCAGCGGCATCGCCACCGGGCACCAACACGTTCGCAACGATAGGCTCTGCAAGCACGAAAGCAAGCGTTGCCAGTCCCGTTGCGATAATCAGCACAAAAGAGAGTACGGTTCCGGTTAAACGCCATGCCCCCTCGAAATCATCTCGCCCCAGAAACCCTGAAAATACCGGAATAAATGCGGAGCCCAGCGCGCCGCCTGCAATGAGCATGAACAACGTCTCAGGTACACGCGCCGCAGCATAAAAAGCGTCTAGTTCATGCCCGGCACCAAACGCTGCACTGATGACAATTTGCCGCACCAACCCCATCGCACCACTAAGAACAAACGCCCCCATGATGATGACAGTAGCACGTGCAATTTCGGCATCATTCAGCGCGCGCCCGGGGTCATCAGCCGGGGGCTGTAGCGGTGCGGTTTCCTGGCTCATAAGGCTGCCTCAAGCCACCGAATAGCGTCTTCGCGTGTGAAAAACACACGGCGTTCGCGGGTTTTCTGAAGCGTCTTATTAACAAAAAGTCGCGTCATATGCCCCATCGTAGATGCGGCAATAACCACCGCTGTTCGCCCCCCAACATCAGGGCGCACTTCTGCAAGTGCTTCGGCCCGCTTGCGGTTATAAGGGGTCAGAATGACACGAGACATGTCGAGCAGAACGAGATAAGGACGCGAGGTGTCCTCCCAATTTTCCAGCGTTTCGCGAGATGATTGATACCATGCATCTACTACATCCTTAGTAGACTGTGACGCCGTCCAGATATGGATCCGTCCATTATGGATCTGTTGCAGAGTTAAACCATTGGTCACTTCAATAATATCGCTCATGAATCCCCTTACTTGCCATCGTTGATCTGAATGCTCGTGCATGCCGTGCGTCGGCATTCAATTTGCTCAATGGTGGTTTACAACGCTTATTCTAGCACGGCTTCTCGCTGCATACGTTGCCGATGTCGCTAGAATTGCATTCAGACCATGTTGTCTCGCTAGTGCATCCGTTATTATCCTTACATCTGCATATATTCGCCGCATCAAATTGAAATCCACAAGGAAACGAATTCCCTATGTTAAGCAATCCCTTCTTTGTAGAAAAGGTTCTACCCGTGGTCGTATCTTGCCTGGCCATTGTTGCGATCGCTATCGTGAATGAATTTTCCCAAACCTTTGCTGCTATCACAACAACAATGCCCACCAAAATACCGCTCGCCATCTGGATTATCTACGCCGCCGAAGCTGGTAACAGCCTGCGCGTCGCTAATTTCAGCGCCGGGCTGTTGGTGGGCATCAGTGCGACAATTATGTTCATCATCGGGACATGGTTTGCTGCACGAGCCGGGTGGTCTTTGGTGCCAATCATTGGCGCGGGCTATGCATCGTGGGGCACAATGCTGTTGGTCATCCTGTTGATTCGGCGTATGCTCTAGTGGCTCAACTCTATTGTTTTGAACCACCCAACACTTGTATGACACCCTGACTTTCGATTATCCTTTGCTCAACGCATTAACAGGATTTAAGCGAATGACGAACAGCACACATCAACAGTTCAAGGAACGTCTGCACAAGGCAGGTTACAAGTTTACGCAACCACGGCGACAGGTGGCAGCAGTGCTATTGGAAAACGATGACCATCTCTCTGCGCCTGAAATTGTTGATCTCGTTTCTGAACGGGATACGTCAATTGGGCGTATGAGTGTATACCGAACGCTTGACCTCTACACGCGACTGGGTTTCGTGCGGCCGGCTTTTCAAGAAGGCCCCAATGCACGCTATATTGTTGTGTTAGACGGCCATCACCATCACCTCGTTTGCCAGAAGTGCGGCCGAGTCGTGCATTTTGATGACCTGCCCTGTCCTGTCACAGAGCTAGAAAAACAGCTTTCTGAGCAATATGGTTTCAACATTCGTGGCCACTTGCTCGAATTCTTCGGCATTTGTGAGGAGTGCCGCCACTGATGGCGCTACCGAGCAACGTGTTGCAAACCCTACGCTGGCGCGTGGGCTGTGCCGCCTGTGACTGGTCCATGACTGTTGAAGCTCTAGTGCCCTATGGCCCCGACGGTCATGCTATCAGCACACAGGATACAACGGCACCTGCTATGGTAGTTAGCGGTTTCTGGGAGGACTACTGTTGCCCCACGCATCTACAGTGCAAACGACGTCGTGTCCACATCAGTGACGCTGGCGTGCCACTCGACGACGCTTACACTTATCTGTTCGCGGAACAGGTGCGTGTTGAAGCTGTACCACGATGTTCAACCTGTGGGCAACTTATGCAGGCCGGTCCTGTACTTGAAAACTTACCCTACTACCTTCAGCCAACTATTGAGCTTTTGCAGTGGGCAGTAACCAAACTTCAAGCGCTACAACACCTCGCCACTACCGAACAACGTGCTGTACAACATGGCGATACGACCATCGACACCGCACAGCAACTGCTCAGCCAGGAACTACAGCTTTTGCAGCGCTTTTACAGGGTGATGCATCGCGAATTCAATGTGAATCCCAACACTGTACCATTTCTGCAACAGGTTCCTGCCATACTGGAAGCGTGGAATCCTGCGCTTGACGACATCTTGAACCGCCTTGCACGCCGTGACCAACAGCTACAGCAACGCCAACACAAGGAAAATTCTAAACAAGCCGGCATGTGTCCGAACTGTCAGCAGCAAAGCGTTTTCCTGATGGAAGCCAAGACGATTTGAACCAACCGGAAGGACATCTTCAAACATGCAAGACCTCTACTGGACCGGGCACAATTTCGAACTCAATGTGAGCTTTGCAACGCTGCGTGACTACCAATGGAAGCGGCTGATCGACGCCCTGTGGCAACTTAATGACCTGGAAGGCCCACTGGTCGAACGCTTTATTCCAGACCAGCCATTGCCAGCTTACAAAAAGCCACACTACCCTTCACCAACCGATACTTTGACCCTGCATGGTGTGCTTGAAACACGTGTCGGGCAAGTGGGAATTGATATGCTTGTCACGCGCTCATTGTTTGAATGTATCACCATCAGCGTACCAACAGGCATGCTATTTGAAGACGCATCGACCACAGTCCGCACCGAACAAACCAAACTCTCTGGTGTTTTCGCACAGTATCGTGACATTGCGCTGACGCTGCATGAGGTTGTTAACTTCGAAATTGCCAGTATTGGCTGGAATCGTGAATGTCAGATCGTAACCGAGCTAGAAACAGATGCTGATCGTCGTCAGTCATTCTTTGAGCGGGGCAACTTTTTCGCAACAGACGATGTGTTGCAACGCCTCGGGAGTACACCAGACGACTACGAAGAAGTCCTGCCGGGTGTGCGCTGGGCAGCGGCTCGCTAACGCTTGTTCCTGCCGTTGTTTGCGATGTCTAGCATATATCCTTTACCACGAATGGTGCGCAGATAGCGTGGTTTGCCAGGCGTTTTCTCGATTGCCTGGCGTATCCAGCGGATATGGACGTCCAGCGTGCGGGTATCCCCCATGTAACTGGTATCCCACACTTTGGACATCAAGAACTCGCGTTCAATGATTTTGTCGGGGCGGCGCATAAATTGTTCCATTAGCGTGGTCATCTTTGGGGTAAGCCGGATTTCGCCTGCCATCGTCGTCAGTGTGCGACTTTTTACATTGAGCGTGAAGGGCCCAGCAACCAGTGTTTCCCCGTCTTGAGTGTCAATTAGACGTTCAATACGATTGGTCAGTTTCCGCGCTGTGAATGGTAAGTAGAGGACAACATCTGCATCACGGTCTGCATAATGACCGGGCTTGTCGTCACGGTGTTGGATCAAGATAATTGGCCCCGAACTGCCACGCCGCAGCGCCGCACCAATCCGAATACCAGATGTACGCATTGAAGCCGCGTTGAACACAATGATGTCAATAGATGCACCATTTTGCAGTGTATGGATGGCTTGCTTCCCGGTGGTTGCGAGAATGACGCGATACCGACGGCGAAGCGCATCAACAAAAGATAGATGTTGACTGGTACGCTTGCCTTCAATCAGTAGAATCGTTGCAGTTCCGGACAACAAATCACCATCCCAATGATCGATTAAAATGTAACAGAGGAAACCCTGAACTTGGAGTTGCGAAGTAAAATTATTATAACAATAGTAACCGCCTTGCCAAGCAACCAGATATTCATAAGGAACTAAAAATGGCCCTATTTCTAGACTCTGCAAGGCTTGAAGATGCCAGAAAAGCACAAATGCTCGGATTTATCGAAGGAATTACAACCAATCCGCAGCGTATGAAAAGCATCGGACGCTCCCCGCTTGACGCCTTAGAGGAACTGGTCGCCAGTTTCGATGGGCATGTGTTCTATCAATTAACAGCGCAGACCCTCGAAGCACGTATTGACGAAGCCTGGCATGCTTACGATCTCCGTCCTGACCGAGTAATCATCAAGCTCCCTGCCACCACTGAAAACCTGAGTTTTTTCAAACGTGTGCCAGAAATTGAAGTGGCGTTCACAATGGTCTATAGTCCGCTACAGGCTTATGCAGCCGCAGCGGCCGGTGCTGTTTTCGTGATGCCGTATATTCATCATAGTATCGAACACTTCGGCGACTGCAAAACCCTTATCTCGCAAATGGTGCAGTTGCTTGACCAATTTCCAACGCAAGTGCTGGGTGCAGACATCCGCACGCTTGAAGAGGCACAACAAGCCTTAACGGCAGGGGCACACCACATCACTTTACCATTAGAGTTGCTGTTGAGTATGGGGGACCATCCGCTGACCAAGCAAACCATTGAGGAGTACAAATAATCATGGAAAAACGGCAGCTTGCCCGTGCCATGAGCGCTCAGAGCCGTAAGTGGTATCCGACCCTCGAGCGGATACAGAACGCCGATGTGTTACAAGAGGCGATCAACGTCCAACAAATCCCAGCCCCGACGTTTGAGGAAGCACAGCGCGCTGACTACCTCGAAAAACGTTTCAAAGCGCTACCGTTTCACCGTGTCGAACGCGATGCAATGGGTAATGTTTATGGTTGGTTTGGCGCAACAGACGCCGCCGCTATTGTTCTGGTGTCTGCTCATCACGATACCGTCTTTCCAATGGAGACAGACCTGACGATTCACACAGAAGGGACACGGGTGTACGGACCGGGCTTAGGCGACAACAGTTTAGGTGTGGCCGGGCTACTGCTGCTTGGCGCAGTCATGCTACCAGAGCTAACCACCAAAAACGTCACCCTATGCCTGGTTGCCAATGTGCGCGAAGAGGGCCTTGGTAATCTTGATGGGATTCGGCAGGCTGTGCGCCGAGTCGGGGCGCAGCGCATTAAAGCAGCGATTGTGCTGGAAGGTATGGCGTTAGGGCGTGTCTACCACGGTGGTATTGCTGTGCGACGCTTGAAGGTCTGCACAGCCGCAGAAGGTGGGCATAGCTGGATGAGCTTTGGCCGTGCGAGTGCTATTCATGAGTTAGTGAAAATTGCGCACGACATTACGCAACTTGAAGTCCCCACTGAACCACGCACCACCTACAACATTGGCATGGTCGAGGGCGGTCAGTCTGTCAATTCGATTGCGACACAAGCACACTTTTTGCTGGATATGCGCTCGTCTAATACAGATACACTCCAACAACTTGACGCACAAGTGCGCGAAATCGTGCAAGCGTACCAGAACACTGAGTTGACCTGTACATTAGAAGTGATTGGTGAACGCCCGGCCGGCAACATCGACAGCAATCATATGCTGGTGCAAATGGCATTGCGGGCGCTACATGAGATCGGTATAGCAGGTATTCTGGAATATGGCAGCACAGATGCTAATTTGCTGCTTGCCCAGAACATTCCCTGTGTAGTGGTTGGGCTAACGTATGGGGGCAATGCACACCGATTGGACGAATTTATTGATCAGGCACATCTAAAGCACGGTTTCTACCAGCTCGTTATACTCGTCGCAACCCTGCTCGAGCATGTTGAGAACAGTAACCGGGTGTCGAATACGGTGTCTTAGGCTTGCTAAGATTTAGGGGCGTCTTCGGGCTCTTCACCCTCTTTAAAGCCAAGAATCTTCTTGATGTCGGCGGTTGCTTTGGAAGCAGCAAAAATCACCGGGCCCAGCTTGGTATCTTTTTCAACCAGTACTGCCAGTGAACTTTCACCAGCAGGGTACATAATCATCTGGCCGTTTTCTGCTTCAATCAGTAGCCGCTTCATGCCACCCTGATCCAACGTGCGCAAAACACGAACAGCCAGCCCCACCAGTGTTGCCGACATCGCTGCTACCTGGTCTTCATTATCCATCTTGGGATAAACTGAAACTAGCAACCCGTCCGGGTTCACTACAACCGAGGCCTTAAGACCGGGTACGGCGGTGTGAAGCGTGCGCAACACTTTTTCGAGTTGTTCACTGCGGTACTTTGTACCCTGCTGTTGTTGCATGATTATCCTCGTCGTCTGTGCCCAATATTGTTCACTATTATAGGGTTAAACACCCTGTTATGCGACCATTTAATCGGTTTGAATCTGTTCATGTGGCTGGCCAGCGTTGAGTTGTGCAGGCGATGTGTGTGAAGTCAGAGCGGGTTGGGCATCGCTATCAATGAGTTGTTTGCGGTCACTGTGTTTGCTGAAGGCAGGGATTTCTAGCACCCCGGAAACACCCTCGAAAGTGACATTGCCCGGCGATAGGTCAAACGCCAGGTCACAATATGCTGGTACAACCACCTGTACCTCGCTGCGTGAGAAGAATCCCAGCAGACGTCGCCGTTTCACGACAACATACACCCCGTCCTCGTCCTGTTCGACAATCAAACGCATCCCAAAAGCGGCATAGAGGCTTGCATAGATTTCAACATGGTCATATTGATGGTACTGCACCACAACCGCACAATGACTACCGCGTACATAGAGCGTCACAGGCTCTGTTACCGGGAATACGCGCAGATGGCTGCGAAAACGTAAGTTGTTGAGCGTTGTTTCGAGTTGTTCGGCTGGGGTGTTCATGGTGTAAACTGCTCCGCAATCCAATTGCTGATGGCTGTGCAGACGACCGTGGGCTGTTCAAGCATCATCATATGGCCGCCATCGGTGACAGTTACGAGTGTACTCGTCTGAATCAATTCAGCAAGCGTCTCGCTCAATGCTGGAGGTGTCATTTTGTCTACGCTGCCCCCGATTACCAGCGTTGGCATCTGTATTTCCGCCAGTCGCCCGCGCGAATCAAAGTGATCACAGGCGAGGTAATCCCCATAGAGTACCTCCGGCGGCGTAGCAAGGATTTGCTCACGATCCTGTCCTTGCAGCTTATCAGTAGATGCAGTGCGGCTCCATGCCCATTTGACGATCATATCTGCGACGGTTTCTGGTTCGGTGCGAGCAAGCTCAAGTATACGAGGATTCACTCGCAACACCGGACCCGTACCGACAAGTACTATCCCTGCAATGCGCTCAGCAGCATCAAGTGCAAGCTGTTGTGCAATCGCCCCGCCCATGCTATGCCCGACGACCAACGCAGTCTCAACACCGATTGCCTCCAGAAACGCGACCACGGCGGCGGCATAATCTTCGATGCGGTCAACCCCTTTTTGCGCGGAACGGCCATGCCCCGGCAAATCCAGGCTCAACACCCGCTGCGCTTTGAACCGGCGTAAGCAGGCAGGCCACACCAGATGGCTTGCTGCGGCCCCATGTATCAGTAGCAACGGTGGTTGTGCATTATTGGCTTGGCCAATATCAGTATAAAAAATTGCCCCGTGGCTGGTTTCAACGCTCGGCATAAAGACAAGAACGCCTAACTGCTGAATTCCAGCTTGAAGCCAGTAATATGTTCGAACCGTTCTTCAAGCTGAGTGCGTTGCTCATCGGTCAACTCGGTATCGGTTTTAATGCCGACGGTGTTGCGGTCAACATATATGCTGGGGCCTTTGACGATGCGAACCCCGTTTTGCACCATCATCTTTTGTGCCTCTTGAGTAATCGCGTTCTGGTTTGGATGCGGATGAACCGTGAGTTCATAACCTGTCTGCCGTGCCAGTTCTTCGATTTTGTCGTAGTGCCGCAAGCCTACCTGCGGCGAAATGAACGACAGGACAATACGTCCCTGTTTCAGACCTGCCTTCTGCAAGCCGTGTTCGTTGAGCTGACTGCGAATCAAGTCATAAGCCGCGTTGATTTCCATTTGATTGTTGCTAGCACCGGGTGTTGCAGAAGCGGATTGCGCCGTCGTTTCGCCGCTATCCGTTTTAGTGTTGCCGTTGTCGTTGACCAACAATTCAAAGCCAGTCTTTTCGTGATATTGTTTGGTAAGTTCAGTGGTGTCGATGTCGCCTTCGACTTCAATCTTGACCTGTCCCTGCCCCAGGAAAAACGACGGGCCCTTACGCAATGTGGCTTCTGGCGGCAACAGTTCATGCACCGCCATACCAAGCGCGTTTTGATTCACATCCGGCGAAATATTTACCTGCCAGTTGGTGAGTGCTTCGGCGCGCTCAATGAGATCACCGTATTTTTCCTCGGCAACTGTTGGGAAATTAAAGGAGAGCGTCATCTGCCCGGTGTTGAGGTCCATGCCGACCTTACGAATGCCAGCCTCTTCGCCAAAAAGCTCAAGGATCGTTGTACGGGCGAGGTTCATTTCCATTGGCTCAGTCATTTTGGCATGCTTGGGCAAAACTCCATCTTCAGTAAGTTCTGCACCGTCTTTGGCAAGCTGTAAGACAATCGCCAACTTAGCCAGCTCAGGCGCTACCCCTTCTGGTAGTTCAGCCGGCAAGAGGTCGTCAGGCAATACAGCTTCCCCTGCGAGGTCAAGGGCGCGGCGCTTGTCAAAGGGCATCAGCACATCGCCCCACGCTTCTGCTTGCCGTAACATGTCCGAAATTTGGGCCATGTAACCTTTTTCTTCGAGCTTGCCGGGGAACGTCTCCCAGTCAGCAATTGGGTACACCAGTGCATCGGCCGGGTATTGTTGCCCCCTGGCGCGTGCGACAACAGCCCGGAAGCTGTCTGGTCGTACTTCTTGCACAACGCCGATTCGCGCCTTGTCGTTGACATCACGCAGTACAATCATCTGATTCATCAGCGAGAAGCGCTTCATGATGGTCCGTTGCCAGCGGCTACGCTCAACTTTTTCGGCTGGCCGCACCTGAAAGGTATCCTTGCGTTTCCAGCTTTGCGCAAAATAGACGCCATCGGCTTCAAGCACAGGAATTACTTCCTGAAAGCGCGCGGAGTCGCCCCACCACGCCTGCGCCAGTTCACGGGCGCTCAAAAAGCTACCCTGCTCCAATTTCAGGCTTTCCCAGAGCTTAACCGGGTCGAGTGGTGCAATCTCGTTGCCCTGTTTAACACCGACTTTCCAGGTGCGCTTGCCAAAATTTGCCTCAATGGTCGTGCCAGAAGCCGGCAAATGCACGCGGGTATTGCGTTCCTGCAAGCTGGCGGCGAGTTGATGGCGGGCATTTTCGTCGCCATGTACCAACGCAATCTGATTCGCGCCAACAGACTTGGCAATGCTGAGCAACTCGCTACTGTCGGCATGTGCTGACAGGGAATATTTGCCGAGTTCGCAGCGTAATTGCAGCTTGGAGCCTTCAACATCGAAGGTCACGGCTTTTCCGGCTTCGTGCTGGTCCAGCATATGTTGAATGCGGCGGCCGGGCGCTTCTTCGTCCTGATACCCGGTCAGGAACACGGCGTTGCGTTCATCTTCGGCCAGCCACTTGAAATAGCCAACGGAGGGCCCACCCGTTAACATGCCGCTACTGGAGACAATCACGGCCGGGCCTTCAGCAAAAGCCACCTGTTCGCGCTGATGCGGACTTTTGATGGGCTTGACGTTCTTGCGGAAAAAGAGATGGTCATCGTCTTTGATCGAGCGTTGGGTGCGCTTCGGCAAAAACTCCTGATGAATGTGATATGTCTCACAGACGGCCCGCACCATACCATCTACCCACACCGGAACGTCTAATTCATCACGGAAAGCATGCAAAATCTGAATCACTTCTTGCGCACGCCCGAGGGCAAACGCCGGGATGATGGCCTTGCCGCCGCGCTCTGTGACACGTTGCAACGTTTCGATGAGTCGTTTTTCCTCAGCGGGACGGGCAGCATGCAGACGATTACCATAGGTGCTTTCCATGACCATGAAGTCAGCTTTTGCGCGAGGAATCTCTGCTTCAACAACGGCACGTTGTGAGCCAAGCGAGAGGTCACCAGACATGAGCAAAATACCCTCTTCGCTCTCAATAAGCAGCATCGCCGCCCCCATGATATGCCCGGAAGCGTAATAGGTCACCTGCAAGCCATCACCAAGGCTAAATGTCTGGCGTAATGGCACCACCTGAAACGCATCCAGCAGGCGTTGCATAGAGACTTCGTCAAAAAGCGGCAACTCGCCTTCTTGTTCCTGTTTGGTACTCATAATGCGCTGGGCGTCGTATTGCAAAGTGCGTGTCAGGGCAATGGTGGGGGCTGTGGCCAGTACCGGAACATCGCGGTAATGTTCCATCACAATAGGCAGTGCCCCGGTGTGGTCGGTGTGAGCGTGCGTTACAAGAATGTAGTCGGGGCCGCCTGCGTCGGTGATGAGTTGCAAGTCGGGCAATTGATCGCCGCTGATGCCGCGCACCGTTTTGGGCGAAATACGGATGCCGACGTCCACCAGCAGCTTTTTCCCCGCGATTTCAATCAACGTGCTGCTAGCGCCGACTTCATCAGCCCCGCCTAAAAATGTTAATTTCATATGTTGGTGTGTCCTGTTGGCTTGGTTATAGACGCTTGCTTTCTTCTCGCATTAATCTATGGCAAGCGCGACGTTATCCGTCATTATATAGGCTTAAGATGTGATTTCAAGATGTACAGGAAAACCCTACATGACAGCCCACAACCAACTTGGCGGCTACAATGTTGGCAGAGTCGTCGCTGGCGGTACGTATGCCACGCTCTACGCCGTGCAAGACAGGGACAGCTTGCTGATAAAAGTTTTGCCCGAACACTTGATTGACGAAGCCAGTTTCAAAAATCGCTTTGAGAACTATTTTGAACTGATCGTCCAGCTTCAACACCCCAACCTGCTGCAACCCTACGACTACGGCATTGACGGCGCATATCCCTATATCGTCTTGCCACACCGCGCACAGTCGCTGGAAGACCAATTGCAAGCCGGAGAGCCTTTCAGCACACGCCGCACACTGGACATCATCCGGCCAATAGCAGAGGCAGTTGCTTTCTTGCATGAACAAGGCTTTGCACATGGCGACATCAAACCGAGCAATATTTTCTTCACGACCGAGAACACACCGCAACTCAGCGACACCGGGCTGCACAAGCTATTACAGGATACCGCCGAATTGCTTGAACTGGACGACATTGTTGGGACGCCACCCTACATGGCACCTGAACAGCGCCACACCGGGAAAAGTAGCGCTGCAAGTGATGTCTATGGGCTGGCAGCAGTCGCTTATCATTGCCTGACCGCACAAGCACCAGCGACCACAACGCCCGCATCGCCCGCGTCACTCAATGCAGACCTGAAACCGGAAGTTGACGCAGTGTTCACGAAAGCGCTACATGAACACGCCTCACGCCGCTATCAGGATACAACGCAGTTCATTGCGGCTCTCGAAATAGCATTGTTTGGGGAAACGGAGTCTGCACAAGCACAGGGTGACCAACCAAAAGCGAGACCGCGTCCGCAACGCAAACCCGGCTGGCAGCTCCGACGGTTAGGGTGTGGGGTAGCGCTGGCCATCTGGGGTGTTTTGATGCTGTGGCCGTGTGTGCTGATTACCGTACTCATCGAAGGCGAGTTCGTCGTCGGGTTAAGTGACCGACCGGGGCATGAGGTTCGCATGTTCAATGTCGAGTCTGAGGACGCACGCGGCTTTGGCTTTTCGGTGGCGGAAGTCGAGCGTGAAAACGCTGATCGACTCTGTATCAAAACATATGTCCGCTATTTCATCTGGCGGGGGGATAACGCGCCTGTCGATTATTGCCGTTGCTATACGCGCCGGGTGGACAACTGGCAAGCGTCCCGCGCCGTAAATGCCGCCTGTGAGCCACTTTCAACGCCGCAAAGCCTCGACGCACAATTCTCAGAAATACCATCGTATAGGCTTGACAGGGCCTATGGGTTCTGGTATCTTTCTCCAAGCATCAACCACTAGCATACAGTCCTGGATAGCTCAATGGCAGAGCAATCGGCTGTTAACCGATAGGTTGCAGGTTCGAGTCCTGCTCCAGGAGTCTCACAAACACTCACTCTAAACGGTGAGTTTTTTATTCCCCACGCAGCCAATTACGCATAACCGATAGTGCATCTGGCTGAGCCCGTAGCAACTGGATGCCGCGCCCACCTGTTGTATACCGCTGCCACGTCACCACGCCGCCAAGCTGCCCCCGCAGCACCTCAACCGCGAGCAAGGCACCAGTGTCATCATCCGCAGACATCAACAGCACAGAACGTGTACTGAGGTTCAAGTCGATGTAGTTGAGCCCGGGTACGTCGTTACGTGGACTGATGGCTATCACGCCGTTACACGTCGCCAACCGACCACAGGCCACCAGCGCGACGTCAGCCCCCGTTCCAATACCAGCGACAGTCAATTGTGGTGATGTTATTCCTGTCATATTGCCAATGTAAGTCGCCAGCCCTTCGACTTCGGCAACCACCGCTGGCCAATCGACTTCTGCCGCTGCTTGACGTCGCCCGGATAGATTTGCGGTGAATACGTTGTAGCCGGCCGCTTGTAGTTCAGGCGCAACATTGACCCACACGTCGCCATCCTGACCGCTGTCATGCAACAACAGTATGTTTGGAGCCGGACGCACCGCTGCGCCATAAAAGCCCAGATCAAGCGAGCGTCCATCTGCTGTGATAATGTTCAGGGGAACGTACTGCGCCGTGGGCACAACCAGTGTCAATGCCGGGTCTTCGTCGGCATCACCTTCGCCCACCAGAGCCGCGCTGGTCGGTTCACTACGCCCAATAGACGAGTTAGCTGCTTCTGTTGGTAATAACGGTAAAACGGTGGCACTCGGCGCGATGCTGGGTTCACGTGTCACCCCATCATCAGACGCAACTTCAGGGGTGCAAGCAGTAGCTATCACCAGCAAACATGCAACAAGCACCAGCAGGATTTTAGGACTTTCTACCGTGTTGCGCCTCAACCAATTCACGGAATGTGTCGCCACGACTTTCAAGCGTTCCATGCTGGGCATCGGGTGTCCCTCCTGGGCTAAACAGGATAAAGTCACCGTTAGATGCAAGTTTGGCCGCCATCTTTACTGCACCTTCAAGATCATCCACAATCTCGATTTGATCAAGCTCAGGGCGGTTGTGCATTCGGTGCGCCCGGTGCATCTGGTCTGCAATGCGTTCGCGGTTCTCGCCATAGCACACCACCGCGCGCGCCCGTTCCGTAGCAAGCCTTGCAAGATCTCCCCAGTTATAGCTCTCGTCACCGCCGCCTAAGATCAACACAACTGGCTGTGCAAAACTATTTAAGGAGGTAATCACGCGGTCAGGGGATGTTGCAGCGCTATCGTTGATCCAGACGATTTCTTCCGTTGCCAGCACAATTTCCAACCGATGCGGAATGCTCTTAAAGGTGCGCAAGACTTCGCCAATGGCTTCCGGCGGAATGCCAAGCGCCCCGGCAATCGCACTGGCCGCCACCGCGTTACGCATGTTGTGGTCCCCCGGTAGCGCGACCTCATCGACATTACAAACGACTTTGGCCATATTCGTCGGCGAGCAGATGCCCGTCACAATAAGTCGATTACCAGCCAGGCACGCGCCATCTGGCACCAGCGTGCGTGTGGAAAAACTTGCATGTTCAGCCGCCGCCTGTTCTGCAACTGCACGCGATAGCATGTCATCGTGATTGTAGACGAACAGGTCATCCGCTTGCTGATAATGAAACACATTCGCCAGAACACGGGCCAGCGCATCCACACTCCCATAACGGGCAGCGTATGCTGGCATGATGTTGGTCATCACGCCGACTGTCGGGCTAACCGTCGAGAGTTCAAGATGGTCAGGCCGCATTTCGAGCAGCACGATGTCATCTTTTGCAATGCTATCGAGATTATTGAGGGGGATGTCATCACCACCCCACACATTGAAGTCAGCACGTTCGGCCATCTCTTTGAGCAGGACGCCTGTGCTAGACTTTCCAAGACTCCCGGTAATCCCGACAATGCGTTGCGCGTCGCACAAATCCATAAATAACACGACCTCGTTGCGAATTGGGATGCCGCGTTCACGAGCTGCCAGTAGAACAGGTGCATCTAACGGTGTTGAGTCAGATACACACAGCATATCGACTGCGTCGAGCAATTCCAAACCTTGATTACTCAGCGCAAAGCTGACATCTGGCATGAAGAGATATTCCATCATGTCGTCGGCCAGTTCGCCTGCGTTGCGTGGGTCGGCAATCGTAACAGAGGCTCCCTGCGTGGGTAACCACGATGCCAGCACTTTGCTGTGAGGGTTGATTCCCATCATTAAGATGCGTTGATTTTTAAGTTTCGACATAATTGGCTATAGAATCACTAACTAATTGGGCGTTTATTCTGCAAATTCTAAACTTAAAATATACTGGGAAACAGGCAAAAAGTAGAGTGTGTAATGTAATTCGCTCTGCACAAGTTCCAATGTCCCCGCCTGTAACAGGTACCGCTCTTGTCCAACATATAGATAGCGTCCATACCGTTCAACAGGCCCCGTAATCGAGCGCACCTTGCCGCGTACCAGGTCAGCCGCCAACAAGAAGTTGCGCATGGCTGTCATTAAGTACAGCATGCCAGCCATAATCCCAATCAAATACCCGATGGTTGTAGTATCGTCAAACACAACACTGGTCAGGCTTTGCGTAGTCCCCCACGCCACCAACACCCAACTGACTGCAATCGGCACGATCAAGAGTATGATGAAGATGAAAGCCCCACCCCAGAACCGCTGCCACAACATCCGTTGTTGCCGCCGTGTAACACCTCCGGCCCGGTTGGTACGCAAGTCATCGTACGAAAAGCTCAGCGCGCGGCCAAGCTGGCTGATTGGGGTTAGTTCGTCATTGCGTGGAGACTGTGTCATGAGATATCTCGTGCCCATTTCTGGTAAAGATTAAACAATATCGGATAGGTGCTGCTGTTCTGCGACGAGTAACGGTCCATCCCCCAAATATTGTCCCCCACGCCGATGTCGCTAGCAGTTGCCGAAAGCCCCCACTGCATGAAACCAGCCACACCATCATTAAACCAGCGGGTCAGGTGCCATTCGGTGAACGTCTGGCGATCAATAGCACCGTCAAAGGCCGAGCCAAACTCCTCAATGACGGTCGGCTTGTCGAGCGCTTTCAATACCTGTAGGTCAATAACAGCACGCTCAGCTTCGAGCGGCATCAAAGGGTCTTGCCCGGCCGGGTTATGCGAATTAGAAGGCGAGTGCTGGTAGAAATGCACCACACCAAAGTCGATCAATGGGGTGTCATAGAGTCGGTGCGCCATGTCGGTCTGCGTTTCACCTTCCGGGGTGACATGGATCACATTGATGAGCCCGGTGGTAATCAAGTGCTGGTCATCTAATTCACGGATACGTCGGGCGGTCGTGTGCGCGAAGTCAATAAAGGCGTCCCCATCTTCGGTCGTGCCGGGATAGGGATGCAGCGCATACTCATTGCCGAGTTCCCATGCAAAAATCGCAGGATGGTTTTCGAGTTCCGCGACGAATGTTTCGACAAAGGGCAAGAAGTTATCGCGCCAGCCTTCCTGACGGAAGTATTCGACCCGATTGAGATGACCACTGACCTCAGTGTGAAATTCATCATCGCCCGGCACATAGAAATTGCTATCACCCAGCGCATCATTCAAGCATACGATTGCAAGCAGGTTGGACTGATGCAACCGATCGAGCGCGTCTCGCACCAATTCAACTGAGGCTGCGACATCAACATGTCGATGCGCTGCATACAGGCGCACCACGCGCATTTCCATCGCTTCAATCGCTTGAATCTGGTCTTCAACATGACTTGCCGCCGCAAATGGCATTACACCATGACTGTAATAAGGCAACTCGCGCAGATTTGCTCCCATAAAACGGAAACTTTCACCGTCAAGTGTAAAGCGTGTACCATCAGTTTGTACACGTCCGCTGATGTCCAGTCCACCGGGTACAGGTCGTAATAAGCGTGCCCCGCTACGCACATTGTGTTCTGCAACCCAGGCCCCTTCGGGGTGTTTGAGCTTACGCCAGACCCAGCCATGTTCGCCCTGCTGACGAATATCACGATATACCTCCACAACAGCATGACGTAGCAACCCATCAATCACCTGCACTGCTCGTCGTAACCGGGGTGCGTTGCGTACATTCAAGCGACTCGTCACCACACGGAGGCGCTGCGTCGGGAGATCAACAGGTTCAACGACTACATCGTCATTTGTGTTGAGATCATCATCATCACTGTCGTCGGTTGAAACAGTCCGTAGAAAACGTTTACCTGTTAGCTGATGCAGTTCCGCGATCCATTGCTCATTCAGGCTAACAACCCGTCGCCACACGAACCCATCTGCACGCACCACAACCCGGCGTTCAACCTCAACTGATGCACCATGTAGGACAGACCCCACGATTTCCGCATTGACGGAGGGTTGTCCACGCACATTTAAGCCGTCACTATGTACAAAAAAACGTATTGTCATAAGAATAACTGGCTTTCATTATTAAAGTAACGCAAAGGCAATACCCGTCATTGCCGCCAAAATTCCGACCAGCCAGAACCGTTGCACAACCTGTGTTTCGCTCCAGCCACCTTCTTCAAAATGATGATGCAAGGGGGCCTTACGAAAAATCCGCTGCCCTCCTGTAAATTTATAGTACGACACCTGCAAAATAACGCTAATCGCTTCTGCCACCGGGATGACAGCAATGATCGGCAACAGAAGCCATTGCCCGGTCATCAAAGCGACCGTACCGAGCGCCGCGCCAAGTGCGAGTGAACCTGTGTCTCCCATAAACAATTGTGCTGGATGCGCATTATACCAGAGAAAGCCAAAGCACGCCCCCACCATGATAAAACAGAACTGCGTCAAAAAGACCTGTCCCTGCAAAGCCGCAATCAGCCCATAAGCTGCAAAGGCGCTGGCAGTGATGATTCCCGCTAACCCGTCCAGCCCATCGGTTAGATTGAGCGCGTTCGACGTACCGACGATGATAAAAATGCCAGCAACAATCCACAAAACAGGTGGCAAATTGATGGGTTCAGGAATGAGGGGGACAAAAAGTTCATTGCTGAACTGCACATTTCCTGTACTCATCACAACGGTTGTGAGCCCGGCAAGGCCAAGCTGGGTGATAAATTTCGCGCGTGCCGAAATGCCCTGCCCCTTGATACCACGCGATAGGCGAATCCCTGACCAGTCGTCATAGGCCCCAAGCAGGCCAAAACTGGTCAGGACTACCAGCGGAATCAGGATTGATTGCCCGGTGAGCCCTTCTTGAATAAGCCCAGCGACGTTTAAACCGAACGTCACGCCAACCACCGGAATTAAAATCAAGATTCCGCCCATGGTTGGCGTCCCCTGTTTGGCGCTGTGTTTGGGTAAGTCTTCGAGGATGTTTTTGCCAATCCGTAACCGCAACAGGATTTCAACAAACGGCCCACCCCAAATGGTGACCAGTAGAAAGGTGAATGCACCCAGCGAAAGCGAAAAAGGAATGTCTGCAACCATAATATGCTACTATGTTATCCTGTGTGCCTAGTCGCGGCCAAAGGGGTTGCCGCCATCCATCATCAGTTGCATCCGCAGATCATCTGGCGGAATTTCGAACAACAATACCAGGCGCTCGGCAATTTCACCAAATACGGGCGCAGCGACCTGGCTGCCCCAATAGTCTTCAGGTTCGTCCAGCATTACAATAATTGATAACTGCGGATCGCTGGCCGGTATCATGCCGATAAAGCTGGCCCAACTCAGTTCATCCGAATAGCCGCCGGGTTCTGGCTTCTGTGATGTGCCCGTCTTGCCTGCTACCCGATAGCCTTCAACCCTTGCCGCGCGTCCCCAAACTTCCGGGCCTTCATCCTCTACCGCGCGTTCCATGATACTCAGTACTTCATTGGCCGTTGCTTCTGACACAGGTCGCGTGATAGATGTGGGTTGCACATAGCGGATGTCCTCACCATCACGAAAGGCACGGACGATATGGGGTTGCATGATCAGACCATCGTTAGCAATCGCATTTGCGGCGGTAAGCATTTGCAGCATGGTAACAGAAATACCCTGTCCGAAACTGGTCTGTACAAAGTTAAATTCACCCCAGTTCGGCGAGAGATTAGGCACGTTAACCTGCCCCGATGCCTCGGCATAGAGATCAATACCAGTGGGAGTACCAAACCCAAATAGCTCCAAATATTCGTACCATGGGCCAGACCCAACGCCTAGATAGCCTGTATCACCCACTAACCAGCGCGATGTACACGTATTTAATGAGTTAATCAAGCATTGGGAAAAGGTCACCACACCGCGTGATGTCGAGGCTCCCGGCGAGTTCCCCGCGTCACAAATCTCGCCCCCCGCAATGCGTTCGCACCCGATATTGGAATAGGACCAGTTCAAATCTGCAATGCCGCTGTCAAGAGCAGCCGCTGCGGTGATCACCTTAAAAATACTCCCCGGTTCATACGCCATTGACACACCGGGGGTAAAAATCGGCCGATCATCAGGGTTTTCAATCGTATTGTATTGTTCAATCGTGAAGGTTGGTACAGACACCATCGCCAAAATTTCACCCGTCTCTGGGTTCATAACGATGACATGCCCGGCAGCCGCATTCTGCTCAGCAACGACCCTTTCGAGTACCTGTTGCACAAACCATTGGGCTTCACGGTCGATTGTCAAAACCAAATCTTGCCCATCACGAATCAGCACATCATCGGACACATCGACCAATAGTCCGGTTTCGGTCGCGATTTTGGTTTGCCCCGCCAACACCGACTGGTACTCTTGCTCGATACCCCAGTAGCCCTGTGATTCGAAGTTAGTGAAACCGATGATCTGGTTCATCAACTCCTCTTGTGGGTAATCGCGGCGATAAATCGGTTCAATCACCATGCCGGGGAGGTCCAGTGCTTCAAGTGCTTCACCCTGTTCTAACGAAACGGGGCTGGCCAGCGGCACATAGCTCGGATAAACGGGTGCGTTGTCAATAATTTCGGGGAGTAACTGGTTATAAACATCGAGTTCATTGAGGTTCAAAATGCGGGCAATGTCGGTAGCAGCCTGTCGCCGCGCTTCACGGCCCGGGTTCAGTGCGCCGGGGCTAATACCGACACGATAGACCAACGAGTTGACTGCCAGCACTTCGCCATTACGGTCATAGATGCGTCCGCGATTGGGTTGGTATTCGACGGTACGCCCGGCTGCACTGGCGATGTTGTAGAGTTGCTCTTCAACTTCAGGGTCCAGTTGAAATTGAAACGAGAGCAAACGTGCAATCAGCAATACACTGACCACCATCAAAATCATTGCAATAAAACCAAGGCGCTGCCGGATCATCGACATGGTGGGACTTTCCTTCTACTCGGTACTCATCCAGGCGTTGAACTCTTCACGTAATGCATCAAGTTGCCGCGAAAGCCAGCCTGCAAAGTTTTCTTCATAGTTGATTGTGGTCGCCGTCGGTTGCACCTGTGTCGGGACTGAAGTCGGGCGCGCATATTCATAGCCATCGACAATGATATACTGAATATCATCCGGCTCGGCTTCTTCAAAGCCTAACGCCGCCGAGCGTGTCATCAAATTATCAATACCACGAAACCGCGCAATCTCCGCTTTTAGCCGTTCGTTTTCACGGACGAGATTGTTGCGTTCTGTGCGAAGCTGGTCAATATCACGTACTGTGGTGATATTTGTTGTAGACTGCGCAAGATATAGTCCACCGATGATGAGTGAGACCACTGCCAGCAGGATGAGTACTGCAATCGCATGTGATTGTTGATCGTCTTCGGAGGAACGTTCAAAAAGTCGAAACATGAAGGCATCAAAGCGAACTACTTAGCGAATATTTATATTTAGATTATAGTTTAAACTGCGATGGAGGTCACGGTTTCCTCATATTTCAACTGCTATTAATCAGCACGGTACCGCGGTCTATTCCACACGGTCACCAATGAATGTACCTATTTTTTCCCCCAACAACGCCTTGCGTAAAGCCCCGTCTTCCCAGAAGTTTAGCACGATCAGGGGCATACCGTGGTCCATGCACATCGTGATCGCTGTCATGTCCATGACTTTGACACGATAGTCAATCGCCTCGCCATAAGTGATCGTATCAAATTTCTTGGCGTCGGGATTCTTTTTGGGATCGTCATCATAGACGCCATCTACCTTGGTGGCTTTGATAATCACATCTGCTTTGATTTCACGCGCACGCAACGCCGCGGCGCTATCTGTCGTGAAGAAAGGATTGCCTGTACCCCCAGCAAAGATGACAATTCGCCCCTTTTCGAGGTGCCGCAGCGCCCGCAAACGAATGTACGGTTCAGCAACCTGGTTCATCTGCACCGCGGTTTGGACACGGGCCGGCATATCATGGCGTTCGAGCGCGTCACGCAGACCTAGCGCATTGATGACCGTTGCAATCATACCCATATGGTCAGCAGTAACGTTATCCATGCCAGCGGCGACGCCAATATTGCCACGCCACAGGTTGCCAGCCCCAATGACGATGGCGATTTGAATACCAAGGTCGTATACGTCACGCACGGTATCTGCAATGAAGTTTAGCTGTTCAGGGTTTACACCCACCCCATTTTGCCCGGAAAGCGCCTCGCCGCCGAGCTTGATCACAACGCGATTGTAAATAGACGTTCTCTTTTCCATAATTTGTACTCCTAAAAAAAGGGACTAGGAAAACATGCTCCTAATCCCTTTTCTTCGATTGAATATACATCAGTCACGTCATTGTACGCGGCGGTCTATGCTAGTCTTCACCATCTTCAGACACATCATCATCGGCACCTAGCTCAAACCGTGCAAAGCGGCGCACAACGACGTTCTCGCCGGTCGTGGCAACTGTTTCCTTGCGATATTCTTCGATGGTCTTAGAATCATCTTTGAGATAACGTTGCTCCATCAAGACGATTTCTTCGAAGAACTTGTCCATGCGCCCTTCGACCATCTTATCGACGATGTGTTCGGGTTTACCTTCAGCCAAAGCCCGATTGCGTTGCAGTTCTTTTTCGGCTTCAAGGACGGCTTCTGGCACTTCTGTGCGTTCAACATAACGCGGTGCCATGTTGGCAATGTGCAGCGCAATACCTTCTGCGAACTCCTTAAAGGCTTCTGTCTGGGCAACGAAGTCCGTTTCGCAATTGACTTCAACAATCACTGCAACACGACCGTTAAAGTGCTGGTACGTCTGCACAATACCTTCATTGGCGGCGCGGCTGGATTTTTTATCCGCTTTGGCCATTCCTTTTTCCCGCAGGAACTTCGCTGCGGCGTCCATGTCTCCGTCAAACTGCTCAAGCGCTTTCTTGCAGTCCAGCGGCCCAACGCCGGTCCGTTCACGGAGTTCTTTTACCATTTGTGCTGTAACAGTTGCCAAGTTGTTAATCTCCTTGCAGATGGTTGGCTACTAGATCAAAGTCGTGCTTACTCATCGTCGTCGTTGTAGTCTTCGTCAAAGTCTTCATCGTTATCGTCATCTTCGAATTCCACCTCACCACTACCACTATTGCGCAGCTTCGCACGGGTAGACGGTCCGAGGTAGTCCTCGTCGCTGGCTTCAGTCATGTACGCTTCGAAGTCAATGTCCTCGCCGCTATCGTCTTCGCTGCCATAGGCTTTGCGCATGGCGTACCCTTCCAGCACAGCATCACTGATCATCGCAGAGAGCAGCTTAATGGCACGAATCGCGTCGTCATTAGCTGGAATGATGTAGTCAATAGGGTCAGGGTCAGAATTAGTGTCAACGAGCGCAATCACAGGGATGCCGAGGATATTGGCTTCGCGCACAGCCGTATATTCGCGGCGCGTGTCAATGACGAATAGCAGGTCTGGCAATTGCTTCATTGTGCGCAACCCACCAAGCCGGAAGTTGAGCCGCTCGATCTTGCGCTCCATCATGAGGCGTTCTTTCTTGGTCAGCATTTCAAGGTCGCCCTCGTCGCGCTGACGTTCCATGCGGTCAAGCTGCTGCAAACGGCTGCGGATGGTCCGCCAGTTGGTGAGGGTACCACCGAGCCAGCGCTGGCTAACATATGGCATTGCGGCACGGTTGGCTTCGAATTCAATCGTTTCTTGTGCCTGGCGCTTGGTGCCGACATATAGAACCGAGCCATTACGGGCAACAGTGTTGCGCACCGTTTCATACACAACTTTGCAGTTTGCCAGTGTTTGGGTGAGGTCAATAATATGGATGCCGTTGCGCTTGGTGAAGATGAATTCATCCATCTTCGGGTTCCATTTGCGGGACTGATGCCCAAAGTGTACCCCGGTTTCAAGCAGGGCCTTCATAGTTACCATTGGCATGGTCTAGATATGCTCCTTCAATTGTACGTGTTTTGTCGACCACAGCCTTCAACCAGCGCTTGAACCCCAGCTACAGTAGAGCAACACGGCGCTGTCCGGCTATGTGATTTTTGGAATAAACCTTGCGAATTGTATCACAGAAGTGCGGGATTTCAAGCGATTGCTTATGCCAGATTGCGCAGTTTGTCCTTACCCTTAAGGCAAAACAAAAACGCAGACCCGGTGGCCTGCGCCTTTGCTTTTTACCTGATACCCGTCAACAGATCATGCTGCGGAATTACTCAAGTTCTGCCAGTGCTTCTTCGTAGGCGTCGTTGGCATCTTCTTCAGCAATGCTAGCTGCTTCTTCGACATCCAGTTCGTTCAGGGTGATGTTGATATACAGTTCTTCGATGATGTCAAAAACCTCACCAGAACGTGGGTGTGAAGGTTCGTTTGCGAGGTTGATGTTCGGGTCTGCGAGTGCTTCAGCAAAACTGGTGAACTGGTCATTCATTGCCAGGAAGTCTTCACTCAGGTTGCCGGGTGTGTCGAGGTTGTAAGGCTGGTACTGCGCAGATTCTGTCCAGATGCGTTGTGCTTCAGGATCAGTGGCCCAATACTTCACAAACAACCAGGTGGCAAGCGTTTCTTCGGGGGTACTGCGGATCATGCCAACACCACGCAGGAAGGGCACCAGTGTACGCTGGCCTTCAACCCACGGCATGGTCGTGTTGATCCAGTCGATCATCACGCCAGCTTCGTCCATACTACCCTGAATGAAAGGAACACCGACACTAGAACCCGTTGCAACCGGGGAGAAACCCAGTCCAAATTCGTTGTTGGTGTTGCTGAAAGCGCCGCCTTCGGGGAAGAACATGCAGCCTTCGCTGTACAGGTCTTGCACGAATTGTAGCCCTTCAAGTGCGCCTTCGTTGGTGAAGTCATAGCGATCAGCTTCAGCATCAAAAATGAAACCACCATGGTTGTAGATGAAGCTGGTGAGTTCCGCCGAGCCACCACCAATCGGGAAGCCGCGGGTTTCTGTTAAGTCAGGGTTGTTGATCACTTCAGCATACTCAGACACCAGGCCTTCGCTGAGGTTAGCAGACCCACAAACAAGTTGTTCGAACTGTTCCCAGGTCGTGGGTGCGCCCGTGAAGTCAATGATGCCATTTGTGTTGAGAAATTCGATCATAGTCAGGTTTGTCGGCATCACGTTTGCAGAAATCCCCACCGGCCACGCAAGCAATTGACCACCAAACGGTGCGATGTCGGGGCGGTTGACGTCCAGCACAGACTGGTTGATGATGGACTGCTCTTCTTCGCTCAGCCCCCAGGTTTCGCTGGTTACATAGTCGTCGAATGTCACCAGAATGTCGTCCAGGAACCAGCCCTGTGCGGTGTTGAGGAACGCACCACCCGCCAGGTTAGGCAGCTCACCCGTGGTGATACCCACGCCGACGTTATCGACAACCGTACCACCTGAACCAAGTTCTACCTGCTCAACGGTGATGCCCCACTCGTTGGTTTCGTTGAAGTTGGCAATGATCTGGTCCATACCTTCACCTTGCAGGCCGTCCCATTCATGCCAATAGACAATTGTTGCACCGGATGGATCGACATCGGCAACCGGGTCATCACCACCATCTTGTGCGGCTGCGAGACCAAATGAAGTCACCAGAATAAGTGTGAGCAGAAGTCCTACCAATTTGCGCATCGAGTCTTTCTCCTTTTGAAAACATTGAAGCGCTTGACTGTAAATTGTGCTGCTGGCAACCCCTCGCCACGGCAGCGGTTATACATTATCAGCACACCGCAAGCGGCGATGTACTGTGAGGGGCAAAGCTAGGCTTTGAAGCTCCCGGCGAAAACGCCTTTAGTAAATTGCTTCTGGGTAAAAAAGTACAGAATCAGGATCGGGATAATCATAATGACGGAAGCGGCCATTTGCAGATTAAGCTCAGTGCCGGCTTCACCGTCAACAAAATTCTGTACACCCAGCGCAACAGGTTTCCACTCGTCGCCTTGAATCACAAGCAGCGGCCACAACAGCGCATTCCATGAGCCGATAAAGCTGAGTGTAACAATGGTCATGATTGGCGCACGTGAGAGTGGAATGACCACCCGCAACAAAAATTGCAAGTGTCCGGCCCCGTCAATGCGGGCTGCGTCCCATAAGTCTTGCGGAATTTGTGCAAAGAACTGACGCAATAGGAAAATGGTGAACGCTGAGGCCATGAACGGAATCGTCAATGAGGGCCAGTTGTTCGTCCATTGACCACCTTCGCCAAAAAGCGCGATGCTGAATCGGTTCAGCCAGGCGACAGTCAATAGGTTGGGGATCAGCGTCACTACATCAGGAATCATCAGCGTAGAAAGCAGGATCGCAAACAGCGTGTTTTTGCCGACGAACTGCATCCGAGCGAAGGCATAGGACGCGGGAATGCAAAAGAATAGCAAACCCGTGACAGTTATGCCCGTGATACGGACACTGTTCCATAACAACTCTGAAAACTGCGCCTGATCCCATGCATCGACATAGTTTTGCAGTTCAATCGACTGAGGAACTGTTTGCCCGCCAATGACCTCAACATTGCGCATGACTGACCAGCTCAGCATCCAGACGAAGGGGAAAACCGCAACAATCGTGCCGAGCGTCAGAAACAGGTATAGAAACAGGTCTTTGATTGGCACCCCACGCCGCGGCTCGAAAGCATCGCTGCGCCGCGTGGTGATGCTGCTGTCGGGTTGTGCTTGCCCTGCATAGGGTTGTGGGGTTTGCGTTGTCTCAGCCATAGAATACACGCCGTCCTGCGATTCGATTCAGGGCAAGGGTCAAAACAAGGATGACACCGAACAGCACAAACGCCATCGCGCTCCCGTATGCATAGTTGGGGGTGCTGCCGCCGCGAATCTGATCATAAATCTGCAAGTTAATGGTATCGACCGCTTCGAATCCGCCGGGTTGCCGCATCAAGAAAATCTGTGTAAATGCTTGCAGCGTGCCGATAGTCGCGATCAGGATCAGGAAAAAGGTTGTGGGGGAAAGCAACGGCAGGGTGATGTGTCGGAACTGTTGCCAGGCATTTGCGCCGTCAATCCGCGCAGCTTCATAAAGTTCACTCGAAATATTGCCAAGCCCGGCCAGGAAAATCACGGTGCTATACCCCGCGTAAATCCACACGTTGTAGAGGATAATCACGACGAGTGCTAAGCCGGGGCCATGCGCCCAACCGGGGATCGCATCGCCAAACAGCAGAAAAAACACCCCGTCCGATTCACGCAACCATGTCTGTTGGTCAACGCCAAGCGACGTCATGAACTGGTTCGCCGGAGATGACGGTACATGTGAGAAGATCAATGTAAACACAACAGAAGTTGCCACCATCGGCGTGATATAAGGCATGAAGAACATCACACGGAAAAACGACTTCCCCTTGATGTTCTGAAACAGCATCACCGCCAGTGCCAACCCGAAAACCAGTTGCAACGGCACACTGAAGGCTGAATAGAAGAATGCTACTCTGAAGCCATGAATAACGTCTTCGTCGGCGTTTTCGATGGTTGGCGGGAGTTCCATAATCAAGAGTACCGCCCCAACCAGCGCAACAATGGCTGCAAGAACACGTAGCGCGAGGGTAGTATTGCTCTGGTCGTGCCGATGCACCGCATAAGACCACAGCCCCCACGCCGCACCAAGGAGCAATGTTCCGCTGAGTACAACAATCGTATAGGTCCAGATGGGCAAGTCTGTGCCTTCAGCCTGTGCTTCTTCAATGGCGAGATTGACCTCGCTCACGGTAAGGTCACCCAGCCACCACCCAACTAAAAACGAGATGCCTGCCATCCATGCGAGTACCGTAAATTCACCACCGCGCACCGACCGCACGAGGTATACCCACACGATGGACAGTACCACCGCACCAAGCACGCTAAAGCGCATATTGTCCAACTCGGCTGTCACATCTGCAACGCCAAATGCACCGACAAACGCATCAATGAACAATTCACGGGTAATGTCTTGCCCGAGTAGGTTCTGCGGAATTTCGAGAATGGCGTAGAACAGTTCGAAAAACCAGACTGCAAAGTACCACGTCGCCGCAGTGAGCGCAGCCCCGGGCACAAGAAACGTCAGGTCTCGCCAGGTGTGTCCAGTTTCAGCCGTCGAGCGCTGCCACATACGGTATAGAGTGTATACCCCAAACACGACAGCACTGATGGCAATTGCAAAAAACAGGACATAGCCAAGCTCACCCATTGCACGGATATAGCTGTCCAGCCCACGATAGTCTCCCGGGGTTCGTCGCCAGCGATAAAGACTGACAAAAAACGAAAAGACGACCGGAAAAATGCCAAACAAGAAGACAATAATTGCAGCAGGTGCCAGGAATGCGTAGGCAGTGAGGTTTTCTAGAATAGTTTTACCCCGCTGTGTTTCAAAGAAGCGGGCTTGTTTGTGTTGCATAGGTTTTGTAGTGGTTGTCATATGGACGAGATGCCAATACCTAACTACTTTACGAAATTTGCAACGTGACGGATTATAGGAACTATGCCAGTCTGAATGCAAGTCTGGCATTGCCAAATTATAAAAGCTTTTGCCGCGCTTAAACTGAGTTTAGCGTCTACGACGGAATGCGAATGTAACGCACAAAGGTATCCGTCTCGGTTAAGGTAACGAGGTTGAAACCGGGGTTATTTAACGGATCACGACGCGGTTCCTGGGCACCATACCAGGTCGAAGTCTGGAACCACCCACTTTGCACACTGTAGTAATTGATGCCATCACGGACAGTAACGACACTTTCATGAATGTGCCCACAAAACACGCCACGCAGTCGAGATTGTGCGTTCCGCAAGATCGCATGCAGTTCCAGACCATTTTCCAGCCCAATCCTGTCCAGCCATGGTGCCTGAAGCGGGATCGTATGATGATGAACGGCAACAACCAACGGCCGCGAATCAGTTGCGCTGCACCGCTCCTCTAACCATGCCAATTGCTCGGAGGCCAGATGCCCAATTGCCAGGCTATGGTCAGCCGGGTCAACCTCTTGCGGTGGTGGTGGTGCGGTACTATCGAGCATCAGAAATTGCACCCCATTCATTTCAAACTCGTAGTCGCAATGGGTGTTAATTTCCGTTTCCGGCCGTTGCCAGAAGTCACGCTGAAAAGAGGCAACGCGGTCATGGTTACCGGGAATATAATGCACAGGGTACACCAGACGATTAAGCACGTCGCGAGCAGCCGCATAATGGTCAGCCGTTTCAGGGTTTTGTGCAACGTCTCCCGTGTGTAATACAAAATCAATGGGCGCTGGAAAATTGTTCAAGGTATGGATAAGTTGATACACCGGAGCCCGGGCTGGCAGCCCATAGTATTCGGGTGTGTGTAAGGGGTCAGGGTGTAAGTGCGTGTCGCTGATATGGGCAAATGTAACCAGATGTCCGCTCAAGAGGCCAACTCTCCTTTATGGTGATGATTACAATCAAAAAAATATGCATCAGATAACTCTTCACTTTGATGCGCCATAGAGATTTGCTATACTAGCGCTGGTCAACCGAAATTGCCCAGGGGTTTTCCTAACGTTAACATGGCACATCTGCATGATCTTTCTGGCCACGAATTTTCCAACTATCGGCTAATTCGCCTTCTTGGTGAAGGTGGAATGGGTAGCGTCTATCTCGCCAAACAAATTAACCTCAACCGCGATGTAGCCGTTAAAGTCTTACCGCTCAATATGTCTACAAAAAAAGATTTTGCGGCACGCTTCGAACGCGAAGCTCGTACTATTGCGGCGTTAGACCGTCACCCAAATATTATCTCCATTTTGGACTACGGCACCGAAGATAACCTCAGTTTCGTGGTGATGCCGCTGCTGTCGGGTGGTTCACTGAGTGATAAGATGGAAGCTGGGCGACGCTATACGCTCATCGAAATCGCTGACATCCTCATTCGGTTGGCTGGCGCACTAGATTTCGCACACAGCCAGGGCGTGATTCACCGCGACATCAAGCCCGACAACATTATGTTTGACGCCTTTGAAACCCCCAAGGTCGTTGACTTTGGGATCGCCAAAATGGTCACCAGTAACATGACGGCTATTACACAGGATGGTGCGTCTGTAGGGACACCAGCCTACATGGCTCCTGAACAATGGAAAGCCCAGCAAGCATCCTCCGCGACCGACCAATATGCGCTTGCTATTGTTATCTACCAATTGGTGACAGGCAATCTGCCCTATCATGCTGAAACGGCACACGGGCTGATGTATAAAGCCATTGAAGTTCCGCCGCAACCGCCAGAAGAATTTCGTCCAGACCTGCCACCGGGGCTTTCCGGCGTGCTGTTGAAAGCCTTGCAGAAAGAAGAAGTCAATCGTTATGAAAGTGTCGGTGCATTTGCGGCGGCTTTTGCTGAGATTGTTCGTTCCCCTGCCGACATCTCCCCCGGGCAAATGGCAGCCCCACCGAATATGCCACAACCCTATTACCCCACACCGCCACCGCCGGGCGCACCAGGCATGGCCAGTCAACAACAGTTCCAGCAGCAACAATTTGAGTCTGGCGAAACCATGTACGCCACGGGTAATCGTGCCCAAACACCACCGCCCATGGCCCAGAATCAATATGTCACCACCGGGAGTATGGGTGTTCCACCACCAGTCAGTGAAAATCAACCGCAAAAAGGACGCTCGCCGCTTGTCACTATATTGACGTTTGGGGTTCCAGTCCTTATCCTGGCTGCGCTTGCAGTGGTCGTGCTGGCGGTTATGGCTGGAAATGGTGGTAGTGGTAACGGCGCGGATAATAACAGTGGCCTTGGGGGCGGTATCGTTGATATACAAGACGATGCACTGACACCCACGTCTACGGATGATCTGACAGCAGTCGCCCTTGCGGCTGAGCAGACCGCAAGCAGCACACCAACTGCAACATCAACTGACATTCCAAGCGCTACCCCAAGCGCTACACACACAGCATCCGCCACAGCGACTGCAACCAGTACCCCAAGCGCTACACCAACCGTGACCAGCACAAATACGGCGACATACACCCCTACGCCAACAAATACCGATACACCAGTCGCCACTACAACACCAACACCGACTGCTACACCAACGCCCTCTGCAACTGCGACTGAAACACCGAGCGCCACACCAACTGCAACTGCAACGGATACACCTACACCGACTTCAACTGCGACAGCCACAGCTTCTCATACACCAACAGACACAGCCACGGCCACTGCAACATCTACTGCAACCAACACTGCAACCCGTATCCCAACACGCACGCCTACTAACACGCCAACTGCATCCAATACCCCGACGAATACACCATCACCGACTGCAACTGCGTCAAACACCCCAACAGCGACGTTAACCCCGACCAGCACACCTACACCAACCGTTGATGGACCACCAGTTGTGTTGGGACGTATCAACATTGACGAAGGCACTCAGCTTAATGTGCGGCGTGAACCGAACACCAACAGTGAGGTCGTTGGGCAACTCGATGATGACGTCGTTGTCTCTGTCGTAGGATCATCCGGGGATTGGCTGGCCATCGAATTGGCAGATGGTACGATTGGCTACGCCTTCAATTCTTTCGTTGACGTAGAAAGTGCTGTGCCAGAAGGGCTCCCCGGCACAGACGGTTCTGGAGAGTCCGCTGTGTTTAGCGTGGCGTTTAATGGCGTAGACGCCAACGACGACTGGGTGCCCTACATAGAGGAATTTGACGGCAACGTCCCGATGTCGCTTGTGCCGTCTGGGTGCTTCACGATGGGGAGTAGTGACGGCGCTTCGGATGAACAGCCCGTGCATGAGCAATGCATTGATGAGCCATTCTGGATTGACGTCTATGAAGTAAGCAATCGTCAATTCGGGGGTGTTGGATGTACTGAGGCCTCCGCAAATGCTGACCAGCCTCGAAATTGCGTGAGCTGGTTTGACGCACAAGCCCATTGTGAAGATCGTGGTGGACGTTTACCGACCGAAGCCGAGTGGGAATATGCTGCACGCGGACCAGATAGCCTCACTTATCCATGGGGCAACACATTTATCCCGGCGTTCAGCATCTATAGCGATGATCCTACTTATGGTACCGTTCAGACTGCACCGGTCGGGACTACACCGGGCGGTGTATCATGGGTGGGAGCCTATGATATGGCCGGCAATGTTTGGGAATGGACAAGCTCTATCTATGACCGTTACCCCTACACCAGCACCGACGGCCGCGAAGATGACGACAACACCGCCCGCCGAGTGTTGCGTGGTGGTTCATTCCTGGACCCCGCTGGTGTTTTGCGGACCACACAACGTAGCCGCATCGCCCCCGATATTGATTTAAATCGCTTTCTGGGGTTCCGTTGTGTGCGTGACGTAGAGTGATAACTGACCGAAAGGTAGTTATTAATCATGGGATGCCGTGAAAATGTCCTGAAGAATCTGGGCCACAGGGAAGGCACGAACGTTTTCCCCCACAATCAACTGAAATGAATGCATTGCTTGCGTTAAATGGTTGCCTTGAGCCGATTTTATCCGCCGCATACCTGAGCGGAATACAAGCGGTAGATGATCACCCAACCATAGCGCAACGCCTTCACTGTAGGGTATCCCTGCGGGGAAATTCATCATCAAATAGGTAAGGCTCCACCCAGATAGCGCCTGGTCCATTAACATACTGCTAGAAATACGGTTAGCATCACAAAAGCCAATTTCAAAGGCTTGCATGGCTGCCTCTAATTTGCCCATCATGAGTAATGCAGTCGCCTGCGAAATCTGAACAGAGATTCTCAGCCAGCCCAGGCCAAATGACTGTGCTATGGTCTCAACTTCCCGTAACTGTTTAAGTACAGATCGGGGATTCTGATACATTGCCAATTCAACAACCGTTTGCATCCAACGCAGATGCCCTTGCAGTAAAGGCGGGCTACCCTGAGAAACATATTGAGCTGTTTTTTCGAATTGCTCTGTTGCTTGCACAAAGTTGCTTTGCTGGAACTGTAACACGCCTAAATTGAGTTGCAGGTAGGCCTCTCGTTTGGGGAAATGGTTTCGGCGGGCAATGATCAGCGCATCTCGATAGTCAGCAAGAGCCAGTGGGTTATTTACCAACTCGGCAGCACAAATTCCCATACCAGTCTTGGTGTAGAGCATCACAATTTGATCATTGTACTCGCTTGCGATAGCATAGCCCTCTCTCAAATGGCGCCGTGCCACGCTATACTGCCCAAGTTGAGTGTAAGCCTGCCCTATGTTAGCTTTAAGTTTGGCCAGCAAAGCACGGTCTGTATGCTCGGCAAGTGTTTCGGCCTGTGCGAGGTATTCTAGTGCGCTGCCTGAGTTCCCCTGTTCTAATTCAGCAACTGCCATCAGTGAATATGCCTCAACCGTGTAGCGCCGTTTATCTTTTTTCACGGCTCGGTGTGGGGTTATCAGCGGTTTCAGCAGATGCAGTGCAGCGTCGAATTGACCTTTGTGAATATACAATTGAGCAGTATTGAGACATTCTTGCTCGGGCAGAGGCTGTCGTGGAAATTCGATAGGCCAACCATTCTTGAAATTGTGCGTAACTGTCGTGACAGTAGTGGCATCAGGACGCAATACTGTCGCTGAGTTCGGTAGAGCAGGCTGTCTGCCAGTCCCCTGTGTTTGCACGCGGTGCGCGTTTAGTTGTTGATAGGCCACATTACGCTGTTCATCATCGAAATAATTGAACTCCGACGGACTATCATACACATACCAACTCAGTGCAGTTTTCAGGTCATCTTCCTCAAAGAATGACATTCCCATTCGTAACAACGTCCGGCCTGTTTGTGTCCAGAAGCTAAGCAACACCAATTCCAGCGCCGTACTGGCAAACCTGGAAGGCTCTACCCTATGAAATGCAGAAAATACTGCAAAGACCTCAGTTGCAGTATAGGTTCCCGCACGGTCCGATTTACGGTAACGTGACCGAAACATATTCGCTGTAAAACGAGTCGGCAATGCAGCGTTAACCTCAATAACCACAGTCTTATAAGGCTTGTGCGTGCGTTTACGCCACAATGAAACCAGGGCGACAACATTGGCTTTATGAACACTCATCTTGATCTGTTTCCTGCCCATGATTAAGTCGAAATTTTTAACAGTTTAAAGCATTTTTGGCCAGAAGTGGTCGCGAATGGCCCAAAAACGCTACAACTATTCTGTTACGCTACGATACATCAAGCTCAGAAAGTTCTACAATGCTAGCTTATAAGGATGCACAATCAATGGTTTTTACAAGCATGATGGGACATGCCGAAAGCGCAGAGGACCGTTCTGCCATTGAGCTACTGTGGATAATTGTAAAGCACTCTGGCGGAGAAAAAACAATCAACATGCGGCGCGTCGCAGCCATCATTACACAACACACACGTTTTCAGCATCTCAGCCAGAGGACGGTCATTCGCGTACTTGAAGCAACGGAACAATGTATCAAGCGTCAGGACGGCAAAACAAAGGCACGATCAGCGCTAAGCGAGTTCACAACGATTACAGAGAAAGCGGCTGTCCTTGCGACCACCATCGCTGTTGCCCAACAAATCAAACGAATCATCGGCAACTCAATATTAACCACAGCCGACTGCCTGACACTATTACAACGTATCATCTATCTCGATGAGAACCTTACGCGGCATGTAGTGCAGCAGTTGAATTCAGCAGCGTAAGTTTACATACCCACTGCAACATTCACATCTCACTCTTGATGGTCACTCAGTGACGACGACGACTCGAGGTCATCATCGCTGAGAATCTCCTCGACTGCGATCAGTTCTATTGTCGTATACTTATCGCGGTTATAAATTTGTCGTACTGCTTCGATCTCGTCCGTGGAGAGCTTTTTCTTGTCATCTGGCAAAAAAGCCTGTGCAAACGCCGCCTGCATTAGACGTGTGCGCACAAGCAGTGGTGCATATGAAGTCGGGCTTGTGTTTTGCGGGGTCAGACGCTCGGTCGGCATTAACAAGCTAACAGCCAACACCGCAACACCATACCACTGGATGGTTGTCAGGCTCTCTTGCAAGAGGATAAAGGCAAACGTAATCGACGCCGCAATTTCCAGCACAGCAAGCAGTGTCGTTTGCAGGCTACCAAGCCCCTTTACGCCCATGAACATCAGTAATCGTGAGGCGGCGGTTGTGGTAGCAAGCGCTAGAATGGGCCAGAAGGCTGCAAAGCTGAGCCCACTTTCGCCACCCACCAGCGGCAAATCATAAGTGAAGCGTGCCAGCGTCACCACCAATGCCATCGTCGCCAGCACATAAAATGTCACGGTCTGGGCTGGCATATCGTACAGGGCACGTTGACTCATCACAACTGTACCCGCAAACAACAGCGCGTTCCCCAACATCAGACCAATCCCTAACCAGTTTGCTGCCCCTTCAATGCCGCCTGTCAGGAGGATAACACCAACGATTGCAACCAACACCCGGACAACAGTGCGTGGCCCGACCTGTTCACCGCCAATGCGGGTTAGAATCACAACAAAAACGAGGTACATCCCATTGAGTAGTTGTGCGATGGAGGCATCTAATAAGTCCAGACCGTTGTAATAAAACAATGATCCGATCCCATTGACGGTACCAATGGCGATGCAGTTCATCAGGCCAGCCGGATAGATGAACAAATAGCGTCGCGCAAACACATAATAGAATAACCATAGTACCAATACTGCAATAATGGTACGCAATGCCGCTACTGTAAAAGGGTCTGAGCCTTCACGCAACGCCAACTTGCCAAAGATCGGGTTCAAGCCAAGAAAGAACGGCGTCATCAGCGCGGCGGCTAGCCCCAGACGACTTATGTTTTGTTGCGTGTCAGCCATACACTAATTCAGCGTCTCAATAATTTGCTGCAAAAGTTCTTCGTTCAAGAAGGAACCTTTCTGCAACATTGAATTGATTCGTCCGGCGAGTCGTGAACGTTCCAGCGGGGTAAGTTCTTTTGCCGTGAGTACAATAATCGGCACATCACGCAGATGATCATCGGATTTTATCTTTTCGATAAGTTGAAACCCATCCATTTCAGGCATCATCAGATCAGAGACAATCAAGTCTGGGCGCAATTCTCGCGCCATCTGCAAGCCTTCAACCCCATTGCGGGCCACGGATACAGTATAGCCGAGTTGGGTTTCAAGAATGCGCCGTAATAGTCGTGCAGCGTCTTCAGAATCTTCCACCACAAGTACGCGACGAATAGAAACATCCACCTCATTCACTGCTGACAGCAGGCTGTGCGTCGGCACACGTGGCGTTGCGTCCATGTGTGAAATATCGACCTCACGCGCCCACTGTACCCCAAGGATTGTCTTTTCTACGGGGAATGTATGCCCGGAACAATTGAATACAACCACATCATCGCGTTTGATTTTCTTGTTGCGTACCATCTTGATTAGGCCAGCAAATGCTACGGCCGTTGCAGGTTCGACAGAAATACCGTCCGTACGTGCCATCACCCGCGTCACTTCAAAGGCTTCTTCGTCAGACGCACTTTCAGCCGCACCGCCATGCTCTTGCATTAAGCCATACAAAATTTGGTAAGCACGCCCGGGGTTGGCCGTTGCCAGGGTCGCAATAATGGTAGAAGGGTTTTCAACGGGGACAGCAACCGGCCAGTCATTATTAAAGGCTTCGACCATCGGGGCACACCCTTCTGACTGCACCAGCCCAATCGCCGGGATACGATCGACCAACCCCAGCGCCTTAAGCTCTGCAAATCCTTTTGCTACCCCGATAGGGCCCATCCCCCCACTAACACCCTGTACGAACCAGTCTGGGGCACACCAGCCGAGGTCTTCAGCGATTTCGAAGGCCATGGTTTTCATACTTTCCATCGCTGCGATGCTCTTGATACCACGATCATAGTGAATGCCCTGGCTGCGGGCAAAATTTGAGGCAATAACTTTCGTTTGGTCATAGTTGCCAGTCACATTAACGACTTCAGTACCATAGAGCGCCACTTCACGGATTTTGTCGTTCGGTACGCGATCTGGAAAGAAGGCCCACAGCTTAATTCCAGCCCGCGCCGCATATGCCGAGTAAGCAATCGCAACGTTTCCGGTACTGGCGACAGCGGCCTCTTGAATACCGAGTTCTTTCATGACATTGATAGCAACAGTGGCCTGCCGATCTTTAAACGAGCCCGTCGGGCCCTGGCGTTCATCTTTGATGTATAGATGCTGTAGCCCTAACATTGCACCGAGATTTTCCGCTTTATAGAGCGGTGTTCCGCCCTCGCCCATCGTCACGATCTGGCTAGCATCTTTAATGGGTAGTAGCTCATGGTAGCGCCAGAGCCCGGGTTTGCGGCTTTGTACCTTTGCTGCCCAGTTTTCTTTGCGCAATGCCTCTAAATCGTAGCGAGCGTATAAGATGTCGTCACCACATTGGGGGCATGTCTTCAAAGGGATAGTGTAGCTATCGTTCCAACCACAATTATCACATTCAAGCCGTATCGTTTTTTGCATTGTCTATTTTGTCCACATTATTTTGACCCAACACCACAGCCATACCAGACTACCCATAACAGCAAAGCGATCAGTGGTCAGAACCAATCAATTTACCATGGGCATAGCCGCTGGTGCATGTGTGCTGTAGGTAAGCCAGTTAATTACTATTATCGTTACTTGTCAGACGTCCAGACTGTACCTGGCGTACCGCTTCGACCAGGGTCTGTTCGTCAAAAGGCTTCGTGATATGGGCAATCGCGCCCAGTTGCGCACTACGCTCTGAATCTGTTTCAATGCTACATACAATGACCGGCAAATCGTCAGATTCCACGCTCTGCTGTAGGTTTTCGAGGATGTCCCACCCATTACGGGTCGGCATATTGATGTCTAACAACACAATTTGTGGAGAATGTGCCGCGATCATTTCCTCGGTGCGCTGTGGGTCAGTTTCACCGATGATCTGCCAACCCTCTTTGCTCAGGTAACGGCGATAGAGGTTAATCATGCCAACTTCATCGTCAATCGCAAGGATCACGCGCCGCTTCAGTTCGGAAGTCGCTGGCTTTTGCACCGCGAGCGTCCCACCATTGCTGGCTCGTCCAGTGTCAAGCTGTACGGTGTCCAGCTTACCGTTACGGCTTGTCTGTGCAGTGAGTTCAGTGGCATCCGCCTCATCTTCCACGCGCGTTGGTTCAGTGAGAAGGTGAACAAAGAAAGTCGAGCCTACACCAACTTCACTTTCTACCAGCAAACGCCCCCCTTGCAATTCTGCCAGTGAGCGCGCCAATGGTAGCCCAAGCCCGGTGCCACCTTCAGCGCGTGTTGTCGAGTTGTCAACCTGTTGGAAGGATTCAAAGATGTTGTCAATGTCTTCAGCGGCAATACCCTTACCTGTGTCATTAACACCCACCACAATGATCTTCTGTCCAATTTCCGCATCAAATTGCGAATAGCAACTGAGCGTGATGCTACCTTCTTTAGTGAACTTGGCAGCATTACCAATCAGATTAAGAATAATCTGGCGTGTACGGAATTCATCACCGTAACCTTCAGGCAATCCATCTTCAATTTCCATAAAAAGTTGAATTGGCTTGTCTTTGGTGAGGCCCTGCGCACTAGCCATCAGGCTTTTCACAACGCCACCGACATCAAAGTATTCTTGAACAAGCTCCATCTTGCCAGCTTCAATTTTAGCCTGGTCAAGAATGTCATTCACCAGACCCAACAGGTGCTTACCGCTATCGTGAATGGTCTGGATGTCCTGAGATTGCATGTCTGTAATGGGGCCGTCAATCCCTTTGAGGATAACGCGCGAGAATCCAATAATCGAGTTCAGCGGGGTGCGCAACTCATGGCTCATCGCAGCGAGGAAATTCGTCTTGAGTTTGTCAATTTCACGGAGGCGTTTGTTGGTCTGTTGCAGTTCGTCTACCAAACGCGCATTCTGCAAAATCGGCGTCAATGTTGATGACAACGCCTGTAAGAGTCGCATATCTTCCTGGTTGTATTGATAGGGGTTTGCGCCTTCGATGCCCAATACACCAATCAATGCTTCGCCCGACGCCAACGGTACAAACACACCGCTGCGACTGCGCGCTAACGAGGGGAAATATTCTTCCTCTTGCCGGAAATCTTGAATGATCAGTGGGCGCAAGTGGCGGGCCACCCAGCCGATGATGCCATGCCCTAGCGGCACGTTGTCAGCCGTGTCAATGAAGTTATATTCAGTGCCCGTATCACTCGTTTCACTGACAATCGCCAGCTCAGAGCGTAACAACTCCTCTTCTTCCTCATAGAGATAGAGTTCAACTCCGAGCGCATTCATCTGTTTAATCAGAACGGTTCCCAGCGTCTCCAGTGTTTCATTTAACCCGGCCCCGGCCGACGCGGCTGTTGACGTTACGTCGTACAAGAATCCCATATCGCTCGCCCGTTGAGAGGAAATCTGGAACAATTCGGCGTTATCAATCGCAATTGCTAGCTGATTCGCCAGGGATGTCAGGGCACGGATGTCATCTACTGTGAACGCCCCCGGTCGGTTCGACTGTACGTCGATTGCACCACGAATCGTGCCTTTTACCTTCAGTGGAATTGCCAGCTCAGCCCGTGTTTCTGGCAGATAGGGGTTAGGACGATGCATGGCGTCACTTTCTGATGTATCGCTCACCAAAAAGTATTCGCCTGTGACCGTCGCCTGGCCAACCACTGATTGCGACCCAATCGGTAGGCTGTGGCGCACGGCCAACATTTGTCGTCCAGCCTCACCTGTTGCCGCACGCAGAACCGCATTTTCACGCTGATCGTCTACCATAAAGATTTGTGCATGATCATAGTTAAATTGCTCCTGGATCAGTTGCACAATCTGCGGGAACAGTTCATCCAGATCAAGAATTTGCGTCGCGGCTTGCGCAACCTGTGCCGAGATTTGGAGCTGGCGCGTACGAACGTCAGCCTGTTCAAGGAGGCGCTTGTTTTCAAGCTGGACAGCCGCCTGGTCTGCAAGGTTACGATAGATACGAATTTCGCGTTCGTGGTGTGTCCGTGTTTGCGAAGACCCCAGCATAATTGCACCGATGGGGCCGGTGGGTGTGCGTAGCGGGACGATAATATAAGACGCAACATCCAGCGTGCGGAAACCCAGTCGCGTAAATTCATCCATGTCCGGGTCGTTTTCGACATCATCCGACCATGTGATATCTGTGGCAGACAATTCTTGCCAGATTGGAAGCTGAATTGGGGTAAAGCGTAACCCCTTCAAGTCAAGGAAATCACCGCGCCCCCACGTACTTGCCACTTCAATCTGTGCATCAGGGCTGTCCCACGCTTCAGACACCAGCGTAATAAGCATCACCTTATCTACAACTGCTGAAGCTGCAAAGTCGATGAGCGCTTGCACAATGGCTTCACGGTCATCTGCATTCGCGATAGCACGGCTTGCCTGATACAAAACACCTGTTTCTTCTAGCGAGTCCTGCGTTTGTTGGAAGAGTAGCTCATTCGAAACAATATATGCTAAAGAGTCTGCCAACATGCCGATAAATTGCACATCATCAGAGAGAAAACGGCGTGGCTGCAAGAACCCTAGCGTTAACCGCCCCAACGGACGTCCAGCAGCGCGTACCGGGACAGACACAACCGCCTGATAGGGTGTGTCTAGCGCCAACAGCGCATCCCCTAATGCATCATCACTGCTAGCTTGCACATCTTCAACATAGTGCGCGTCATCGCTCATGATGTCGAAAGTCGTCTGTGGGCGCAATGTCACAGGATCAATCGGCAACGATGGTATGTCTGTCAGTGACCGGTCATCAGTCCAACCGATAACCGCTTTCAGGTCACCTGAATCTTCAAGCGATTGTTGCAAAATAAGGTCGATGCGGTCTGGTGAGAAATTTTGCACCTCTTCATGGACGACGCCTGTTGCTTCAGCGATATTCTTTGCACTCGCAATGCGCTTATTCCCACGATACAGGTTCGCCACAGAACGGAGCGCGGTTTGTGTGCCTGTGAAAAGGCGATTAACGTTCAACTGAACAGCGACCTGATCGGCAAGAGTGGCAAGGAAACGCCGCTCTTCTGCCGCGAAGGTGTGCGGTGTATGGTAGGCCAGAGTCAGCCACCCGATAGTCTGATTCCCTCGTACTTGCAATGGCAAGGTTGCCACCGACTGAACTTTGTTTCCGTCCAGCTTTTCACGAAGCGCATCGTCCAGAACACCAAGAATTTGCTCTGAGGTCAAATCACCGATCAGTGGTTCTTCATATGTGAGCAATTCAGGCGGCAAAGTCAGGTTGTCAAAGTTCTCTGTCGGCAAGTCTAGCCCGGCTTCATTGGGGCTATATGCAACCAGCTCCGTTTGTAGCTCGGTTTCGTCCTGCCCTTCACGGAACAGTACATAGATTTCATTGGGGGACAACGTTGCCAATTGATTAACGATAGCCGTAATCAGTTCATTTTTCGTTGGCGACGACGCAATCGCCCGGCTTGCTTCATACAGCGCTGTGGTTTCGCTCAAGCTCGACTGCAACGCAATTTCCAGTTCACGTAGGTCAGTAATGTCCTGGAAGATAGCGACCACCGATGTCACGGACGCATCGATATCATTAACCAGCGCAGTACTGACTAAAATATCACGTCGGTGCCCGTTCGGGGTCATAATATAGAAGTTATGCCCTGTGGTTGGCCGATTCTGTTCCAGCGCAATAGTAGTTGGGAATGTCGTTTGGTCATGGGGGTTATTGGTGTTGACATCATAGACAGTGTAGGTCTTTTCGTTGAAGAGCCCGCTGGTTATCCCCCCGCCAAGTAGTTCAACGGCCTGATCATTCGCAAGTGTTACAGTACCGGTAGGATCAAAAATAACAACACCAGCCGGCATAGTAGCAATTGTGTCGCGAAGCGTCTGGCGCTGGCTCTCAGCAGCAGTAAAGAGGCTCTGGTTTTCAACGGCAATCGCAAGCTGATTAGCAAGTGTTGTCGCCAGTTGAATGTCACGTTCGTCAAGGTTGCGGTCATCAATGTCACGCCCAACCATCAAGACGCCACGCAGTTCATCCGCACGCCCTGTGACTGGCACCACCAGATGCTTGCCATAGAGATGCGCTTCTTCCGCAGAAATTGCTCCCAGAATCGGGTGTTCCTCGTCATAACTATCGACCAGAATCACCTGCGGCGCATGAACAACTTCCGTAATGGCATTGTCTGTTTGATGAATGTCCAGAACACCGGGGAAGGATTCATCGGTTTTGGATGAGGTTGCACTACTAATCATGCGAAGGGTGCGCCCGTCCTTTTCCAGCACACCAAACCACCAGCGGTCAAATTCCCCGGGCCCAGAAACCGCGCGGAACAAGCGGCTTACGCCTTCTGACAGTTCACCAGCGAGAACCGTCACCGCCTGCCCGGCTTCAGCCAGTGCCAGCGCACGACGCGCTTCGTTTTGTACCTCAGTCAACAGACGGCGGTTATCAATCGCCGTTGCCAGTTGGTTCGCAGCCGCCTGCGCAAAGTTGACGAACCCGCCTTCAAAAGCATTTGCCTTGCCGCTCGCACATATCAGCAACCCAAACCATCGACCGCCGCTGACCAGTGGCAGCAAAAGCACGGTTGACGCTTCAAGGGCGACCACAATGTCAGCAAGTACTTGTTGGACAGGGTCTTTTGCGTCGATTGGTGCGTTGATCAGGATTGATTCGGACGGATTCGCCTCGACAGTTGCTCCGAAGCCACGCCGCAGGTAGTCGAGCTTCTGGCCAACATGCCACCCTTCTTGCCACTCACTGTCAACTTCGGGGGCACGATCCCACCAGTACGACACAACCAGATTGGAAGTCTGGTAAGAAGCAGCCGGGTCCGTTTGCAAAACAGCCACCCGTTCTAGATTGGTTTCAATCACCAGACGGTCGCTAACAATGTCAAAAATTGTTTGCAGATCAGTGTCTGCGGTGGCGTTGACAACCTGTGCCATCTCGTACAGGCGTTCAATTTCACTCAGTGCATTCTGTGTTTCTTCAAAAAGCCGGGCGTTTTCCAGCGCAAGTCCCGTGCGTTCACCAACAGCTTCAAGCGCAGTAAGCACAGATAAGTCGAGTGGTTCATCGCTTTCAAGTTCAAATTCAAGCGCACCAATCACCACATTGTTTGACTTAATCGGCAATGCAATCGTCTGATGTCCTGCATCTTCATAGACTACCAGTTCACCGAATGACGTTGCCGTTGCAAGGGTTTCTGTCAGTGTCGTGAACGCAGTAGTTATGCCTGTGCGTAGGTCAAGTTGCTGCTGAAGCATATATTTGGGGGCAAGACCTTGCCATGCTCGGGCTGTCAATTCGCTGTTTAGACGTTCAATTTCGCGGCGGTTTGTTTGCTCAGCTTGTAAGAGCCGCGCATTGTCTTCTACCTGACGACGAACGTCGCGCAAAAGCCGTGCGTTGTCAATTGCCAGCGCCAACTGATCGGCAAGCACCTGGAATGTTTCAATATCTTCCTGCAAAAAGGCGTTCGGATACAAGCTCTGTAGGTCTAACGCACCAATAATGTTGCCGCCTTCAACACGCAGCGGGAGAGCAAGTTCTGTGCGTGTGTCTGGCAATAATTCGTTCTGTTTATGCACCGGGTCGTTACTGGTGTCGCCCGCCAACACAAAATCCCCGACCTGCGTTACCCGTCCAATCACGCTCTGGCTACCAACTGCAAGCCGGTGCCCGCGTTCAATCAATTGACGCCCAACAACACCTGTACTGGATTGAAGCACAGCATATTGCCCTTCGTCATCAATCAAAAAGACCTGCGCATGGTAGATTTCGTCAAACCGCGCACGAATGTCTTCAACAACGTTGGTCAACAGTTGGTCAATCTCGGTGCGTGCGAACACCGACGTCACAACCTGATTACTAATCTGATTGAGACGCAAACGGCGCGATGCTTCGCTCTCGATAGAAACTTTCGCAATATAGTCCAAATTACCTGCAACAAGATAGCCCAGCAGCGTCGCAAAGCCCTGCACCACAACACCAAATAAAATAGCAAAATCCGTTGAATCAGCCGCTTCGTTGGTGAATAGGGCAACGCTACCCGTTATCGCAATCATGACAGCACCGGTCAGCACCGTAGCACGACGATCCCCGAGGATCGACAGCAAGATGATGTTGACCCAGTAGATGCTGCTCACGGTCGGCCAACCGGGGTTCTCATAGAGGAGCGCAACCAGTGGCATTAGTACCATCGCCGCTGCAACGGAATAGATTGCAAGTTCACGTTGCCCGATGTGAATTGTATACAGTACCACCGCACCACTAATGACCAATGCAGACATGTATAGAACATCTATTGGCAAGTCATCCGCAGGGCTGGCCCCGGTGGCCACAGTAATGAAGATTACAAGGGTGATAATTTGCACAGCAAGTGCATAGATGACCATGGTGTAGGCGGTGCGTCGATGTACAGGGTTAACATACTGCTGCATTTGCAGCCAGTTCAAGAAGTTTGCAAACATGATTACTCTACGTCCTGAGAATCTAACTCTGAAGGGGTTCGGTTCAGGTAGAGCTTGGCACTTGTAGCATTTAGACGGCGGCCAATGCGTTCTGCGGTGATACGCAAAATGGATTCGACATCACTTCGGAAGGGGACATCTTGCACCATTGCACCGATTAGTTCACCAGTTCCAGTAGGCATAGCCGAGCGGCCGGGGGTTTTTGTTTTGAGGTAAAGCGCAATTTGACGAACCACCGACTGTAACAGGACCACTTCTTGCTCTGAAAAATAGTGTTTCTGCCGGATGGCGTCAAAGCCAATGCTACCAATCATCTCACGCTCTACAGTGAGCGGGATAATTAACAGCGATTGAATCGCAAAAGCTGACAGCAGCCCTTTATTAGGGCCAAGCAGGTCGTCTGCCTGATTGACATCTTGTATGACCACTGGTTCGCGTGTGGACCCGAGTTGATGAAACAAGGTGTAGTCACTGAGTTTCAGTTCTTGACCAACAGTGTCTGTGGGAAAAGCCGCAATAACCGTACCCATTGCATCGTTTGGGTTGGCCATCATTATGCTAACACGGTCAATACCTGGCATGGCATCCACAATACGACGACATGCCATATCCAGCGGCTTTTCGTCGCGTTGCACTGCACCCCACAATTCTTCAGTGATACTCGTCAACTTTTCCAAAAATGAACCCTGTCGCCGCAGTGCTTCTTGCAGCCACGTTTTCGTCGCTGCATCACCCCAGAGATTGATCACACTTCTGGATTGGTCATCTGCAAGTTTTACGTGCAGTGCAGCATAAGGGGTAGCACTGACTTCAAGCACGGGTGCAGCCGATTGGCTTTCAAGCGGGGGTGGGGCTTGCAACACGTCAACAGATTCAACGGCTGCCCCGGCCCGGTTTTTCAATTCCTGCGCGACAGCGGTGCAGTATGCGAAAACATCTGAGGCGGACTGCGCTTTGGCTTCATGCGTCTGTGCTGCGGTGTAAATAGCATCTACAAGATTGGGAGTCATTTCCATTCCCAGATAGGTTCTCCGGCCAGAATGCGTGCAATTTGATCTGGAAAACGGTCCGGGTCAAGTGGTTTACCCAGGAAGCCATCAAAACCTGCTTCTTTCGCTTTGCGCATTTGTTCTTCGCTGGCTTCGGCTGTTACTGCAATGACGAGTGTTTCTTTAAGGCGGTCATGCGCTCGAATTTTTTGCAAGGCCTGGTACCCATCTTCGTAGGGCAAACGAATGTCCATTAAGATCAGGTCTATACGAGGCAATGTATCAGCGAACTGTACCACCTGCCAGCCAGAGGTTTTCCATTCACAGCGCTGCACCCCCATAAAAGCCAACATCCGTGCGATGAGAACAAAATTCGGTACGTTGTCTTCAACCACCAGTACATGTGCATCATTCGGATCAACAGGTGCCTGTGTTTTTTCGCTCATAACTCTTTCACTATCTCATTTCTGTGTCGAATAAGTGGCTTAACCCTCGTCAACGACAATTTATCCCGAGCGCCCCATCTGCAAGAACCTGGCGACCTGTTCGGGAAAACGGTCAACGTCTATCGGTTTCGGAATATAGCCATCACAGCCAGCCGCAAGCGTTTCTTCACGGTCGCCTTTCATCACGTTTGCGGTCACGGCAACAATTGGTACATGGTCTAGTTCTGGAAACTGACGTAACTGTCGGGTTGCCGACAAGCCGTCCAGGTCTGGCATGCTAATGTCCATCAAAATCAGGTCTGGTGGGTTACTGCGGGCCATTTCAATGCCATCACGTGCATTATCAACCTCGGCCACATCAATTCCCTCAACCATTAAGATACGTCGAACAAGCATACGATTCTCAAAGTTGTCTTCAATGTAAAGTACTCTTGATGACATTGATGAACTACCTTTACAGGCGATTAGCAGACCCTTTTTGTAGCCCTAAGTGTAACACAAATTTGAGACAATGCAGCCTTAATTGTCAGAAGATGTTTCAGCAGGCAAAAGCAGCGTCTGTGCAGTGTCGAGCGCGGTTTTTGCTGTTAATGCAGCGCTTAAGCCACGGCTTACAACAGCGGCGGCGGGTTGTTGGCGTGGGTTGCCGCACTCGACCTCCCAAACTTCACGTGACCGTTCCAGCGCTGATGCAGCCTCATGCAATGCTTGTGACAATTCATCACTCGCGTCATCAAATAGTGTTGGGCTAATGCGTGGCAGCAAGTCTTGCGCACATGAGACGCTGCGCCCAGCCTGTAGATCACGCCAGAGGGTTTCCAATTCAACCTGAACAGCCTGCAATTGCGCAAATTGCGTTTCAAGCTCCAGGCGTGCGTTTAAGCCGACAGTTGCAGTGGGTTGTGGCGCAACGGTTGTAGCATCTGGCGAACCATCACCGTCGCTGTTATCTTCAGCAGCACACCCAAGCACCACCATACAACCGACCAGAAGTACAAGCCATAGCGGACGACGCATTTACACATCCTCCAAAAATTCACGGAACACTACATTGCTAATCAGCCGTGCTTGTTGTGTCAGGCGCACCCGTTCCGCATCAACAAGGATTAACCCGCGCCGTGATAACGTAGCCAGTTCATCCGGAAAGTGTTCACGTAACGCAATGTCGTAGCGTCGTGCGAAGTCGGCAAACGCCACGCCTTCGTGCAACAAGCGCAATCCCATAAACAGGGTTTCGGCCATATCAGCCGCATCATCAACTGGCTCAGTTTTGATAGTGGCCGGGGTCGTCGGGAAAGTCAGGTTTTCGGAGGGTGTTGATTGTAAGCGGCGTATGTAGACTTCAGGACGCATGGCATTGACGGTGCGGGTGCGTTGCACATAACCGTGCGCCCCAGCCCCCAGCCCAATATACGGCAAGTTGCGCCAATATTGCAGGTTGTGTGCCGAAGGTCGGCCCCAGCTACTAAGCTCGTACTGGTCGTAGCCTGCTGCGCCGAGGATAACCGTCGCGTCATCGTACATATCAGCAGTGAGGTCATCGTCTGGTGCAGGGAGTTCGCCATATTTGATGCGCCGTGTCATATCTGTGCCGGACTTGAGAATCAATGCATATAGTGAGAAATGATCGGGTTCAAGTTCCAGCGCAGCATGCAACGTCGTCTGCCACATCTCGCGCGTTTGGTGCGGATTGCCATAGATCAGGTCAAGGCTGAGGTTTTCAAAACGGGCGCGTCGTGCATCGGTCACGGCTTGCCGCACTGCGTCCATGCGATGCAAACGCCCAAACAGCGCTAGCTCTTGTTCGTGTGCAGATTGCATCCCCAGGCTAAGCCGATTCACGCCTGCACTGCGCAATCCTGTGAAATACGTGTGGTCAATCTTGCCCGGGTTGGCTTCCAGTGTCACTTCCGCGTCTGAACGTAGGTGCATGTGCGCTGCCACCGCTTCGAGAATCCGTGCAACCTGAGCAGGGGTCAGGAGGCTCGGGGTGCCACCCCCAAAATAGACCGTGTGTACATCAAGCCGCCGCTGCTGCCCAACAAAAGCGATTTCATCAGTCAACGCATTGACATAAGTGCCAATTAACGCCTCCTGGTCTGTGTAGACGTTAAAGGCGCAATAGGTGCAACGCACACGGCAGAACGGAATATGGATGTATAGCGAATAGGGAGCTATTTTGCTTTGTCCTTGGCTTCGCGCTTGAGTTGCGTCAGGAATTTTTTCATCGGTCGGAGAGCTTTAGCACGTGGATCATCAGCGTTATCAACTGCTTTTTGCACCTCATCGCGTGCGCGTTCAACTTCTCCCCGCGCATAGTAGGCCATCCCGCGCACATAGAGTGCTTCCGGGCGCATTGGTGCGTAGCGCAAAGCCTCCGTGAGATGCTCAATGGCGGTGGTATACGCTTTGATGCGATAGTGGTGCAGCCCACGCAGATAATGAACGACCCATTGCTTACTGTCCAACTGCAAGGCCGTGTCAAAGTCGGCAGTGGCCTCATCTACATCACCCATCTCCAGTTTGACCATGCCGCGTGTCGCGTAGAGTTCACCGTTGCGGCCGTTTTTATCAATGGCGGCGTCAAGGTCGGCCAATGCATCGTCATATTCGTCACGCTCAAAATGGTATAGTCCTCGTTCCAGATAGCGTTCCCAAATGCTGAGTGGTTCGCCCCGCGAAACCCGTATTTTGGGAGCATAGACCGGGCGTGGACGGTTGCGCCGCCAGAACATACCAGCTTATACCGTACCGTCTACAGATCACGAAATTGATAGAGCTGACCATCGTAAAAGCCCCGTTTCCGGTAGTATTCACGGGTACCAATGGCCGAAATCACTGCCAGCCGTGCATAACCGCGCTTACACGCGATGTCAACGGCATGCTCAATGAGGGCTTTGCCGAGGCCGCTATGTTGCGCACGCCCGTCCTCACTACGACCGAGGTTGAGCGACTGCCCGTAAACGTGTATTTCGCGAATCATCGCGGCATCTTCTAATTCTGAGGTGATCGGCTCTACAGTCGGCAGTGAGAGCCGCAAAAAGCCTGCAATGTGGCGTTCTGGGGTGATATATTGCAGAAAGACTTCTGGCCCGGTGCTGGCTTCATACCAGACTTCATCAAGCGATAGGTCATTAAGTGCCACGCTACGATTGCGGATTTCGCGCATCCGAATATCGCCGCTATTCAGTTCACGCTCGCGGAGGTTCTTCTGCGCCATTTCGCGGAAATTGGTGTGCTTGTTGCCGACAACAATATCGGTGGAGGGAATGTCACGAATGACGCGCGTCAGGCGGCAATATTCAGGCGTCTCAGCAAAAACAGCGGTTAGCACGTCCAGCAATTCGTCGTGTGTATAGGGTCGCCAGTCGCCGCGCTCGTAGTATTGCATTAGCTCGGCGCTTTCAATCAACGAGCAGGGGTAAATTTTCAGTTCATCGGGGCAAAAATCTGGGTCGTTGAACATGCGCTGGTAGTCTTCAATGTCAGCCTGTGGTGAAGACCCATAAAGGTTGGGCATCCAGTGTGCGTGAATTTTGAAGCCGGCTTGCCGCAGTAACTTTACGGCGCGACGGGTTGCAGCGACATCATGCCCGCGTTTGTTCAAGTGCAATACCTCATCGTTCAAGCTCTGAAAGCCGATTTGCACCTTGGTACAGCCCAGTCGTCGCACCCGCAGCACTTCGTCCACGCTAATATGGTCTGGCCGGGTTTCAATCACGAGGCCGACGACACGCCCCGGGGCAGTTTCATTTTCGGTGTGTGCCGCGTCGAGTTCATCCCATGTCGCGAACTCCATAATCGGTGAACGTTCAACAACGCCGCCTTCAATCGCATTTTCCTGTAGCTTTGAACGTGCCATTTCATCGCGATAAATGTCCTGTACGACCTGATTGTAATTGCGTTCGAAGCGTACACCCTCAATTTTGACGTTGCTCAGGTTGCGCTCGGGGTGCAGTTGGGAACCGTCACGCAATGCGGCTGCAACCTCATCCATATGATTTTCACCGCGTCCGAAGTCGTGAATGGCGTCGAAAATGCGCTTAATAAACCATATCTGGTAGTTTTCCGGGTAAAAGGACCAGGTGCCACCAAGAATGATGATTTCGAGCTTATCCGTCGGGTGGCCGATGTTGTGGTAGGCGAGGAGGCGCGACATCGTTTGCAGGTAGGGATCGAAGCTATTGTTCTCAGCGCGTTGTGCGCCGGGTTCGTCCGAAAGATAGCTTTTGGGCATGCGTACATCGTTGGGGCAAAAAATGCACTTGCCGGGGCATGGAAAAGGTTTCGTAAGCACCGTGACAGGGGTAACACCGGAACCCGTGCGCGTTGGTTTGCGCCGTAGCCGGGCCACAACAAGCGGGTCATAGTCTGGCAGGGCGTCGCCAGCCAGTTCACGGTAGGCACGGATTAGCTCGTCACGCCGAAACAGCCCTTTGCCATCTTTGGGGTGGCGTTTTAAAATACGTTCAATGTCTTTGCGCGTGAGGTCTTCTGCGGCTGCGCTAATTTCTGTCAAAATAGCAACCAACGGCTCACGATAACGCTCAAGGTTAAGCGGTCGTGCATGGTACTGCGTCATGGATTCTTCAACGGTCACTTATCTGAACACTCTCAATCAGGAATTCTACAGGATTACCGCGCCGCATTTCAATGCCACGCGCCAGCAGCCGTGGTCAGGGTGGTGGCGTCTGGGGCCTTATCTGCTGTATAAGTTGCAACATCAACCTCTACTGCGAGTTCTGGACGTCGGGTGTGGCAATGGGCGTTTTGCGCTTTTTTTGCATGAATTACTTCAAGACGAAGCGTTGCATTATACAGGATTAGATAGTGACTCGACGCTGCTTCACTATGCTCAAAACGCTTTAGAATCCGCTGAGATTCCGCATATGCTTATCGAGCAGGACATTCTACAAACGCCATTACCCGATACACAGTACGATCTCATTGTTCTTTTCGGTGTGGTGCATCATATACCCGGTTGGCAGAATCGGCTTGACCTGTTGGTGCGTGCAGCACGACACCTTGCAGTAGGCGGCTTGTTGGTGTTTGCAAGCTGGCAATTCCTCGACGTCTACAACCTCCGTAAACGTATCGCACCGTGGCCTGACGATCTTACACGCGAACCTAATGATTTCCTGCTTGATTGGCGGCGCGGTGAGCGAGCGTTGCGCTATTGTCATTATGTCGATGACGATGAACAGCAACAACTCATTGAGGCAACGAATTTGACACTGCTAGCCCAGTATCGTGCTGATGGACGCACCGATGCTCTTAATCATTACGCTGTGCTGCGCAATAACAACGGCTAATCAAGCAACCCGACTTCAGATGCAAAGACAAGCACCACCAGCAAACTTGTAATCAGCAGTACCCACGCCACCATACGCCCTCGGGTCGCGCTTGTCCACGCGCTGAGCCGGGTTTCACGTTCAATGTTACCAAGCAGATCAACACGGAGGTCGGTTATTTCGACATCTTTTTCCAATCGCGCACCGTACAGTGGCCTGGCTACCAGCCGCCAGCCTTCAGACTGAAGTTTTTGCACTTCGGGCCGCAGGATTTCTTCGGCTTCTTCAGGGGTAATTACATCGTCATCGGTTGCGGTCTGGGGCTGGTTTTGAAATGGCTCTTGCACAGTCTATCCTCTCCAACTATTGCTTCAGTAGTGTATCATTAGCTGTAGATGACCTGAGAATCAATGACAAATCGACGATGAGTGACGATCAGATTTTCTTCAACACCGACTCCGAGATGCCAACACGCTCAGATGCGCTGCAAAATCGTGCGGATATTTTGACCGTAGCGCGTGGCTTGTTTGAACAGCGTGGTGTCGAAAATGTCTCTATGTCACAAATTGCCCGCGAGGCCGAAGTCGGTAAAGGCACATTATATCGCCATTTCCGCAATAAACCCGACCTGTGCATCGCGCTACTGGATAGTGAACAACGCGGCTTGCAAGATCGCACGATCCAATTTATGCGTAACCCTGACCTCAGCCCCCTCGAGAAACTAGACTGGTTCATCAAGCGACTTTGCGAATTTACCGAACGCAACCTCGAAATTCTCTATGAGGCACGTGCTGGACGCCTACCTGATGCCACCGTCACACTTGACCACTCCGCCCATCACTGGCAATGGCAAACCATTGTTGGTCTTATTCGACAGGCGAACGCCAGTGTCGATGCGGACTATATCGCGGATGTCATCTACATTATGCTTGATGCAGGGACGTACCACTTTCAGCGCTATGTGCGCGGCTATGCACGCGAACGCATTCTGGATAATATTCAAGCCACAGCCCAGCGCCTGATAGCAAGCACGTAGTTTCTACCGCGACCACACTTTTTTGAATAGGTTGTTATTATATGCTTTAGATTTCGTATTCAATCTGATCTGGAGTATTCCTCATGTCTGATAATGACCACCCGACACAATCCGACTTTGATCCTGGCGATGAGGTCATTCAAAACGCCACAACCTTGCTTGGACTTGCGTTTACTGCCGACGAACGCGCACAACTCAAGGAATCCCTCAAAAACCTACCCTCAGAACTCTCCACTGTACGCGACACATCCATTCCGAATGCGGTTCCCCCCGCCCTACATCTGAGGCTACCTCAACCACCGTCTGGTACGAACCCACCACGCCCTGATGCACACAATTTAGGCCGGCCAGCAAACATCCAGCGCCCCCCTGATCTTGAGGAGGTCGCTTTCTGGCCGGTCACATGGCTGGCTGAACTTATCCGAACACAACAGGTTACATCTGTTGAATTGACACGCATGTATATCGATCGCCTGCGCCGCTATGACGAGAAACTTGCCTGCGTGGTGACGTTCACAGAAGACCTTGCAATGCAACAGGCGGAACGAGCCGATGCCGAGATTCAGGCAGGACGGTATCGGGGTGTACTGCATGGCATTCCGTGGGGTGCAAAGGACTTACTTGCTGTTGAAGGTTACCCAACCACCTGGGGCGCTATGCCGTATAAAGACCAGATGCTCAACTTCAATGCAACCGTTGTAGAACGCCTGACTGCTGCGGGGGCTGTGTTGATCGCTAAGTTGACGCTGGGGGCACTGGCGATGGGCGACGTATGGTTCGGTGGTACCACCAGAAACCCGTGGGATATGGGCGAGGGCTCAAGTGGTTCGTCAGCAGGTTCAGCAGCAGCAGTTGCCGCGGGGCTCGTTGGCTTTGCAATTGGATCAGAGACTCTTGGGTCAATCGTGTCGCCATGCACACGTTGCGGCGCTACGGGCCTACGTCCGACATTCGGCCGTGTCAGTCGACATGGAGCGATGTTTGTCGCCTGGAGTATGGATAAGCTAGGACCAATTGCACGGACCGTTGAAGACTGTGCGGTGGTCTTTAATACGATTCACGGTGCAGACCCGCACGACGACCATACCGTTGATGCTCCGTTCGCATGGAACCGCGACTTTGAACCTACCACCTTGCGTATCGGCTACTATGCCTCAGCTTTTGAAGCAGAACGAGACAACAGCGCTAATGACAATACAGTACTGGATACACTGCGCTCACTTGGATTTAAGTTAACCCCCGTCGAACTGCCAGCATTCGACGCTAATGTTGCCTACCATATTCTCTTATCAGAAGCCGCCGCTGCAAGCAATGATCTGACACAGAATAATCAAGACGACTTGCTTGTCCGCCAGGATGATGATGCCTGGCCAAATACTTTTCGGCGCGCCCAATTGATACCCGCAGTTGCATACATCCAGGCGAATCGCATACGCACTCAGCTCATACAGCAGATGGAAAAGCTCATGCATGAGGTAGATGTGATTGTTACCCCGAGTTTTGGTGGCAACAACCTTCAACTTACCAATTTGACAGGGCACCCTTGCGTGGTAATGCCAAATGGATTCACCGAGAAGGGTACACCGACCAGCATTTCGTTTCTGGGGCGCTTATATGACGAAACCCGTTTGTTGCAGGTTGCGAACGCATATCAGGCAGTGACATCCTTTCACCAGCAGCGCCCGCGATTCGAAAATATCTCCGATGAATAGTGACACAAACACGTCTTATGCGCTTCTTATTTGACAAGCGGACTACAGTCCGTTTATGCTTGGGGCGTAACTGAAAACTGTACCCAAAACCAAACGGAGGTAACACAATGGCACGTTGGAGCTTTGACCCGGTTCACTCAAATGTAGAGTTTGTCGTTCGGCACATGATGGTATCGAAGGTGCGCGGTGAATTCAGTCACATCGACGGGTTTCTCAACTTTGATGAAGAAAACCCCGAAAACTCGTCCGTAGAAGCCACTATCAACGTCAACAGCATTAGCACGGGCGCTGATGACCGTGACAATCACCTGCGCTCTGCCGACTTCTTCGACGCTGAAAACTTCCCGGCGATGACCTTCAAAAGCACCAAAATTGAGATCACTGGCGACAATCAGGGCAAAATCACTGGTGACCTGACTATCCGTGGTGTCAGCAAAGAAGTCAGTTTCGATGTTGAATACTTCGGTCAGGGCTTGAGCCCCTTTGGTGATATCCGTGCCGGGTTCGAAGGCACAACCAGGATCAACCGTGAAGATTTCGGTTTGACCTGGAATCAGGTATTGGAATCGGGCGGGGTGTTGGTCAGCAAAGACGTGATCATTGAAGTTAATTTGCAGGCTGTGAAGGTGACCGAGCAGGCACCGGCCTGAGCAAATATCCCATACTGCAACACGCAACATAGGTGAATGAAAAGCTCTGTGGTGGTCACAGGGCTTTTTTGTGTTCAGCCATCGGTGCCAGGAATTGCTTTGATACGTCCTTCAAATTCGGCCAGTATAATGGCTGTCGCACCCCAGCACTTATGCCCAAGCAGGTCATAGTACGGCGCATGAATTCTCATCCCCTGGACGTTGATTTGTTCGGCACTTTTGAGGTCTTCATCTAGCAAGGTTTGCACGTCGATTTCAATCACTTCAGCAACCTCACGCGGATCAGGTCGCCAAACCGGGCGCGCAGGCACATAACCCACAATCGGCTGCACATCAAAGTCACTGGGCGGGATGTAAATGCGCGTCAATTCACCGAGCAGTTGCACACTGTCTGGGGCAACACCTAATTCTTCATGGCACTCACGCAGCGCCGCCGCTGTGTACGTTTCACCTGTCTCCAAGCGGCCGCCGGGGAGACCAATTTGATCGCTGTGGACCCCTTCATAACTGTTGCGCCTAATTAAGACAAGGCGCAGTTCACCCTTGTGGGGGTACAACAAGAGTAGGACTGCTGCCTGTTTGGGATCGCCAGCTTTACCAGACGCACGCTCAAGCGGACGTTGCAAGGGAGCCATTACCGACTGCGCCTGCACCACATCGAAGTCGGCCAGTGCCAGTGCAGCACCGACCACCTCTAAATTCAACGGCTGCGGCATCATTCAGTCTTCAAAACGGTCGTCATCGGTGTGTGGAGCGCTGTCATCATGGGCAATTTCTAGCAGCAACCGGGGAAATTGCTGAGTGATAGCCCGACGATGAAAAAACGGGGAACTCGGCTTGCGATGCGTGCGCAGCAACACATCATAAATTTCCTGATACCCGGTCAGCGCAAGATGTCCAATTTCCTGTTGGTGTGCTTCATCACTGACGGCAACAAATAGCGTTGGCGGCACCATGCCAAAGCGGCCATCATCAAAATCATGCAGAATTTCGCGCAGCATCCGCACCACTGCCAGCACAAGCCAGACGCCGGCACGGTCACCCCAACTTGCCGCATAGGTTTGAATACCGTCCAATGTTAACAGTGTCACGTTTTCATCAGGGCGAACGTCAAGCACATTCAATAATTTGTCACGGTCTGGTGCTGTCAAAATTTCCTGTTGGGCAAGTTGCGCGTCTAACTCTGCGTTATGCCATGTCATCTGGCGAGTTGATACACTTTCTACGCTTCAATCGAAAACGGCGTGATATTCAGCGTCATCAAGCGTGATGGATCGTTCAAGTCACTAAAGCTATAAAGCGCTTCTACACGTTGCTGAAACGTCTGCTCGATATGCTGAGTAATTGCGTCCGGGTTATCGCTGTGCGTGTAAATCACAAAACTAGCTTCGGCGTCTGTGCCAACGAAGTCATGTTCTGTGCCCAGTTCGCCTACTACCGTGCGCAAGATTTGAGCAGCAATCCCCAGCGCGTCATCAGCCGCAATAAACCCATAGTTGTCGCGGTAGGTGTCAAAGTTTTCGATCTGGATACCAATATGCCGCCACTCACCGTCTTCTTCATAGAGGGTACGGAAGTATTCGGAGCGCACAAGGTCACCGGTTGGCAGGCCGGTGCGAACTTCATGCAAATTATCGCGGGTCGCACGACTGATGGAGTTTTGAATGCGCAGCCGCAGTTCCTCAATGTCGAAGGGTTTAGTAACGTAGTCATCTGCACCGATTTCAAGCCCTTCCAGGCGGTCGGCACGGTCGTCGCGCTGTGTAAGGAAAATAATTGGAATATAGCGTGTCATGTTCGTTGATCGCAGCATCCGGCAGACGTCAAAACCAGTAATGTCTGGCAACATTAGGTCCAACAAAATCAGGTGCGGAAACTGGGTACGGGCTTGCTGCACACCGTCCAACCCGGTGTCACTGTGAACAACCGTATAGCCCTGTCCACTGAAATAAGTCACCAGCATTTCGGCGACGTCAACATCATCTTCAATGAGTAGTAGTCGGTGTTTGCTCATGGCTTTTGTCTCGAATCACCCTTTGCAACAGATTATTGGGCTGATTGTAGCAGGTTTCAAAATCGTTTGCCTGGCCGTTAAGGATTCAGCAAATAGCGGCTCAATAGATGCGCGGTATGCTGTAAGCTGTCTTTATGAGTACGCTCATACCCATGCGAAGCGTCCACGCCGGGCCCAACCAGCGCGACTTTCGCCGCACCACCAGCACGCCAGTATGCGCTGCCGTCTGAGCCGTAATAGGGGTAAATGTCCGTCTTGCAGTCAATACCGTGTTCGGACGCCAGACCACGCAGGCGGCTGCTCAATTCATGGTCATAGGGCCCACTAGAATCTTTGACACACACCGTCACCGAAAACTCATCAGAGCTTTGGCCATGGCCTATCGCTGCCATGTCTACCGCTAGCAATTCATCAAGCGAGTCTGGCAGGCCGTTTGCCCCACCGTGGCCAACTTCTTCATAGTTCGTAATCAACAGGAAAGTGTCTTTGACAGGCTGCAACCCTGCCGCATGCAAGGCTAACAACGCGCCATAAATACTGGCAACACTGGCTTTATCATCCAGATGGCGGGAACGGATGAACCCGGTATCAGTCACTTCGACGCGCGGGTCAAGAAAAATGAAATCACCGACTTCTATGCCCAGTGCGCGGGTTTCGTCGGCGCTGGTGGTGCGGGCATCAATCCGGACTTCCATCATATCGGCGGTGCGCTTTGCGTCGCGAATGTCACGGTTTACATGGACGCTGGGGTTTTGTGGCAGAATCGTGCCGCGATACTCGCGCCCATCCAGTGTTCGGATAGTGCAACCTTCAAATTCGACGGCCGTCCACATAAAGCCCCCAAGCTGCGTCGTTTTCAGGCGGCCGCTGGGCTTAATTTCCTTAACCATGAGGCCCAGTGTATCGACGTGTGCAGTCAGGCCCCGTCGCTGATCCGCGCTTTCGCCTGCAACTTTGACACGCAACGCCCCTTTTCGGGTACGCTCGGTGCTGAGGCCGGCCATCCCCAGTTGGGACAACTGCTGGTCAACATAATCTATTGCAAGATTCGCATACCCGGTGGGGCTGGGTGTGTTCAATAATCCGACGAGAAAGTCCACCATTGCGTTGGTGTTCACTTGCAGGTCTGCCACAAAAAGCTCCTTGCTATTGTCAGGCTCAATTTCTACAATTTTTAGCACACACGGATAGAGAGGTTACATTTTCCCATGCACACGGCGACCGTTCAGGAAATGCTACGCCACCTGCCCCCAAGCGGTCAAAAACTGTTTTTGCTCGACCTCAGTCAGGGCTTGCAGTTCAAGTCGTTAGTAAAGCAACGCCGCCCCGACACAAGCGTTATCCGTATTGGGAGACATGCCGCCGATACGCTTGCTACGGCAACGCAACTTCCACTATCGGCAAACAGCGTCGATGCAGTCTCTATCTATGGTATGGTAACACAAACCTCGGCTGAAACACGCATTTTTTCTGAGGCATTGCGCGTCTTGCGCCCCGGTGGACGGTTTCTAGCGCTTACACCCTCTCTTAGCAACAACCCACAACACTATGCAAATCTCTTGATCGATAACGGTTTTGCCCGTGTGTTGAGCGAAGTGTTAGCTGCGGGCATCTTCTTTCGGGGTGAGAAACCGTATGCCGCAGCATTATCTACTGCCGAGCGCATCGCCGTGGCAGCAACCACAACAGACGCCGCCGAGGTATTGCAGGGGCACCAACTGACCGACGTGCGCGGACGTTACCTGCATTTGCTCATTAAGGAAACACCGAATGTTCCTGTGTGGCGGCGTTCACCCGATGACATGTTGACGTGGCATACGCCTGTATTTGAAACACCAACACATCCACAGTTGGTGGTCGCATTCACGTCGCTACCAAAAGCAGTCGCATTCATGCAACGTGCAGTGCTGGACGGAGTTGTGCAAGACGTCAACAAAATTGCTAAATTTCGAAAAGACATAGCTGCTGAATGGCCCTTTTCGGTATTATTGAATCCAGACATAGACGCGGTTGGTACATTACAAACCGTCCACGACAGTGAACTTGACCCGCATACCGCAGAATCGCCGGATGAGTGACCATGAAAGACCTGACAGGCATCATTTTAGGGGGATATGAACTCAAGCAACGCATCGGACGCGGTGGTATGTCGGTTGTGTATCGTGCCACCAAAGGCGACGATGCACAGCCCGATGTCGCGGTTAAAGTAATGGACACGTCAACCGATACGCTTGATGTCTTTATTCGCCGTTTTGAGCAAGAAGCTCGCATCGTTGGCCGTCTCAATCATCCCAATGTACTCCCCCTGCTGGACTATGGTCATGATCAAGAGTATCCGTATATGGTCATGCCCTTAATGCTCGGCGGTACGCTTGCCGACATCCTGCGCAAAAATCCGCTTTCACAGACGGACACAGGGGGCTGGCTCTATCAAATCGCAATGGCATTGGACCATGCTCACAGCGAAGGCGTTATCCACCGTGACCTGAAACCAACCAATATTTTGCTTGATGACCAGGGCCACGCTTTTTTGACCGACTTCGGCATCGCCCGCCTCATGACGTTGACCAGTTCATTGACGATGACGGGTAACGTGGTCGGTACGCCGACATATATGGCTCCGGAACAATGGCGCGGTGAAGAAGCAACTCCATCGACAGACATTTATGGGTTGGGCATTCTTGTCTACCTGATGCTGACCGGGCACCCACCGTTCAAGGCCGACACACCCCATTCGTTAATGTACAAGCACCTCAATGAGCCACCACCGTCGCTGACCGTGTTTAATCCAAACTTGAAGGCCAGCATCAACGCGGTGATTTTCAAATCAATTGCCAAGCACCCCTCTGAGCGTTATCGTACTGCTGAAGATTTTTCGCAGGACTACCAGCGCGCCTTGCATGACCTTGAAACGCTGGCGCAGCGCGAACCACCCTCCCCACCCAAACGCAGCACCACGCAGTACACGGCCCAGATTGATACCTACCGCACACCCGCTTCATTGTCGGTGGCCTCGCCAATACGCGGCGACAATGCGAAATCCATCCCGGCACCATATAATCCGAATGTTCTGCAGCCGATGGCCGTTCATGCGCCTGAGCCTCGGCAGCAAAATTTTACCCTGCGTTCGTGTTTGCTCAGCTTGATTATTGCAGCGCTTCTGGTCGGTGTTGCCGCCGAAGTCAACCGCAACCCGGACGCCTACTTGCCACAGACAGTAGATTCCCGCGTAAACGATACCGTACCCCAACCAACACCCACGCCTGATGAAAATAATCTACCACTTGTAGCAGTGCTATCACCGCAAGCAGACGGAACATTTACGACAAATAGCCCGGTTCGAATGCAACTCTCTGCCGAAGGCGCGCAGAATGTGTCGCGCATTGAAATTCGGCGCTTTGGGTATGTACTGGAAACACTGGAAAACACGGCTGGCACACGCATTTTCCGCACCACACACACCTATACCCCCCGGCAAGCAGGCACACACGCCCTTGAGATTATTGCCTACGATGGCAATACCGCCGGCCCATCAACGTTCTTCCAAATCGAGGTGCGCTAGCAGCAGCTCACGCTAGACATTAAAGCGGATATTCATGATATCGCCGTCTTGTACAACGTAGTCTTTGCCTTCCATGCGCATTTTGCCTTTAGATTTGACTTCGGCCATGGTGCCAAGTTCGATCATCGCGTCGTAGGGTGTCACCTCGGCACGGATAAAGCCACGCTGCAAGTCACTGTGAATAGTACCAGCCGCCTGCGGAGCGGTTGCACCGACAGGGATTGTCCAGGCGCGGACTTCATCTTCACCCACAGTGAAAAACGATTGAATATTCATAAGGCGGTACGATTCATTGATGACACGCGCCGAGCCGGGCTTTTCAATTTCATATTCTGCAAGAAACATCTCGCGGTCTTCACCTTCAAGTTGGGCAATTTCTGCTTCAATCTGCCCCTGCAAGCCCAACACAATTGACTTAGCATGATCGTATTGCACCAGTTCTTCGGCGGGCTGTATGGTTTCGCCCATGTTCACAACCACGACCATTGGCTTCATTGACAACAACCCATAGCCGCTGATCAATTTGCGGTCGTCAGCATTCAGCTCAAGGTCACGAAGCGGTTTTTCGTCTTCAAGATGGACTTTCAGCCGCTCTAAGAGTTCGGTTTCAATTGCATTGGCCCGTTTATCAACCTTCGCTCCTTTTTTGAGTTCCTCTGCCAGTTTGCCGAGGCGCTTTTCAATCGTGACGAGATCCACGAGGAGAAATTCGGTTTCGATCATGTCGAGGTCACGTTGCGCGTCAATATCAACGTATGGGTGTGGGACGTTGTCGTCTTCAAAAGCACGGACAACATGCAAAAAGCCATCGGACTGCGCGAGAGCATTACGCAATGGCCCGCTGAGTCCCTCGCCAATACCTTTGTCAATGCCACCAATATCTGCATACGTGATTGTTGAATAAGTTGTCTTCCTGGGGTTGAAAATATGCGAGAGTGTATCTACGCGCTCATCAGGGACATTTACCACAGCGGTCGTCACTTCGAGCTTACCGCTAGAGACCGCACCCGTTTCTTGTTGGCGGCCAGTCAGGGCATTGAAGACCGTGGTTTTGCCGCTATTGGGGAGTCCAATAATACCAAGTTGCATGCTGCTGCCTGCTTTCTTTTTGTACTCAACAGCCCACAACTATAGCGCGGTGCAGGAGGGTATTCAATATGGAAGGATGACGACCTACTGCGGCAGATGTACTGTAAAGACACTACCTTCGCCCGGGGTACTTTGCACAGTTATCTGACCGCTATGCTGCTCTACAATCGTCTGTGCAATTGCCAGGCCAAGGCCAGTCCCTTCAATTTCCTGATGGCTGTCATTGCGTACCCGATAAAACGATTCAAAGATACGGTCCTGGTCTTCGAGAGGGATTCCGATACCATTGTCGGCAACCGAAATTACAATATCTTGTGAATCAGCATCAACATAAGCTCGTATCATGATTTGACCGTTGTTGATTGTGTATTTAATTGCATTCGAGATTAAGTTATTGAAAACTCGCTGCATACGGAGAGTATCAACACGGCTAATGAGCGCTTCGGCTGGCCTGTCGAACGTAATGTGGATTGCTTTCTTTTGTGCGAGAACATTCATATCAGCAATGCAGTTTTCAATCAACATTGCTATATCAACAGGTTCAAGCGATAACGTCATATTAATTTTTGAGAGATCAAGCAAGTCTTGCACCAATGTGTTCATCTGCGTGGTGTAGCGCTGGATACTGAGGAGAAACTCTGTGGGTTGCCCTTCTGGAACAACATCATCTTCAATCAGTAGTTCAACATAGCCACTGATCAGGGCGAGTGGGTTTTTCATTTCATGCGTGATGGTGCGTACAAATTGGTCTTTGAGCTGATTCATGTTTTCAAGATGACGCAGCTCCTCCAGGCGAAGGTGACGTTTTTCAAGGCTATTGCGAACACGGGCTAGCAACAACGTTCGATTAATCGGCTTATAAAGGTAGTCTTCTGCACCCAACCGCAGGCATTGGACGACACTTTGTACTTCACCAAGTGCAGACACCACAACCACCGGGATTTCACGCAGGTCACCAGCGGCCCGCATATGTTCTAGCACTTCATAGCCGTCCATCACAGGCATCAGAATATCAAGAATCACAAGATCAATCGACTGCGATTGAAGGATCTCAAGGGCTTCGAGTCCACCCGCTGCATTGTAGATTGTCGCTCGGGTTGGCTTCAAATACTCAACAATCAATCGACGCGCAGAGACATTATCATCAACGACCAGTATGTTAACATCATGGAGTTCATCATCAGGCATGGCGATTCTCACGCTTCCTCGACTAGTTTGCCTGCGGTCAGTGATTCAACATAAATGCAGAGTTCCCACGGAATAGCGATGTCTGCTGCCGACAGGGAACGCTCGGTCAGTGACACATGGGCATGACGGATGATTGCAATTGGGATGGCTTCGGCGCGTTCTCCCATGACCATCTCAGCGCAACTGGTCAGTGTGTCGGCAATACTACGCTGGGTTACACGCATCGGGTTGCCGAAAAGGTCAGGCTTGCCACGTTCGTCTTGCAATGGTTCGAAGCCAGCCGCGGCAATCGCAACCCCCGTTGTGCCGTATCGGCCGGGCATCAACCAGCTATCTGTCATCAGCACGCCAATCTGTGCCCCTGTGGCAGCTTGCAACGCTGTCCGCAGTGCTGCCGTTGTGGGATATGGCGCTTCTGGTAACAAGACTACGTTCCCCGTTGGAATATTAGATTGGTCTAGCCCGGCATTGGGAGAAATAACGCCGTGTTGCGTATGGGTAAGTAAAAACCCCATACCGATTCCCCCAAAAATGTGATCCGATTCTTGAACGATCAACTCAACGAGCCGAGCGTCCATATTATACCGCGCTGCGATGCGTTGGGCCCGGGCTTGCGGTTGAACATCTGCCAGCCGAACAATCCGATTCTGGCTAATGGCTACATATTTGCTTGAAATAGCAAGAATATCACCCGTTTGGAGCTGTTCCCCGGCCGCCATAATAGCGTCGCGGACAGTGGAAGCCAGTGGAAAAGCGCTGGTGCGAACCGGTGCAGCTATGGGGATAACATGAAGATTAGTATTATTTTTCATTAATTTTATTGGCTTAAATCAGTTTTTATTTAATCTGTATCACTTTAGCGTTTACAGTATAGTTCAAATTGTGAACAGCAGCTAGGCAGACATAGCTCATAAATAAACGACATCCTGTATTTCACAATCAAGTTTAGATACAAATTACATTAACGATCATGGGGTCAACCGTTCCCACTCAATATCCGAAAAGCTGATTGAAATATAGCCTCGCTCATCAATAAACCGTTCTTTGCTGTCTACAGGAAAACGCAGCAGGTCAAACGGTGCGTTACGCCGCACTGATTTTAACTGCTTTTGCACATGCATAACTAACGGATCCAGATTCATATTCCACCTGGCAATGGCAAAGTGTGTGTCCGAATAGCGGCGTGCGATTGAACGAATCTTAGCAGCGCCAACACGCCCGGCTTCTCCCCAAAAACGCGGGGTGTGGTGTGCATCAAACGCAATCAAATCAGGTTTGTAACGGTCACCAATTTTAACCTCAACGATGATCTCAGGGTAATGTGGCAGATAGAGCGCCCACAGCAGCGCTTTCATGATAACATGCTCGGCATTTTCATTCATGCCTCTGGCAAACACATTGTGGTGTTCATCACCGACGCGCAATTTCCATTTGCGGGGAATCTGTAGATCGCTCATGAAGGCTATGTCTTGTTTCTTCTCAGAGGAATTAACAGGGAGGACACCACGCCCTCCCCGCTTTGCTGTTGTATCAGATGGCGCAAGTGCTGTTACACATCAAGGTTCCGCACGTTCTTCGCATGGGTTTGGATGAAGCGTTTGCGTGGCGGTACCGCACTCCCCATCAGCATGTCGAAGGTACGGTCTGCGATGGCCATTTCTTCAATCGTCACCTGCAACAACATGCGGTTTTCGGGGTTCATGGTGGTTTCCCAAAGCTGATCAGGGTTCATTTCGCCCAACCCTTTGTAGCGTTGCAAGCTATATTTTTCACCGTTCAAGCTCTGGACAACCTGCTGGCGCTGCGTTTCGGTATAAACATATTCCAGCTTTTTCTTGTACTGGATACGATACAGCGGCGGCTGTGCAATGTACAGGTTTCCAGCCTGAATGAGCGGCGTCATGTAGCGGAAGAAGAACGTCAACAACAGTGTTGTAATGTGCGAGCCGTCCACGTCTGCGTCCGTCATGATGATAACGGTCTTATAGCGCAGTTTATCGAGGTTAAAATCGTCACCAATGCCAACCCCTAGCGCTGAAATAAGCGCACGGACTTCGTTGTTGTCCAGAATTTTGTCCATGCGGGCACGTTCCGTGTTCAGAATTTTACCCCGCAGTGGCAGGATCGCCTGGAAGTGACGGTCACGCCCCTGCTTGGCAGAACCACCTGCCGAGTCACCTTCGACGATATATAGTTCGGCTTCATCTGGATTGCTCGTTGAACAGTCGGCCAGTTTACCCGGCAGCGTTGTGTTTTCCAGCAAGTTACCCCGGCTGCTACGCACCAGATCACGAGCTTTCGCAGCGGCATCACGCGCACGCTTCGAGAGCATACACTTTTCGATGATGCGCTTGGCGTCGCGCGAACTGGTCTCCATGAACTCACTGAAGACGTCGCTGAGTACCTGTGAAACCGCCCCATTCATTTCCGCATTCATCAGCTTCACTTTGGTCTGCGATTCAAACTGTGGGTCGGGGTGCTTCACGCTGACGATGGCTGTCAGCCCTTCGAGGGTGTCACTGCTAGAGAAATTGGCATCTTTTTCTTTGAGAATACCATTGCTCTTGGCGTAATTGTTGATTGTGCGGGTGATTGCACCCCGTAACCCCGTCATGTGCGTGCCGCCATCGGGCGTGTTAATGGTGTTGGCAAAGGACAGTTCGCTAGTAGTAGAGCCATCCGTATATTGCATTGCAATTTCGACACCGACGGTTCGCTCTTTTTGCGTACCTTCGTCGTACACAAGTTCACGTTCTGCGTACACAATATCATGCAGCGGCTTGCGGTTGCGGTTCAGGTAGCGTACGAAGGATTTCAAGCCTCCTTCAAAGTAAAACGCCGTTTCACGGGGGATGGGTTTTTCACGCTCATCAACAATGACTATGGTGATGCCACTTACCAGAAATGCTATTTCTCGGAAGCGGGCCACGAGAGTCTGATAGTTAAACAGCGTGTCCGGGAAGATCTCGTCGTCCGGTAAAAAGCGCACGGTTGTACCGGTCGAGTCTTCTGGCCCCATTTCACCAATTTCTTCGACAGGGGTAACGGGTGTGCCGCGTTCATAGTCCTGTTGATAGATTTTGCCATTGCGACGCACTGTCACACGTGCATGCCGTGAAAGCGCATTCACCGCAGACACCCCCACACCATGCAACCCACCAGACACCTTATAGGCATCATTTTCGAACTTACCGCCAGCGCCGATTTCGGTCATCACCAACTCAAGTGTCGAACGGCCATCTGACCCGGCCCCAACCGGAATACCGGCCCCGTCATCAATCACGCTCACCGAGCCATCTTCATGGAGTATAACCTCTGCACGGCTAGCACGCCCTGCTAGCGCCTCGTCAACCGAGTTATCGACGACTTCATAAACCAGATGATGAAGCGCTTTAATGTCGGTACCACCAACATACATGCCGGGGCGCTTGCGTACATGCGCAACACCTTGCAAGAGTTTGATGTCTTTTTCAGAGTAGTCAGCGGACGAGTGACCCTTGGGTTTATCAGGCGCATCAGTCATGCGGTATTCTCCTGTTGGTTACACAGCCAGCGTTTTGCGTGATTGCATTCGTTGCGGCTTGATTTGGTTCGTACCTGGCCATATGGCACGGGGAAAAGTGCCACATTGTCGCGCAAGGGAGAACCATGGACTTGTTAACATATGTTCTAATTATACCGCAAAACGCGCCTACAAGCAATGCAGACGCGCTCCTGGTTTAGCCCATCACAAAGGCGTTTTATAGCCATTACTAATCGCGTGGAATGATCATCACACGTCGATGACTACCTTCGCCTTCACTAACGGTTTCAATTTCAGGGTTATCCCGCAGGGCCATGTGGATGATCCGGCGTTCATGGGGCGGCATGGGTTCCATTTTCACGGTGCGGTGGCGGCGAATCGCGTCGGCGGCCAAACGATACGCCATGCGCTCTAATGATTCCTGGCGACGGGTCTTATAGTCTTCAATGTCGATGATAAAGTCAGGGCGTTGTTGGGTGTCACGGCTGGACACCAACCGTGTGATATATTGCAATGCTGAGAGGGTTTTTCCACGGTGGCCAATCAGCACGCCAAGGTCATCACCATGAATATGCAACACCCATGGTGCCCGGTTGGTCACCACATCGCGTTTCGCCCGTTCAATGTCTACTTCTGCATCAATGTTCATCAGTCGCAGAATTTCTTCGAGCTTGGCTTTACCAATCTGTACATCATCGTCGAGTTGTTCCTCGTCTGTTACAATCTCACGTGCCCCAGAACCAAGATCACCTTCATCATCTTCATCGTCTGCGTTGTAGGCATCATGGTCGGCGTAGGGTTCATAGGGAGTCTCAAACGCCTCCGCAACAACACTGCTTTCACTTTCACTGGCGGCTGTTTCTACCGAAGTGTTGTCTACGGACGAGGATGCTGTCTGTGGTTTTTCAGCAGACGGAACGAACTCTTCACGTTCGCTACGCGGTGCGACAGCAGTCGTCAAGCGCACACGCGCCATGCGTGCCCCAATCCCTAACAACCCCCGGCTAGGCTCATCTAAAACATCAACGATGACGTTCTCACGTGACACGTCAAGCTGTTTCAGCCCTTTGGCAATTGCGGATTCAATATCTGCCCCTGAGACTTCCACTGAGCGCATTCCGCTCATCGTTATTACTCCCTAGTTAGCGTTTTTTACTCTTCTTGCGCGATCGGTTGCCCTTGCTTGAAGACGAACCGCCGGATTTAGACTTGTTACGGTTGCCGTTGCTTTTCGTGCTACTACGTTTGGGTTTCGCACTGCTGGGCGGGTTTGGCTTAAGCGTCATGACTGCAATACCCGGTTTCAGTTGCGGACCGGCGGCGACTGCTGCACCAGCCTGCGCTACAACCTGTTCCTCTAACGAGCGAGCCGGTGCGCCTTCAGCAGACTCGTCCTCATCACCTTCAGGTATTGTTGCGGTGGCTTCATCTTCATCTTTCTTGGGTTCAATCCCAAACAGACGCCGGACGTCGGCTTTACCCATTGCGGAATACTGAATAATACCGAAAACATTGGAAACCACAAAATAAATCGAAATGCCCGATGCATATGTCGCAGAGATGAACGCGAGGAAAAACGGCATAATGATCGTCATTTGCCGCATCATTTGCTGTGTTTGCTCAGTTGGGTCAATCGGTTCACCCGGTTTGCGCCGCGTAGCTGGCTTCTTGGGTGTAATCGGCATGATCATCTTCTGTTGCAAGAAGGTGGTGATACCAACCAGCACTGGCAGAATGTAGTACGGGTCTGGCAGCGCCAAATTCAGCCATAAGAAGGTGTTGCTCAATGGCACCAGATGATCCAGACCATCAATCAAGATGCGATCCTGCAATTCAACCAATTGGCGCGGGTTAGAGGCAAGCACAGCGATAATTGTACGCCACAAGCTGAAGATGATCGGCAATTGAATTAGCAACGGCAAACACCCTGCCATCGGGTTGACGCCATTTTCACGATAAAGCGCCATTTGTTCTTGTACGAGGCGTTCGCGGTCGTCCTTATACTTCTTCTGCAACTCGCGCAGCTTGGGTGACAGCTCTTGCATGTTTTTCATGGAACGTTGCTGCTTCAATGTCAGCGGCATGATACTCAACCGCACCAGCACGGTAAACACAACAATCGCCAAAAACACATTGCCGCCAAGCGCACCATACAACAACAGCAATATTGTTGACAGTACATCTACAATGAAATCGATTAAAAACATTTCCTGCTTACTCCCAGTACCTAGTTGTCGTATTCATAAACCCAGGCATCATCACCGCCATTGCCTAAATCTAAGGCTATCACCATCTGGTCATCGTCATCAGAGCCGACAATGACAAGTCGCTGGGTCAGGCCGTCTTCGGTTTCGCGGTCAAGGACCGTTAGCTCACTCACCGTGCGGCCATCAAATTCTTCGGACCAAAAAATGTCACGCTCACGATCCGCTACCCAGCCCGCCCCGTTAAGCGGTACTGCATAAACATGGCGGTCTTCGGAACCGATCACAAGGATAGGACGCCCGCTGTCAATTTCTTCGACGATCAGCGGTGAAGCGCGTAGTGGTTCTTCGCTCAGACGCCGTTGAAACGTTTCTTCCGAAAACCCGTCGGCATCCAGTGTTAGTTCGTAGAGATAGCCGCTAAGGTCACCGACATAGAGCTTGCGTTCGTCGTCGTCGCTGTCTTCGAAGATTACAGGGCCACCCCAAACCCAGCCCTCTGTGTCAAACGTGTCAATAATGTTGCCCTCACGAATGTCTATCGCGAGGACTTGATTGTTCATGGTTCCAACATAAACACGTTGCCGCAAACAATCCACAGTCAAGTTGCCAGCCACTGCGCCATCAAGCTCAAGCCGCCAGCGTTCCTCACCAGTTTGGGGTTCAAGAGCATACATCCTTTTGTCTAGCGATGCAAAAAGCAGCGTCGGTTCAAGGTTCCAGTCGCTCTCCCAGTCAATAATGTAGTCGGCGCAGATGTCGTCTACAACCGTACTTTCCGTCAGGTAGAGGGGCTTCGACCAGACGCCGTGATCTGTCTCAAATTCCCAGACAATTTCACCTTCGTCGCCAGCACGTTCAAGCGCATTGACACCATATTCGTCACCAAAGAAGACAAACTCGTCACCCATCGTAATCGGAGCCAGCACGCGGTCACGGCGACCAAAGCTAAAGATGAGGAACTCGGTCACATCTTGTTCATACATCCACAAGCGTTCGCCCGTCTCATAGCTAATGGCATGAACGCGCCCTTTGTAGTCACCAATGAAGACCACATCATCAACAACGGTGGGTTGTGTGTAGAAGTCTGTATCATCTTCGCCGTTATAGCGCCACATGCGCTGCTCATTGGCATCCAGCCGTACAACTTCGCGCTTATACGCCACCACCAAATTATCTTCGTCTACACCCGTGACACCGGGCCATGCATTCGGCCCTTCACCACAGGCGACGATGAAGACGCTAAACAATAGCAAAAACAAAGGTGTTTTCAAGAACTTAGTCGGCATTAGTCGGTTTATGAACTCCCGCGTTCAAGCGTTTTCTTATTTCGTTTCGGTGGTACAGGGTCATAGCCACCCGGGCTTAGTCCGTGGCAGCGTGCAATGCGCCGCACCCCTAACCATGCGCCTTTGAAGAAACCATGCATTTGAATGGCATCATGGGTATAGTGTGAGCAGGTTGGGTCATAGCGGCACCCGGAGGGTACATATGGAGACAAAACACGCTGATAGAAGCGAATGAGTGCCAGAGCAAGTGTTTTCATAATAGATGGATTTTACCTCACAAAATCAGTTACCAATGCAAAAGACGCGCACGCTGCAACACTGCTTCAACCGCCATGCGCAATTCATGAAATGATGCAGAAGCGGCTGCTGTCCGTGCAATAAATACACAGTCAACACCATAGTCTGGTGCAGCACTTGTTGACGAGGCATCAGGAAAAATGTGTGGGTGTAACTGGCGCACAATTTCTTTCAGACGTCGGCGTAAGCGATTGCGGTCTACTGCGTTCCCGAGCCGTCGGCTAACGATGAATCCGTAGCGGTTATGCGGTACGGTTGAGGGGGCATAACTTAGCTTTAACAGACGGTGCTGTGTCAGTTGCCCCTCTACACGGAGCCGAGCAAAGTCACGTTTTTGGCGCAGCCGCAATGCAGAACGCACAGGCTAGGCTTTCCAGTTAACCTTTTTGACATGATTACGCTTGACAGCGAGGTTATGACGCCCTTTGGCACGCCGTGATTTCAACACGTTGCGCCCTGTCTTGGTTTTCATGCGCTTGCGGAAGCCGTGTTTACGCGCTCGCCGCCGAATCTTAGGTTGCCATGTCCGCTTTGGCATTGGTTGTCTCCATTTTAGCTGTATTGATTGATGTGCAATAACAAAACAAAAACGCCTGTGGCGCTTCTGCGACACAGTATATCGTACAGCAACACGCACGGTCAACGGTTTTTCCTTCTGGGCTCCGGGTGTTATAATCCAGTCCAACTTGTTGACCGCGTACCCGGCAGGAGGCACGTGTGGCACGAACGATAGTGATAGCCAATCAAAAAGGTGGTATCGGTAAATCCACCTCAGCATTGAATATCAGCCGTGCATTGAGTGAACTTGAGCAGCGCGTGCTGATGATTGACCTTGACCCGCAGGGCGGCCTCAGTGCGGCCATTGGCGTGGATTCATTCAACGTCCGTCGCAGTGTTTATGCCTTGCTCATGCAGGGAACTGACACCTCTGTGCATCGATTAATTCGCACGGTTGGTCCTAATCTGGCGCTGATTCCTGCCAGTTTGGAACTTGCACGGGCTGAAATTCAACTGGCGACACATCAGGATCGCACCATTCGTTTGCGCAACGCCCTTGCGCGCCAACGCCCGGCGTTCGACTTCATTGTTATTGATACGCCGCCCACGCTCGGTATTTTGACCGCCAATGGGCTGACGGCTGCACAAGAACTGCTGATCCCGGTGCAGGCACAATATCTGGCCATGCGCGGCGTACGTGCTTTATTAGATGTCATGAAACGTGTCGCACGCAGCGCTAACCCGGATATTCATTTGTTAGGGGTGTTCGCTACCATGTACAATGACACGTCAACACACTCAGCCGAAGTTGTTGAAGAACTGAAATCTGCTTTTGGCAGCGAATTTTGGGGAATCAATGTGCCACTTGATGATGTTGTCGCTGAAGCACCTGTCAATGGACAGGCATTAATGGATTATGCACCAAATCATCCCGCCGCAGCGGCCTATCGCGCTATTGCAACGGAAATACTTAAACGCGGAGAAACCAGCACATGAGCAGCACTAACCCACCTGATGATGATTTCAAACGGGCCTCATTGCACGGCCGTGGCAAGAAAATCATTCATGGCAATGAACCAGAGGCGTCATCACAACAAGAAACAGCAGATGACGCCGTGTTTCAAGCTGAAACTGATGAAATAGACGCGCTTTTCGCAACAGGTGATGAACTCGGGCTGGCACCGCCGCCAACACCCAGTACGACCAGCGCCGCCGATGCAAGCGAGACACCAGCCTCTACCCCTGATAATCTTGATTTTGCTAATTATGCACTCGATTTCTTCCCGGCAGATGACGAAGACTTTGACGACGACGATGCCAGTATTCAAACTGCGCCAGATTCGTCGAGTTTTGAAGCGTTGAACGTTGCCTCTAACGTCAGTGTTGACGACATGCCAGAGAACGATGCGCCACTCGGGCAATTTGCAGCGCAAAGCCGCGCCGCCGGACTCACTCGCAGTGACGAAAGACCACCTGATGTTGACGTTGCCCCGCCTGATGAGACATTCGCCCTCGAAACACCAATCGAATCAGCAACAGATGACGTTACTTTTGATGCTGTAACTGTACCCGGCGAAGCCACACTCGCCCCCACCGCGGAAACAGAGGCCCCAATGTCTGACGCACGCCCTGGCAATGACCCGAACCCGGAAGCAATCCCTGCATCTGAAGCAACACAGCCACCCGTACAACCTGCTGAGCTACGCGGTGCCCATAAGCCGGCCGCCGGAGCGCCAGTTCTCCCCACAACACCCGAAATAGTACCTGAGCAGCGCCCCCCCACCCCGTCAGAACAGGCACCTGCTCGCCCAACCCAATCTGAGGGTTTGGTAATGGGAGAAATGCGATTGCCAGCCCTTGATGTGCAACCTGCTAACGAAATGGAGGCGCTACTACCGGATAACCCCATCCCGGCACAGCAGCGCCCCTCAGTAACATCAGAATCAGTACCCACAACACCCGCTGTCAGGAATCAGGCTGTTGCCGCGCCCGCAATCGTGGAAGGGGAAGGGGTGCCGCTGGTAGAAGACCTCCAGAAGCCGACAGCAGTCAATTTAGACCATCAACACGCAGCAACTGATCGTATTCAGGATGTCATTCCACAACGTCCAGAAACCGCCGCCGATGCCCGCCAGACGAGTCCAATTGTTAATCAGGAAGGTCTGGGGGGGGTCGTACCACTACAGCCTGCCACAGCTCTGACAGCGGCAGTACAGGGCGCAAGCACGATACCATCACCTTTCGGTGAGCGCCGCCGACCTCCTGTCGAACAGCTTTTCAAAGAAACCCAAACCGCCGACCCAACGTTGTTAGCAACACTCGTTGATGACGCTCGCTTGTATGAACTCTGGAATATGATTGAAATTTTGCAGGAGGAAATTGCCGAACGGCCGTCCTTGAAGCCTGCGCGTGCTGATACATACCAGAAAGAGTTGTTGCAGGCCAGTGATTTGATCCTGCAATCACGCGAAAATTATGACGATGCTCGCGCTATTGTCTTTCGTATCCGCGCTGACCTGCGCCGCGATGATGAAATTTCAGCCGATATTGAGCGCTACAATTCGCTGTTGATGACATACATCATTGGCTGGTTTGGTGCATTAATTGCTCTCGCTATTCTTAGTACCAGCCTCTCAGAGGTACTCACCGATGCAGATGCTATATTTGTAGCGAATGCCTTCACGCCGACGTTGTTTGGCGCGGCGGGTGGGCTGTTTCTCGCCTACACAACGCTGAATCGGCATGTCACAGTCTTGCGCGACTTCGATAAGGCCCATGTTTGGTGGTATTTTGCCTCACCGTTCATCGGTGCATTGATGGGTTTTATGACGTATACGCTGTGGGTCGCGACAGTCTTCACAACGGATGCGCAAGATACCAGCAACGCTGTCGTCTGGGTGTTGGCATTTATCGGTGGTTTACAGCAGAACTGGGTAATCGGCCGGTTGCGGGCGATGCGAGGTAGCGAGGAAACCTCGCAAGAAACGACGCCTCGGGGCTAGTCTTGTATGTCATGCTATGCTGCCTGCTGAGGATTGCTATAACGCCAAATATATGCCCTGATTTTGGCAAACAAAACGCCCGTTTTGCTTTACAACACGAAAGATATATTCTTGCAAAATGGTCAGATTAATAACTATATCTGCAACAAAGCGAGGAAATGTATGCAAAAACCAGCGCTTCTAGTGCTTGCTGTAGTGAGTTTGGGACTGCTTCTGGTAGCCTGTGGTAGCGATGATGCCGAGATTGAACGTAATCAGTTTCAGACCGCTGAGGAGGTACTGACGTTTGATTTTGAGTCCACCGAGACGACGTTTGAGACTGCGCGCATTGGTCAGTCGGCACAGACAGTCGCAGATGGGCAATACCAGATCACATCTTTCAGCGAACGCGGCAATCATTACCTGGTCGGGAGCAACCCTGCAATCAATCTCAAGAATGTGATGATCGAAGTCACAGCGGAACCACGCAGTGGTAGCGATGATGGCTGGTACGGGGTAGTTTGTCGCACCCACAGCAACGACCTCGGGTATGCGCTCTTGGTCAGTGCAGATGGCTTCTGGAGCATTGCCCGCATTGAGGAAAGTGTGTCCGGGCTACAATCACTCGATTACCTTGAAAACTGGCAAGAACACAGCGCCATTGATGCAGGAAGCAGTAATCAACTGCTAGCTTACTGCGTGGACGACTATCTTGCGCTTTACGTCAATGACGAGTTCGTTGGCGACTATCGTGATGATGACTACAACTTCAGCGGTGGAATTGGACTCCTCGCGGGCAATGTAGAGAACGAAGCGTTCACAGCAGCCTTCGATAACCTGGCGGTTAGCGGTGCCTTCCGTGATGGCAACCCAAACACGGCAACACCTGCCCCGACACAGACTGCCACACCACAAACCATCGAAACCCTCCCCCCGCTGGACGCGCTTGGTGATGACTAGCAGGTAGCAAAGCCAGGTCCATCTCATTGTTTAAATATCTTTGGTATGCAGGGGCGCTCTACACGTCCTGTATACCGATCCCTCAACATCTCATCCACCTCTTAATGATCTCATAACATTGACGCTATGTCTTTATAAAGCGCTAAGCCATCATTATTAATGCGCTTAGCCAAATTACGGTCGCCACTCATTTTTGCCAGCTATAGTTAATGACGTTTTACGATTAAACACATATCCATGAAGGAGTTTACCGTATATGACCCGTTCGCTTAAAATTTTGCTGGCAGTGGCATTGATGCTGGTCGCCGTCACCCCGGTGTTTGCACAAGATGGTGAAGACGACATGCAACCAACCATTGCTGACATCGTTGTTGAAAGCGCAACTGCTGAAGAAGATGCCGAATTTACTGCACTGTTAGCTGCTGTTGAAGCCGCTGACCCGCTTGTCCTCGACGCACTGGCTGATCCTGAAGCTGAATTGACTGTCTTTGCACCCACCGACGCCGCATTTGAAGCGCTTGGCGAAGAAACCCTGACCGCTGTCCTTGACGATCAGGAATTGGTCACTGAAATCTTGCTGTTCCACGTCCTTGACGGTGCAGTCTTCTCTGAAGATGTTGTTGCTGCACTGGAAGCAAGCGAAGGCGCATTTACTGTACCGACCTTGCAGGGTCAGAACCTCGATGTCACACTCGACATGGAAGCCGAAGGTGGCGTAACTGTTGACGGCGCTCCGCTCATCCTTGAACTGACCGACATTGAAGCTGCCAACGGTGTGATTCACGTCATTGACGCCGTGATGCTGCCTGAAGACCGCACCATTGCTGAAATCGTCGTTGAAAATGCAACCGACATGGAAGCACCACAGTTCACCGCGTTGCTGGCTGCTGTTGAAGCCGCTGACCCCATCGTGCTAGAAGCGCTTTCCACGATTGAAGACGAAACTGGTGAATTTGTTGAACTGACCGTCTTTGCCCCGACTGACGCCGCCTTTGAAGCACTGGGTGAAGAAACCCTTGCCGCAGTCCTCGGTGACTCTGATCTCGTTACTGCGATCCTGCTGTACCACGTCCTTGAAGGTGTAAATTCCGCACAGGATGCACAGACAGTTCTGGCTGAGATGGACGGTGAATTCCTGGCTGAAACCTTGCTTGGTGAAGAACTGCTCATCAGCACCGACATGGATGGCAACCTGACCGTTGACGGTGCAACCGTTATCATCACCAACATTGACGCTGCGAACGGCATCATCCACGTGATCGACATGGTACTGGAACCTATGCTTGATGACATGGGCGAAGCCGAGATGGAATAAGCCTCACGGCTACATTCTCTCTCACTTCTGTTCAAAATGGGGTTGGGCCAGTGCCCGGCCCTATTTTTGTTTAGCGATTCTGCATCAACGCTGCGAACAGTTGTGGCCAGGCCCAGTAAGTTTGCGGGACTTCGTACGGTAACGCTTGCAGCTCCGTTGCATCTGGCGCCAGTGCTGGCAGCGGTGGCACGGCCCCGACGATAATCAGCAGCACAACACCGATCCCTTGATTGGTAATGAGGTCCAGCATGGAGTCAAAGCCAACCGCCGGCCGGTCTAATAAGACATCGCCAAGCTGGCAGGCCACAAACGCCCCATAAAACTTCGCAATATCAACGCCACGCTGATCCTGCCGAAAGCGATGAACATCACGCCAGGGCTTCTGCGAATTACTTTCTAGATCACCGAGCAACGCCCCTGTTTTTTCAACGGTTACGGCCTCTTTAGAGAAGAAAAATACGTAGCTGTCTTCCGTAATTTTGCGCATGTTGCGAGCGTTTTCGATCATCTCGTCGTAGTGAGCTTCATCACGCATGGAAACCTGCGGCCGCCCATCATCGTCTACACCTGCAATCTCGGCCATTTTCGCCTGCCCCAAAAACCCCTTGGCCCAACGCAAACCAGGGAGGTCGTAGCGGATAAAGCAGGCTAAATCTGCACCAGTTTCGTGTTCAAGTGTACGTTCAGCGTTGCCACGGTCGGTGAAGGCGATGGCAGAAATTCGCAGAGGTTCTACAGCGTCAACAATCTGACGATCCAGGCCCATTTCCATATACGCTAGAAAGCGTTCAGTTAAGGTGCGTTCTTGTCGGATTGCCTCAATGCGTAGATTGCCCATTGTGCGTGCAGCAGCTTCGACTGTGACATGATGCACATAGCCGGCCAAATCTTGCAAAGCGGTTGACGCCCGTGTCAAGGCGACATTGGGTTCTTCGGGCTTGTGTTCCTCATCAGACATAGTGATTCTCAATATCTACATTGCATAACAAACACCAGCGACTATAGCATTGCGTGGGGCATTGTACCAATCGTCACGGTATTAACCAGACCTGCACTGCAACGACACCAGCCCCTTCACGGCTTCCAGTTGCCCCGATAGTCCGGTTAAAGGCTGCGAAAAATGTCAGGGGGCCAGCATCGGTAGTCGGCATGAACAGGTAACGTGATGTCAGACGTTCAGCAATGTCACCTACTGACCAGACGATTTCACCCGATCCAACGACAATAAAAAGCTGTGTAGTGTCAGTTGCCAGAACATTCTGTACACGAACAAGTTGCGCGTTGTCGTTGCCTTCGTTGCCATACACCAACAGATCACGCTCGAAGATACTTATCTGTGCATCATCTGTACCGGTACGGCCATCGCCCTGTGTACCAGTGTTGCGCGGTGAATTACCGATATTGACTGTCCAGCCTGTAGGTGGGCTGTTGTAATCAACGCGCAAGCCAATCCGTGAATGCTGCCCCGGTGGAATGCGAATGACAATCTGTGTTAGGTCGCTTTCAGTCTCAATTGTCATGGTTTCAATAGCATCACAGAAGCCTGATAGGTCATCAAGTACGAATGTGCAGGTTGCAAGTGCCTCCGTAGCAAGCGCTGTTGTGGTCAGGGGCGGTATATTTTCACGCGCTAGCTCTGGTAATAGGGTAGAGGTGGCAGTCGCTGTTGGGGTGCGTTCGGTATTCGCAGCACTGCGGTCAATGCGGTTCGGTGTGGGGCTGTCCAAAAACAGAAGTACCTGCGCCAGCACAATAAACAACGTCGCCAGCACACCCATAAATATCCACCGAATGGCGGTGTGCGTTTTGTCATCAGGAGTCGTTTGGGCATAGGCTTTACGTGATGTTGTGGTTACGGAGGAAGACGTCGTTGTGGGGGGTGTATTTGGGGCGGTGGTTGTAGATTTGGTCGCGAGTGATGCGTCATAAGCGGCGCGTTTCTCGATATTGATAAGTGTCTGATAGGCCGCTGTAATTTCACGGAAGTGGTCACTGGCTTGCGGATCACCGGGGCGGGCGTCGGGGTGATATTGACGGGCTAATGCACGATAAGCACGTTTAATCTCGTCGCGGCTGGCAGTGGTGGCAATTCCAAGAATTTCGTAGTAGGTTTTAGGTGGCATTATTCATGTTTCAGAATCTTTTTGCTGGTTGAGGGCTGATGATGGTCGATTTTAAACATATTTACAGGCACCGCGCCCCTGATTATAACCTACTGGTCAGCTACGAAGATTATCAACACCACATTGCAGCGAATCTTCAAGCAATTTGTGATCTCTCCGACCAGCAGGTGGTTGAGTTCGGTGCGGGCACAGGACGCCTCACCCGTATCCTCGCACCAGTTGCTGCAACTGTCCACGCAACAGACAATTCAGCACACATGCTCCGTCATGCGAATGTTCCTGACCACTGCACGCTGACCGTTGCCGACAATCGAAGAATGCCATTTCCAGATGCGTGCGCAGACATCACTGTCGCCGGTTGGAATTTCGGACATCTTGTGGGCTGGTACCCGGAGACATGGCCGCAGGAAATTGACGCAGCAGTCCGAGAAATGGAACGGGTAGTGCGACCGGGTGGTGTCGCCATCATTTTCGAAACAATGGGCACCGGGCATGAAACCCCACAGCCCCCCACCACCGGACTCGCCGCCTACTACCAGCATCTAGAGCAGCATCACAGCTTCAGTACCACGACCTTTCGCACTGATTACCGCTTCCGATCGGTTGAAGAAGGTGCGCGGCTGACCCGTTTCTTCTTTGGTGATGAATTAGCCGACCGCATCATCACAACGCAGCAAACCATTCTCCCCGAATGCACGGGCATGTGGTGGCGACAGCTTTAAAGTGGACGAATATCGAAAATATGGGCCTGCCACGGTGCGAGATCAATATAGAGTCCGTCGTCGTGCATCCGTGTTCCATCCCGATGATACATTTTGTCATCGTCGAGCCGGTCTATCAAACGCCATTCTGCGCGTTCAAGCCCCAGCCCCGGCATTGGCACACGCCCCTGTGACTGTTCCGCTGAATAGTTGACCACCACCAGCACCCGTTGCGCTCCCTGATGCCACGTGTAGGCGATTAAATTTTCGTTACCGCTGTTATCTTCCCAGGCGTGGGTCACAGCGCGGAGCTGCCACTTACCGTCCATATAAATATCACGATCAACTTCAGATAGCAGCGCCAGATAGAAGGCTTGCAACTCAGCATCAGTGTTTTCTGTCGCCCGCCGACCAAGCTGCACCGGGAGCTTGATGCGATAACCCTCAAATTGTCCCTCATGCCAGAGCTTGCCGCCGGGTAGTGTCGCGATAAGAACGGCTGCCATGCGCGATTTGCTTTCACCGAGAGCCATCAGGGCGCGTTCTTCGTCATGATTTTCAATGAAGCGCATCAGTTTGCGCTGATAGTCAAGCTCGGCGTGCAAGTGCCCGTTAATGCTGGTGGCGTCTTCGTTGCGCAGGCGGTCATAAAGGCGCTTGTCGTAGCAATAATCAAAGCCCTGCTGTTGAAGGGTGTACTCCATGTCCCAGTACACTTCGGCAATAAAGATAAAGCCTGGCGCTTCTTCATGCACCGCCGGGATCACAACCTGCCAGTATTCATCATCCGGCGCATTGCCAACACGGTCCGCGCTCCAGGTGCGGGCAAAGACCTCGTTTGTTAACAGCATCGCCATGTCACAGCGCACACCATCACACAGCGTTGCGATGTCACGCAGCGTATTGATCGACAGTTTGCGGTATGGTTCGCTAAAGGCGTTGACCTGTACAGTGTCTGTCCATGCCGGGAAATAAGGATCACGACCGTAAGCAAAAACTGTCGCGTCTACCGCAAAAAATGAGTCAGGGTCTACCTGCATTTCTTCCGTCGTACCCTTTACCAGCGCGTCGGGGGTTTCGGTTGTCCACGGATGGTCAATGGCAACATGATTGGGTACAAAGTCGAGGATGAGTTTCAGCCCCAACGATTGTAAGCCCTCACGAAACGCCAGCAGCCCTTCACGCCCACCAAGCTCAGCAGCGACTTCATAGCGATGTACCGCATAAGGTGAGCCAGCGATATCGTCAGCACTGAAATCTGGCAAGGAGCTGCGGTACTCAGCCTGTAATCCCGGATGCTCTGTGGCAACGGTAATCCCGGCCGGGCTACGTTCCCAGACACCCATCAGCCAGACGGCATCAACCTTTAAAGACTGTAGATAGTCCAATTCAGTATTGGGAACGTTTCTAAGGCTAATGGATTCGCCATGAACACGGGATAACCCGCTTAACCACGTCCAGGTGTTGATTTCATAGACATGCATAGCCACAGTACTCCTTTGCATCACAGGAAATTAAGTGTTCGCCAGTGTACTACACAATGGTCACTTCAGGCACAAAAAACACAAAAACCCCCACCAGACTGCCGTGAGGGTTTTGCTGTGCTGAGAGCCAGACTTGAACTGGCGACCCTCGCATTTTCAGTGCGATGCTCTACCAACTGAGCTATCTCAGCAACTTGGATGGCAGTATACACCCCATCCAGTTATCTTGTCTAGAGTTAAATTCTGAGGGTGGCTAGACGGTCAATGCCTCGGCCACAAAACGACGGGCTACATGCACCGGGATCGCAACACCGACGTCCAGACCGTTCATCAGGGTATTGATACCAACCAGATGTCCGTGTGTGTCTACCAGAGGGCCACCCGAATGCCCGGGCCGCAATTGCAGATTGACGACAAGCCACTCCCGGTCAGACGGTAGCGTTTCTTGCCAGTGCTTGCTCATCCCGATGACGACGCCTGCTGAAGTCGAACCAATGATGCCAAAGGGGTGCCCCATCGCCATCACCCATTGCCCGGGCTCTAAGGTGCGCGAGTCACCGAGTTCGATGGTGGGCAGGCCCGTCGCCTCAACAACCAGCACGGCCAAATCTTGCGCACGGTCGCGAGCGATGACATCGGCGTCAAGTTCATGGCCGTCTGGTAGGACAACTGAGAGTCGGTCACGGCGGGCAACGTGGGCATTGGTCACAATTAAACCTTCTGCGTGCCAGATGGTACCAGCACCGATGCTCATATCACCATTGCGCACCTGGACAAGGCTCTGGCGTGTGTTGCTAGCCAGGCCGGCCAGTGCATCGCTCAAGGATTGTAAAACTGTTGTGGTCATGCAGGTTTGTCTTTCTACCAACTTACAAAACAATGGTTATGGACGCTCTCCGATTGTCACCTGAACATCATGCAGTTCGCCGCCACGCAGAATCTGGAATGGCACTGCTTGCCCGATGCGATCACCAGACAGTTGCGTCATCAGGTCGTCAATGGTCGCTACCGTGACTTCATCCACAGCGACAATCGCATCGCCAAGCACCAGACCAGCCGCAGCGGCCGGGCTTTCCGGCTCCGTGCCGATGACCAGCAAACCCGTTTCTTGCTCAAGTTCGTGCTTGATGTTGTCTGGCAAGGCCACGGGCTGTGTCGTGATCCCCAGATAGCCGCGCTTCATGCGGCCGTGAGCCAGCAGTTGTGCAACGACAGTGCGAATCATAGGGGTGGGGATGGCGATGCTGGTACCCTGCACAATGGAGGTGTTCATGCCGCGCACCTTGCCCGTCGCATCGACCAGCGGCCCGCCCGAAAAACCGGGATACATCACCACATCGGTTTGAATATAGCTTTCCAGCGTCATACCCCGCCGCGAACCACCACGCCCACGCCGGCCACGCCCACGACCGCCCTGTTCACTGTTAGCACGACCGCGCATTGACTCCCCGTGGCCGATAGCGCTAACGACACCAAGTGTCGCCTGCACGTTTTCGCCAGCCTTGCCCAGTGCCAGCACCAGATTACCAACGTTGAGATCATCCAGATCAGCAAAATCCGCAGCAGTGACGGCAGTGTTGCTATCAATGCGTAGCACGGCGATGTCAGTGCCGGGGTCGCGACCCACAAGGGTAGCAGACACTTCGGCGCCATCCGCCAGCGTGACCGTGATATCTTCGTCGCGTTCGATGACATGGTGCGCGGAGACTATGACGCCATCCGTAGACCACACAATCCCGGTGGCGGGCAGGCGACGGCGGCCGTCAACACGCACGATACTGGGGTCGGTGTTTTCGACAGTAGTTGCAAGTGCATTGGAAAGGTCTTGCAAGATAGTACTCATGGGGGCTTTGCTCCTAAAATGATGGAACGGTATTCAATGATGTCCTCAGTTTAGGAGAAGGAGCCGGTGTGCGGTATTGACTGATGCGGTAGGTTGAACCTGGAAAAATGGGTAGGGGTCACGACGCTCAGAGCGTAATCAGTCCCAGCCGGGCAGCTTTAACAGCGGCCTCAGTGCGGCTTTGCGCATCAAATTTGGTCATAATTGCATTCACATGGAACTTGACGGTGTGGTCACTGATGCCAAGTTGAAACGCGATGCCTTTGTTAGAAAGTCCTTCGGCCAACAATTGCAACACTTCAGACTCACGTGGGGTTAGTTCAACGGAGAGTGTCTCGTCGGCGGGGGGTGTGGTGTCGATCAAGTCCGTAAGCGCTGCATCCAGCACAATAAGCCCGGCGGCAACTGCGGATATGGCCACGCTGAGTGTCTCCACAGGCGTTGTCCGTAATAGAACCGCCTGCACACCCAACGCCCAAACAGCTACACCCTGCGCTGCATCAGGGACAAGTACGAGCAACGGTGCTGCCAGGCCATCATTAGCCTTCAATTGTTGCAGGTCAGCTTGCCAGCCCACATCCCACAACACAACACCGGGCTCGAAGGCGTTTAGCGGGTCGTCCCCAGTAACTTGCCCCAGCAATACAAGCCCCGGCTGACCCGCTAGCATGGCAGCAAGCCCTGCTCGCGCAAGCGGATTATCGCTCACAATCAAAATACGTGTCTCATTCATGGTTCAACTTTAGCGCAGACTTAAATACTGAGCAGCAAAAAAGAATAGTTGATGAGGAACGGATAGTAGCAATGTACAGAAATGCACAATGAGTGCTTCAAATTTTACCGTAGCTGCAACTTCTGTGCTAAATTTGTCGTAATTATCTGTAGAATAAGCCTAGCAATCAGCCGCTGATAGATGAGGAACAAGATAACGTGAGCGAAACATTCATTGAATGTAAAGACCTGGAAAAGACTTATGATACCCCTGCCGGGCCACTCAATGTGCTGCGTGGTATCTCCCTGACGATCAACAAAGGTGACTTCATCGGGCTACTGGGGCCTTCAGGGAGCGGCAAAACAACGTTTTTGAACATGGTCACTGGTGTAGACAACCCCACCCGTGGCGAAGTTATCGTTGGGGATGTGAACGTGACCAGAGAACGGCAACGGGCACTCACCAAATGGCGGGCTCGTAATGTCGGCATTATCTTTCAGTTTTTCCAACTACTGCCGACGCTGACAGTAGCCGAAAATGTGATGGCACCGATGGACTTTGCCAACGTTTACAAGCCCGGTGAGCGACGCAACAAAGCGCTTGAAATACTGGACCGTTTTGGCATTGCAGACCAGGCCGACAAGACGCCAGATATGCTTTCTGGCGGTCAGCAGCAACGTGTTGCCATCTCGCGTGCGCTGGCAAACAACCCGCCGCTGGTGATTGGTGACGAGCCGACGGGCAACCTTGACCGCATGAGCGCCACCAACGTTTTCAACATTTTTAAGGAATTGACGCAACAGGGTACAACCATCATGATCGTGACCCATGACCGTGAGATCGTGCAAAATGTGCCGATATTGTTCGAATTGGTTGATGGTATGGTCGGCAAGACGAACCTGGAAGCTGCTGCCAAACGTCGCACTGCTGAATTGGCCGCACTCCGCGAAAAACTGGCCACCGGCGAACACAAGCCTGTACAAGGTTAATAGGGGGAGAAACCACTGATGGAAAAGAAACCACTCATTTCACTGGAGCAAGTAACTAAAGTCTACAAGACCAAAGCCGGTCAGATCGATGCACTACGTGGCGTTGACCTCCAAATTGACGCGGGCGAGTTCGTTGCGATTGTCGGGCCGTCTGGTAGCGGCAAATCTACCATGATCAACATGATTACTGGCATAGACCGCCCCACTACCGGCGAAGTCTATGTGGCGAACCAGCGTCTTACCAACATGAGCGAAAACGCGGTTGCAAAATGGCGAGGGCGCAACGTTGGCGTCGTGTTCCAGTTCTTTCAACTGTTGCCGACGATCACGGTGTTAGAAAACGTGATGCTGCCGATGCACTACTGCGGCACCTACAGCGGCGAACGTGAACAACGCGCGATGGAACTACTCGAAACTGTTGATATTCCAGACGTCGCGAACAAGTACCCCAGCCAGATTTCTGGTGGGCAACAACAACGCGCTGCGATTGCTCGTGCGCTCGCCAATGACCCCAAAGTAATTGTCGGTGACGAGCCAACCGGGAACCTCGACACACTGTCGGCAGGGTTGGTTTTCGCGCTGTTTGAGGAACTGGTCGCCAATGGCAAGACAATTGTTATGGTTACGCATGACAAAGACCTGGCCGGGCAAGTGCCACGTGTCGAAGAAGTGCGCGCAGGTAAGTTGATTACAGGCGACGAAGTTGACCAGCGCCTTGTCACACGCAACGCGCAATAGCATGCACAATCGTCATTTTCTCATGAGATCAAGCGCTGATGTGTTGCCATACGCACATTAGCGTTTTTAATCTATAATCACCTTACAGTTTTCGGTGCAACCCCCGAAGGAGGTTTATGCCAATGAAGATTACGTCGTCCGAACAAAGCGGGATCACCATCATGGAGCTTGACGGCCGCATTGATAGTGAAGGTGCTGTTGATATGGACCTGGCACTACAGACGGTCGTTTCCGAGGGACAGTCTAAAATCATCCTCGACATGTCCCAGGTTCGCTATTTGAACAGTGCTGGCTTGCGCACCCTCGCCGATGTATTGACCCAGAACCGGGAGAATGGGGGCGACTTGAAACTGGTCGCGCTGAACCCGAAAGTCTCGCGTGTGTTTCAGATCATCGGCTTTGACAAGTTTTTCAACATCTATGACGATGTTGATGGTGCCGTCGCTGCCTTCAACTAATCAGTTAGCGCGCCTAACACAATACTTGATACAGCAGCACCTTCACCCCGGAGGTGCTTTTTCTCGCTTGCTGCACCCATTACCGCAGGATGCAGTGCATGTGTTATAATCGCTCATGGAACATTTGGGCGAAAGGATAAAGCGCGTGCCCCCCCTCAGCAACCGTGAAATTGCCGACCAATTCGACATCATTGCTGATCTTTTGCAAATCAAAGGCGAAAAAATATTCCGGGTTAATTCTTATCGCAATGCCGCCGAAAGTATTCGCGATTTACCACGCGACCTGGCTGCTATCCGTGCGGACACTGGCGACCTCACCGCGCTGGACAATATTGGCAAAGCTATCGCGCAAAAAATTGAAGAACTGCTGGACACTGGCGACCTTGAATACCTCCATAACCTGATACAAGAGGTGCCGCTCTCGCTGCGCGACCTATTGCAGGTCAATGGTCTGGGGTCAAAGAAAATCAAGCTATTCTGGGATGAACTCGGTGTCACGACAGTAGACCAACTCAAAGCAGCCGCCGAGGCAGGCAAGCTCCAGAAACTGAGTGGAATGGGAGCCAAAAGCGAACAGAAAATCCTTGACGGAATCGAAGCACTTTCGCGCCGTACAACACGCACCTCAATTGGTATTGCATTGCCGATGGCCCTGCAAATCCTGGACGATTTGCTGCAACTGCCGCAAGTGTTGCGCGGAGATGTCGCCGGGAGCTTGCGCCGTCGCCGTGAAACCATTGGTGATATAGATATTCTCATTGCCTCTGAAGACCCGACCCCAATTATGGAAGCTGTTGTCAATCGGCCGGACGTGGCGCGGGTATTGGGGCATGGCCAGACGAAAAGCTCGATTGAACTCGTGGATGGCCCGCAGGTTGACGTGCGTGTGCTGGAACCCCGGCGCTATGGCACTGCGCTCTCGTACTTCACAGGCTCGCAGCAGCACAACATCCGCTTGCGTGAACTGGCATTGAAACAGGGGCTATCACTCAACGAGCATGCTTTTACTCGCACCGATGACAGCGGCGAGGAAATTTTGTGCGCGACAGAGGAGGAGGTCTACGAGGTGTTGGGGATGGCATGGGTGCCGCCTGAGCTGCGCGAAGACCGGGGCGAAATTGAAGTTGCACTCAACCACGCGCTACCAACGCTTGTTGAACATCAGCACATTCATGGCGACTTACACATGCACACCACCTGGAGCGATGGCAAATTCTCCATCCGTGAAATGGCCGAAGCGGCCCGCGCCCGTGGTCTGAAACATATCGTCATTACAGACCATTCACCCAGCCTCGGTATGGCCAATGGCTTGAGCGTTGAGCGGCTTTTGCAACAACAGGAGGAAGTGCGCCGCGTTAACGATGAGATGGGCGATGGCTTCACGGTGTTGCACGGTAGCGAAGTTGATATTCGCGCCGACGGAACGCTCGACTTTCCAGACGAAGTACTGGCGCAGCTTGATCTGGTCGTCGCCTCGTTGCATGTTAGCTTGCAACAACCGCGTGATCAAATAACACAGCGCGCACTCAATGCGATCAACAATGCGCATGTGGACATCATCGGGCACCCACGCGGCCGCTTGATCCCCAACCGTGAGCCGGCCGACCTTGACATGGATGCGGTTATTGAGGCCGCTAAAGCGACCGATACCGCACTCGAAATTAACGCCAATCCACGCCGCCTGGACCTTGAACCGCCCTATGCCCGACACGCTCAGGAACTCGGCGTTAAGATTGCAATCAACACTGACGCGCACGCCATCGACAATCTGGACTTGATGCACTATGGTATCGCCACTGCCCGCCGTGGCTGGATTCGCCCTGAAAGTGTTATCAATACCTGGACAACGGACCGTTTGCTGGAATGGCTCAACCGATAGGCAAGCATCATGACTGACGATTACACGACCCCAAACCCACCGCCGCCAGAGGACGACAGCGACAGCACGCGCGCTGGGAGCCCAACCCCGCATCAACCCCGTGGCCGCCGTGAATTGCCGCGCCGTGGCTACGAAAATCAACCGCGCCCGGTCAACCCACCGATGCCACAACCGCTGACCTCTGAGCAACAACGCCCCCCGCGCAACGTTAGTTCTGCTAAGGAGCAATCTGCGCGACGTACCACTGCCCCCCCAGAAGTGAATGCACCCCGCCCGCGCCGCCGCCGCCTCTCAAAAAGCGATAGCGGGCTCTATTTGCCGTGGTGGTCACTGCTAATTTTGATCATTGTGGCTGGTGTGGCTGCGTTTGGGGTGCTTGGTTTTGTACTCAGCCTCGGTGGTGACCCACTCGGTGACCAACCCGCACAGGTAGTTATTGTCACCAATGCCAACGAGCCAACCGCGTTCAATGCCGGGGGGGGTACTGGCGAAGATGTTCCC